>JAWOCF010000146.1:0-4410 GCA_046483935.1 Bacteroidales bacterium | reverse complement strand
AAAGGTCAATTCAGGGATCAATATTCTGGGGCTTTCCCTGGGGCTGGCCATTTTTCTGCTCATCTGGATCTTTGTGCTTCATGAATTCAGCTACGACAAGTTTCTGGAAGGGCATCAGAATATTTATCGCATCCATAGCACTGCCATTCTGGGACAGAGTGAAGAGTTAACGATTCCGGCCGCCATGTTTCCCACGGGAGAAAATGCCCACCGGGAGCTGCCCGAAGTGGAAAATTATGTTAGGATGTCTTCCTGGTATACCAATCCGGAGGTGATGGTAGGGGATCTGGCCCATAATGTATCATCCATTCTTTTTGCTGACTCTACCTTCTTCACCATCTTTTCTTTCGAGTTTATTGCAGGTGCCCCCCAGCGGGCCCTTGAACATGAAAATGACATCGTGCTGACCGAAGCTACTGCGGCCCGCCTGTTTGAAGTTCCGGAAGAAGCCCTCAATCAGGTGATCAATATTGAGGGAGAACCCTATCGCATCTCCGGGGTGATCAGGGATCTTCCTGAAAACACACACATGAACTTCAATGCTATCTCACGCCAGGAAAACCTGCCCCCTCAGATAAAAAGTTCGGGCATGAACTTCTTTACTTACCTGAAGCTAAAGCCCAACGCCGATCTCAAGGCATTGGAAAGCAAGCTGGATCAACTGGTAGCCGAGCATATTGCTTCCAACCCTGTTTATGAAGGGATAGAGTTCGATGTTTCCAGTTCCTTAATCAACATAACGGATATTCATCTACATTCAAATCTTCCCTGGGAATTTCGAAGCAACGGCAGCTATCGCAATGTGATCATATTTGCTTTGCTGGCCTTGTTTGTTCTGATGATTGCCATCATCAATTATGTGAATCTTGCTACTGCCCGCAGCACCCTGCGATCGAAGGAAATAGGAATGCGCAAGGTGGTAGGTGCCACCCGCAAAGGACTGATCAGCCAGATTCTTTTTGAGTCGATGATCATCACCATCATTTCCTTTTTCATCGCCTATGCCCTCTCAGAGATCTTTTCTGATTTCTTCAGCCAGGTTCTTGGAATAACCTTCCAAACCTCGGTGCTGATGAGTGGTACCGGCATCCTTGTCATCCTGGCTATTTTGCTGATCACCGGCTTTCTGGCCGGAGTGTACCCTGCCTTCTATATTGCTTCTTTCGACCCGGTGAGAATTCTCAAAGGGGAGATCGTGAAGGGATCGCGCGGCAGGATGTTGAGACAGGTCCTGGTGGTGTTTCAGTTTGCCATCACCATTTTTATCATCAGCTCCCTGCTGGTCATCTCTAATCAACTGCGGCATGTGCAAAATTCGGACCTTGGGTTTGATCAGGAGCAGGTAATGATCATCCACAACGTTTCCAACCGCATCCGTCAGACCAACCCCCAGGTAAATGCAGCCCTGGAATCTATTCCCGGGGTGCAGGGAGCCGCTGGATCTAACTTCTTCTATGGCGGCACCAGCCGCATGGACCTGATTGCTGAACAGGGTGGGGTAAAAGAGGCAGGAGTGACCGGAGACATCATCATGGTGGATCACAACTTCTTCGACCTGATGGGTATAGAAATCCTGGAGGGCAGAAACTTCCATGAAGGCTCACAAGCGGATGCCCAGGGTGCCTTCATCCTGAATGAAACAGCTTCTGATGCCCTGGGGTTTGAGGATCCACTTTCCAAAAACCTGGACATCTTCACCCACCAGGGGCCGATCATAGGGATCGTCAAAGATTTCTATCTGAAATCATTACATCAGACAATCGAGCCCATCGCCATCCAGTATGCCCAGCATGGACTCTCTCACATATATTTAAAAGTCAATACCAACGACTATGCCCGGTTACAGGAAGAAATTACGAAGGTTTTGCATTCTTTTGATCCGGCATATATCCCGGATATCATCTTTCTGGATGAAAGGATACAGAACCTTTATCAACAGGAACGGAACTCAGCCACATTATTATCAACGGGGGCGATACTGGCCATCATCATCTCCATTCTTGGGGTTTACGGACTGGCAGCTTTTTCGGCCGAACGACGGGTCAAGGAGATGGGTATCCGTAAGGTGCTGGGTGCTTCGCTGACCAACCTGCTATGGGTATTTAACCGGGAATCAGCTGTCCTGGTAGGGATTGCATTCATTGTGGCTGTACCCCTGGCATGGTTTGCCATGGATCAGTGGCTTGAGAATTTTGCCAGCCGAACGCTCATGAACCCCTTATGGTTTGTTTTGCCTGGTATTGCTACCCTGCTGCTTAGTTCCTCTATCATCAGCCTGCAGGCATGGATCACGGCAAAAGCAAACCCCATAAAATCCTTGCGCTCGGAATAGAGAGGTAGGATCAAAAGAGCAGTTTCACCAGGCACCCTTTTCCGGGTTCTGATTCTATTTCAACAGATCCCTGGTGAACACTCATGATCTGCCGGCACAGGCTAAGCCCTACACCGGTTCCTTGCTTGCGGGTAGTAAAAAAAGGCACAAAAACATTGTCCAGATGCTCTGCAGCAATACCCGGGCCATTGTCGTGAACGGCAATATACCAGTATTCCCGGGCTGTGCCTGCCATGATGGTAATGGAGGGTCGGGGTGTTTCTGCCAAAGCTTCCAGTGCATTTTTGATCAGGTTGACCATCACCTGCGACATAAGCACCGGATCGATTATCACCTGCTGTTCAGGAGGCTCTACTTTCAGATGGATATCAACCTGCCGCACAGAATGGGAGAAAAAATCTATCTGCTTTTCCAGAAAAGGTTTCAATGCGATACTTTCAGGCTTGAAGGGGGGCATTAGTGATAAGCTACGGTACTTCTCAACGAAGTGCATCAGGCTCTGACTCCGCGAGGTGATCAGCGATGCTGACTTGACAGCATCCTCAATATACTCCTGGAAATCTTCAGGAATGTCATGTGCCTGTTTCACAGGACTCAGGCATCTTTCAATATTTCCTGACAAAGTGACTACAGGAGTCAGAGTGTTCATCATTTCGTGGGTAAGGACCCTGATCAGTTTCTGCCAGGCCCCTACTTCCTGTTGCTCCAGTTCCTTTCCGATAGGATGCATGGATACCAGTGAAAGATCCTGGTCTCCCAGCCGGAACCTCTTTTTTGAAAAGCTGACCGGCACCTCTTTCCTGCCTGGCATCTGTAAAGCATATACCTGTGGCCTTCCTGGCTTCAGATCTGCAATAAAAGCAGGGAGAGAGGGTGTCCCGAAAGAAAGATGCTGCAATTGACTGAATTCGCTGATTCCCAGCAGGGAAGCCGAAGCCTTATTGTGAAAAACCACTCTCCCTCCTGCATGAAAAATAAACATACCTGTACCCACCTGGTCTATCATTAGCTGATTCAGACGTGACTGCTCTTCCTTTTCTTTGCGTGCTTCACGCAACACTCCGGTCATCTTGTTGAAAGAATCACGCAGGGTGCTGAAGTTCCTGTCCAGGTTTTCCAGGTCAAAGGAGCGGGTAGCATCTTTATGTTGGAAACTGCTGAAGAAAGCAGCCAGCTCATCATTGGTGCGGTTCAAAAGTTTTAGCAGCCCCCAAAACTGAGCCCCTGAAAGGATCAGTAGAAAGATCAGCACAAAAGGTGTTGGATCGCCGGCCAGTACCCTTGCCAGCAAAAACAGGGTAAGGACCAGCAGCACCAGCCTGACTGCAAGAATCCCGGTAAAGCGGTTATAAACCATACTTCTTCATTTTAGCATACAAAGTTGCCCGGGTGATACCCAGCTGACGGGAAGCATGAGAAAGATTGCCCTGGTGATGCTCCAGGGATTGCACAATAGCATGACGTTCCATCTCCTGAAGGTTCAACAGAGGAGACTGGCTCACGGCAGTGGTAGTCCTCAGCAAAAGATCTTCAGGCCGCAGCACCGTATCATCACATAAAATAACGGCCTTTTCGATCGTATGTCTTAGCTCGCGCACATTGCCCGGCCAGGAATGAGCCTTGAGCCTCTGCAAGGCACGTGTCGAAAAGACAAGGCCCGGTTTATGATACTTTCGCTTATATTGTTCAAGGAAAAAATGACCAAACCCTTCAATGTCTTCAGGCCGCTCGCGTAAAGCAGGGACGTGAAGAACGATCGTGTTCAGACGATAATACAGATCCTGCCTGAAAGCGCCTTGCTGAACCATTTGGACAATGTTGGCATTGGTGGCTGCAATGATTCTGACATCCACTTTTACAGGCCGGGTCCCTCCTACCGGTATCACTTCCTTTTTCTCCAGCACACTCAGAAGCCGGGCCTGCATGGCACGAGAAATATTTCCAATCTCATCCATGAATAAGGTACCCCCGTCAGCGATGGCAATACGCCCCTGCTTGTCCTGATGAGCCCCTGTAAAACTACCTTTCAGATGACCAAACAATTCACTTTCAAAAATACTCTCAGAAAGGGATCCAAC
>JAWOCF010000090.1:0-2990 GCA_046483935.1 Bacteroidales bacterium | reverse complement strand
GCTCTTCGCTATTGCGGCCCCTGCTGGATGAGTTTGTGGTGCGCATGAACCGTGCTGCAGAGAATGCCTCAGAGAAGGCACAGCCCATTTTTGTAGATGCCATCACCCGGATGACCATACAGGACGCCTGGGATATCCTTCGTGGCAGTAATGATGCGGCCACCACCTACCTGCACCGCAGCACCTATTCCAGCCTGTACGAAGCCTTCAGGCCCGACATCCAGCAGTCGCTCGATGCGGTGGGCGCAGCCGCTGCCTGGCAGGAGCTCAGTAAAGTGTATAATGGGATTGCGGCCTTCAATCAGAACCTACAACCAGTGAATGCTGATCTGGCAGATTATACCACCAACCAGGCCCTGGAGGGGCTGTTCTACCTAGTCGAGCAGGAAGAGCAGAAAATCCGTGAGGATCCGGCAGCCCGCGTTACCGATCTGCTGCGCAAGGTGTTTGCCCGCCAGTAACGATTCGTCAGCAAAAGAAGATCAAGGGATCAGCAGATTATTCGATCCCTGCAAAGTGCTTCATAAACTGCACCCTGTAATAGCCTGCGGCGTTGGGGGCATTGAACATACTCATTTTCCCTGAAAACTCACTGATTTTGGATACCTTGTTTTTCTCCATCCAGGCGGTCAGTTCCTCATGAATCACATCCAGCTGATCCAGCCCGTTCTTGTAAAGGGTAGAACACACCTGCACGGCTTTGGCTCCGGCCAGCAACTGCTTCACCACACCTTTGCCATCATGCACGCCTGTAGAGGCACACAGGTCGACCTGCACCTTGCCTGAGAGGATTCCGATCCAGCGCAGGGAAGTGGCAATTTCATCAGGGCGGCTATAGAGGTTGGTAGGGACAATGCGGAAGTTGTCAATGTCAATGTCAGGATTAAAGAACCTGTTGAACAGTACAATACCTTTGGCACCCGACCAGGCCAGTTTCCTGACCATGCTGGCCATCCCCGAGAAGTGATGGGATATCTTCATAGAAATGGGGATGTTAACCTGCTTTTTTACCTGCTCCAGGATGTCGAAATAGACGTTCTCATATTGTTCACCAGTAGTGCCGATATCGGCCGGAAGCAGAAAGACATTCAGTTCCAGGGCATCGGCCCCGGCCTGTTCAATTTGCCGGGCAAAGGCTGGCCATTCATCAGCCGACACGCAATTGATGCTGGCAATTACCGGAATGGACAATCTTTTCTTGGCCTCCTGAATCAGTGAGAGGTATTGGTCGATGGTTTGTGAGCGGGCATAATTACGGATATAATCCTCAGCTTCGGTATAGGAGTTCTGCACATCATCATAAGAGAACACCTTGCGGACCTCGAACTTGATCTGCTCCTCGAACAGGGATTTTAACACCACGGCACCGGCGCCTTTTTGCTCCATGATTTCCAGGTTGCTGAGATTACTGGTGAGCCCCGAGCTACCAACGATCACCGGGCTGCGCAAATCAAGCCCCATATAGGTAGTAGATAGATCTGTCATGCTATGAAGGATTATAGATTTTGAGTACTTTAAAGATTAAAGAGACAAACCTACATATTTTTTATTAAAAGCGGTAGGTTGTCAACAAAAAAATCGTGGGGTCATGGTTGAGAAAAACCAGGCAAACACCAACGGATCAAATTCTATTGCACTATATTTGCGCAACAAAAAAAGTACTATCCGACATGAAATCCGTTCCCGATATCGTTAACGACCCTTCATCAGAACCACAGCCCACGTTTCGCAACCTCATAGAGCCCCTGCTGGTATTGTTCAATATGGCAGCCTCCCGGGAGCTGAAAGGCAAAAAGTATTACATCTCATACAGCATACCGGGCGGGGTATACGGATATTTTGAGGATTACAAAGTGAGTCAGGACGATCTGCGCAAGATCAAAGAGCGCATCAGGATGATGATCCGCCAAAGGGTTATGTTTCAACACCAGACACTCCCGGCCGGGGAGCTGTCAGCATATTTCGAGAGCCACCAGCGCACCGACATCACACATCTTCTCACCTCGGGCAGCAACCCTCCTGATCATGATCCGGGATTGCACCTGACCCACCTGAACGGATGTGGGGAGTTGTTTGTGAACCCCGTGCAGGAGAATCACCAACAGCTGGAGAAGTTCCAGCTGATCGGCCATAGCAAAGGCTTCTTTCTGATTGCCGACCCTGATTTCTTCCAACGCGTCATGCCTGCACGCCACGAATTAAGCAAATACTTCAAACGGTTTCATGAGTCGGAGCAAAACATGAAGCAGCTGGGCATTTCCAGTTTTGCCGAACTCAATGATGTGATCCGCCGGGGTAAGTTACCCGAGTTTATCAGGATCTCAGAAGCCTGGCAAGCCAGGAACCTCTCGCGCATTGCCGACAATATTGTTTCACACCCCTTAAAGCCCAGGATCGTCTTTCTGGCAGGCCCCACCTCGTCGGGCAAAACAACCACTGCCAACAGGCTGGCCATCGAGCTGAAGGTGTTGAAGAAGGATGCCCTGATCCTGTCGATGGACAATTTCTACCTGCCCCACGACCGCATTGTTGATGATCCCATTACGGGGATGAAGAATTTCGAACACATCACCGCCCTGGACCTTGAGTTGTTTCGCATTACGGTAGAGGGATTGCTGCAAGGCAAGCCGGTAAACCTGCCCAGGTACCTGTTCGACGGGAAAGGCTCTGTGCGGGAAACCAAAACCACCACCATCACCCCCGACACCTATTTGATCATCGAGGGCATTCACGGGCTGAACCCAGCCCTGTGGCTCGAGGAGCTGGGCGTGGAATCATACCGGCTATATGTTTCGGCACTCAGCACCCTGAACATTCATGATCATCTGCCGCTTTCCACCTCCGATCACCGGTTGATCAGGCGTCTGGTGAGAGATCATTTGTTCCGTGGATACGATTTCAATGAGACCATCAGGCGCTGGCCCGATGTGGTACAAAACGAATACTTCAGCATCTTTCCCCACCAGGAAAGTGCCCACGCCATTTTCAAT
>JAWOCF010000085.1:0-3409 GCA_046483935.1 Bacteroidales bacterium | reverse complement strand
ATCAAAATCAACAGTGGCAAGATATACCAGCTGCCGCTCCTCATTACCTTGGGAAGGTTGTCGCAGTCCGTCCTGATTGCCAGGCTCCTTGGTAGGCACATGACCTCCGGCACTGACGTGGGTGACAAAAGGATACTGGCTCATCTGGTTTTTGAAGCCCTGATAGGTGCTCATCATCCTTTCGCCGGTATTGTTTCTGATCACCAGCAGCGAATCTTTGGCGAACCCATTGTTGGCAATTGCATGGCTGGTTTGACGGTTGAGCACCAGGCTTGCCGTGACCAGACCAATGGAGATGGCAAACTGCAGGATGATCAGAAGTTGCCGCAGGCGCAGGTTCACCCCAAGGCTGCCTTTCACGTGGCCCGAAAATAATGAGGCGGAACCCTTCAACACATTCACCGGCCGGAAGCGCGACACAATGAAGGCCGGATAGATGCCTGCGCAAAAGGATACCACCAGAATCAGCCCAATCATCAGCACAATCAGGTAGCGGAAATCGATCATCGAATAGCTGATTTGCTTTCCGGCAATATCAGAAAAAACAGGCGAAACCATTTCCACCAGCCCAAAGGCCACAATCATGGCAATCAGGCAAACCAAAAAGGATTCCACCAGGAAATAGCCAACCAGTTGTTTTCTTCCGGCACCCAGCAGCTTACGGATGCCCACTTCGCGGGCCCGCGAAGTAGACTTTGCCGTAGCCAGGTTCACATAATTAAACCCAGCCAGCAGCAGGATAAACAAAGCGGAAGCAGAAAAGATGATAACCGAAGAGTAGCTGCCGGCTGCCATTTCAAAGGGCGTTTCTATTACAGCCGATCCCAGGTAAACCTCCTTTAGGGGTTGCAGCCCAAAGTGCATTTGCTGTTGTTTGTCTTCCATGCCCCGGGCGGTGAGCATCAGATCGCGGATCTTTTGCCCCACGGCCGGCGGATCGGCATCCGGGCGCAGCAGCAGGTAAAACAGGGAAGAATAGTTGCCCCAGTCCTCAAACATAAAGGTGTTTAAACCTTTCATATGCTCCAGATTTGCAACCATGGAAAATTGAAAGTGCGACCGGGTGGAATATTCTTCAAGCACACCGGCAACCTCCAGATCAACCTGACCCGAAAGACGCAACAGCTTTCCCACAGGGTCTTCATCCCCAAAAAAACGATGGGCTGCATCAGAGCTGATCAGCACACTGTTGGGTTTGCGGGAGAAATTCTCCAGGCTTCCGCTTTTGATGGAATAGGAGAACACGTCAAAAAAGGCAGGATCGACAAAATACAACCCCGGTTCCTTATAGGTTTTATTGTCAACTTCAATGCTTGCAGTGCCTGTCCATGAGAAAATTCTTACCACAGCTTCTGCTTCGGGGAGGTTTTCCGAAAGGGGGACATGAAACCTGGCTGGCAGGTGTGCCATGGTTCGGTCCACATGAAAGGTATTGCTGTATAAGCGGTAAACCCTGTCGCCTTTTTCATGAAACCGGTCGTATTGCATTTCGTCGTAAACATACAGGCCAATGATGATAAAGCTGGCAAATCCAAGGGCCAGTCCGAAGATGTTGATAAAGGAAGAGAATTTCTGGCGCAGCAGGTTGCGCAGGGTGAGTTTCAGGAAGCTGATAAACATGACGTGAAGGTTTTTATGGCTGCTTTACGCAGACAATCAAATTCAATACCATGCTTTATAACACCTTATATACCATTATTTTGAGGCCTTATTTGAAAAAGTTTTTTTGTCCGAAGGTGGACAAGGGATTGTTCGGTTGCGGACAGTTTGAAGTCAGGTATTCAGATTTCTGGTGCGGGGTGGGGTGCGAGGTGCGGGGTTGCTTAGCATCCGGTCGCTGCGGTTGCTGAGCCTTCGAAATGACAAGGAACGGTTTTTGTTCTTATCAGCGATGACTTGTACTGAGCCTGCCGAAGTATCTCTTTTTTCTGCGTCATCTGCATTCTAATTCTTTAAAATTGTTTTCTAAATTTGAGTAATTTGTGGAGACACTTTTTTAATGATTCCGGATCAAGGATCATCTTCAGATGGGAAAACAACAATTCCTATGAACCAGAGATTGTAGATTATCATTAAAAGCATTAACATGGATAAACTGGCAAACATACATCCCGGCGAGGTATTGCAGGAGGAATTTCTAAATCCTCTTGGCATCACGGCTTACAAGTTGTCGAAAGACACCGAGATCCCCCAGACCCGCATCTCACAAATCATTAAAGGAAACAGAAGAATCACCGCAGATACCGCTTTGCGGCTGGGGGCCTACTTCGGAAATTCCCCCAGGTTCTGGCTGGGATTGCAGAATGACTATGACCTTGAACAGGAGAAAGAGGATAAAGAAGAGTTGCTGGTGAAGATTAAAATGAGCAGCCAATCCGGTGATTGAGCATAAAAAAAGAGCCTGCACCATTGCAGCCTCTTTTTTTTGCTTTTCAGGATTTACACCTCCTGTGCCAGTGCTTCCATCAGCACCCGGTCAACATCCTCCTCAGAGGGCTGGGGCGGACGGTTGTGGAAGATGTTTCCATCGCGTCCGATGATGTAGAAGGTGGGGATCCATTTTACCTGGTACAGGGCAGGCACGCCTCTTTCGCGGCCGGGGGTATTCATGTGCACCCCTTTGATGTTGTGCCGTTCGATGGTGCTGCGCCATGCATCGGTATCGGTATCGATGGATACATACAGGAACACCAGGTCTTCCTGGCCGGCCATGCGTTCTTTCAGTTCGGCTGCCGGGGGCACCTGGCGCATGCAGGGGCCGCACCAGCTGGCCCAGAACTTCAGGAACACCACCTTGCCGCGGTAGTCGCTCAGCGAAACGGTATTTCCATCCATATCGGTCATGGTGAACTCAGGGGCCGGGTTGCCGGGCATCATCGACTGGATGCTGTTCCAGGTGTTGGTCATCCGGTCGCGGTAGTCCTGCACCTGGCTGTTGGCCATAAACTCCTGGTACATGGCAGTGGCCTTGTCCAGATCGCCGTAGTTAAACTCGCGGCTGATGTTGATCAATTGCACATACTCGGAAGCAGGTCCGGTGAGGTTCTCTTTGGCCAGCAGATAACCCGTTTCATTGGGCGAGGCCTGTTCATCAAAACGATCGGGCTGCAGGGCTGCCTGGTGGTTCAGATAGGCCATCAGGAAGGCTGCACAGGTTTCGCTGTTCAGACACTTGACATCGGCATGAATGGCCTGATCCAGGAAGTCATAATAACCCTCGGGCAGCACCGGAGGCTCCTCCAGCTGATTGAAGCGCTGGTGGCTGGCTGCATAGCCCAGCAGGCGGTTGTACTTGTCGTAATGCACTTCGGTAACAAAGTGGTGCTTGAAAGCTTCGGAAAGCTCCTCTGCCCTTGGATGCTTCTCCAGTGATTCCAGCTTTTTAGCGGTTACCTCATCCATCAGCACA
>JAWOCF010000246.1:0-26022 GCA_046483935.1 Bacteroidales bacterium | reverse complement strand
AACTTGTTGAGTTTGCCCATGGCGATCTTTTCGAGCAACTCTTCAGCTTTGCCTTCCTGGCGTGCCTGGTCTTTGCCGATTTCGATCTCCTTTTCTACGATGGTAGGATCAACATCTTTTTTATCGATGGCTACCGGAGCCATGGCAGCAATTTGCATGACCACATCTTTACCAGCCTGGTCGATGTTTTCAACATCCGACTTGTTCAGGGCAGCAATAGAAGCCACTCTGTTGCCGGGGTGGATATATACGAAGGTTTTGGCACCAGCTGCTACTTCATAAGAAGAGAGGTTGAACTTTTCGCCTGTTTTGCCAATCATCTCGGTGATATGCTCTTCTACCGTACGACCATCGGCCATAGGGGTTGCTTTCAGCTCTTCCAGAGAAGGTACATCCTTCCGGGCAGCCAGGTTCAGGATATCGTATGCGAAATCAACAACTTCCTGGTTTTTGGCCACGAAGTCCGTTTCGCAATTGAGCATGATTACATAGGCTTTTGTTTCTTCGTCGTTGTTGCGCGCGATAACCACGCCTTCATGAGTGTCGCGGTCTGAACGGCTGCTGGCCACTTTCTGGCCTTTTTTACGAAGAATTTCAATGGCTTTGTCAAAGTCGCCTTCAGCTTCTACCAGTGCTTTTTTGCAGTCCATCATTCCGGCGCCAGTTTGCTGACGCAGTTTGTTTACTTCTGCAGCGGTTATATTTGCCATGTTAAAATATTCTGTTTAAGCGTTAATGTTTATTATTGTTTGCGGGGCCTTTTGCCGGCAGGTTTTCTTGCAGGAGCGCCTTTGTCCTTAGAGTCTTCCATGCCACCTTCTGCACCACGTGCTTTCCTGGCCTTGGCAATACGGATGGCTTTTTCATCCTCGTCTTCAATCTCTCTGGGAGTGCGTTCTTTTTCCTCTTCGAAATCCTTATCTTCTTCCTCTTCCATGGCCTTATCTTTTTCCATCTTCCTCTCGGCAAGACCTTCCTGGATGGCTTCGATCATCAGCTTGGTGATGATGTGAATAGATTTGGCGGCATCGTCATTGGCAGGAATGGGGAAGTCCACTTCCTGTGGATTGGCATTGGTGTCGACGATAGCAAAAGTAGGGATGTTGAGTTTGCGGGCTTCGGCCACAGCAATATTTTCCTTGCAGATGTCTACAATGAAAATAGCGGCGGGCAAGCGGTTCAGGTCAACGATTGAACCAAGTTGTTTCTCCAGCTTGGCACGTTCGCGCATCACCTGCAGGCGTTCTCTTTTCGACATGTTGTCGAAAGTACCGTCCGTATCCATTTTGTCAATAATCGACATTTTTTTCACTGCCTTGCGAATGGTCGCAAAGTTGGTCAGCATTCCTCCGGGCCATCTTTCGGTCACGTAAGGCATGTTGACTTGTTTTACCAGTTCGGCAACGGTGTCTTTGGCCTGTTTCTTGGTTGCCACAAACAGAATCTTCTTCCCTGATTTGGCAATTTGTTTCAAGGCTGCAGCCGCTTCGTCAATTTTGGCAATGGTTTTATTCAGGTCAATGATATGAATGCCATTCCGTTCCATGAATACGTAGGGAGCCATGTTGGGGTTCCACTTGCGTTTCAGGTGGCCGAAATGTACACCGGCTTCTAATAGATCGTTATAGTTGGTTCTTGCCATGATGTAATGTGTGTTTTCGGGAAAATGATTAACGTTTGCTGAACTGGAATTTCTTCCTTGCTTTTTTCTGGCCTGGCTTCTTACGTTCAACCATCCGGGGGTCTCTTCTCATAAGGCCTTTTTCCTTCAGAGAGGGCCTGTATTCGGGATTAATCTCAACAAGGGCTTTGGAGATGGCCAGCCTTAAGGCTTCGGCCTGCCCTCTGATGCCGCCCCCATCAAGGTTCACGTTAACATCATATTTGCCCTGGTTGTCGGTGATCCCAAATGCCTGAGTCACCACATATTGCAAAATACCAGTGGAGAAATATTCTTTGTAATCTTTCTTGTTGACGGTGATCTGGCCATTGCCTGCTTTCATGTATATGCGGGCAACAGCAGTCTTCCTTCTTCCTGAGGTGTTGATTACTTCCATGTTTATTTAATTGTGTTGAGGTTGATTTTTGTGGGCTGTTGCGCCTGGTGGGGGTGTTCCCCGCCGGTATATACGTGAAGATTGCGGAAAAGAGCGTCTCCCAGACGATTCTTGGGGAGCATGCCTTTAACGGCTTTTTCGATCAAAGCATTGGGCTTTTTGTCCATCATCTCACGGGCTGTGGTGAATCGCTGTCCACCAGGATAGCCGGTGTGTCTGACATATTTCTTGGCATCCATCTTGTTGCCTGTCAGTAAGATTTTCTCGGCATTGATGATGACAACATTGTCGCCACAATCAACATGAGGGGTGTAGTTGGCTTTGTTTTTGCCACGGATGATTTTGGCAACCTTGGAAGCTAACCGTCCAAGAATCTGGTTTTCTGCATCAACAAGTACCCACTCTTTATTGACGGTGTCTTTATTGGCAGATATGGTTTTATAACTTAATGTGTTCATCGTATCCCTTAATTTGCTGTACCTGATTTTTTTATAACACAAAATCCCCACGAAAAGGGGGTGCAAAACTAAAACTAATTTTTGGTTCCGGCAAGTTTATTAACAACTAATTGTTAATAAAATTCCTGGAAATATGTCTGGATAATGAAACGGGCCATTGTTTGATCTGAATCGTTCTTTCGGGGTCCAGGTCTGAAAAGGATTCTTTTTAAGGTTTTTACTCCCCTTTCGTCAATATATCCCTGTAATAGAAATTCAGGGTGCAAAGATAACTATAAATTCCTTTAAAAAAAGAGCCGAAGGATAAAAAATTGCCCATTATCAGGAACTGTTTCCGCAGAATCTCTATGAGGTGATAATAATAAAACCCTTCGGCAGCGCAAAGGTCTTCCGGACTGTTCATCAGAAAACCTGATCGGGGTATCGGATGCTGCCCGACAAATTTGCTGCAGCTGTTTTATTAAGTTCAGGCAAAATGATCAGCAAGCCCAGTAAAGTTTTATTTTTGCATAGGAAACATTGTTCATCTTCCTAAAAGACAAGCCTTATAATGAAGAAAAACATATTGTTGATCCTGGTTGGCCTGATGGTCATGGCTTTTCAGCCGGTACAGGCACAACCCGCAGCCTTGTCGCATGCTGCACAGATGTCGCTGTTAACAGCCAGTCCCGGTCAGGAGTTATATTCTGTATTCGGCCATAGTGCGTTGCGGGTTGTGGATCCGGTAACCGGAAAGGATGAGGTATATAACTATGGGACCTTCGACTTTGACACTCCCTTTTTCTATTACAAGTTTGCCAGAGGTCAGTTGCTTTATAAGCTGGCAGTCACTACCTACGACCGGTTCATATGGGAATATCAGCATGAAGGGCGTGCCATGTATGAGCAGACCCTGTATCTTCCCCGTGAACAGATGTTGGAGATTTATGCCTTTCTGCAAACCAACCGGCTGCCTGAAAACCGGTACTATGCTTACGATTTTTTCTACGATAATTGTTCCACCCGCCTGCGTGACCTGATAGAAGAATTTGTGAATCCCGACTGGGGCCATGATCCCTATCCTGACCGGGAGGTTACCTTTCGCGACATGTTGAAGCCTTATGTGAACCGGTTGCCCTGGAGCCGCTTTGGTACTGATCTGGCATTAGGCTTGCCAGCCGACAAGGTCGTCAGCCCATGGCATGCCATGTTTTTGCCCGATGAGATGTTTATTGCATTCTCACAGGCACGGCATCCCGATGGATCTGCCCTGGTAGAACAGGTGGATGTGGTGCTGGAGGAAACCATTGGCAGCGTTTCTGAAAGTCGGTTCACCCCTGTGCTGATTGGCTGGATGATCTTTCTGGTGGGCCTGGCAACCATGTGGCGCAGGCGTTGGTCGCTGTGGTTCGACAGGTTCCTGTTTGTTTCCCTGGGCGTGATGGGGCTGGTGATCTTTTTTCTTTGGTTTATATCCGAACATCATGCTACCAATAACAACATGAATATCCTCTGGGCCCTTCCTACACACCTGTATTTTATTCTGAAAACAGGCCTGGGAAAAACCACCGGATTCCCGCGTATTTATTTCAGAATGATAGCTGTGATCAACTTTGTGCTGCTGGCCTTGTGGCTATGGATCCCCCAGGGTTTCCATCCGGCTTTTTTTCCCCTTATTTTGCTGGCAGGGTTCAAGGCATTTACCTATGGTTTTAATTTCAGGAGCTTAAAAAGGAAAGAATCTTTTTGAACCTTTAAGGAATGTCAGCAGTTTATTTGTTAAGTGATAAAGGGAAACTGCTATGGCTCAACCTGATTTTATTTACCGTTATATACCTTCTGCCGATACTGACCAGGACGCTCCCACCATGCTGTTGCTGCATGGTACGGGAGGCAGCGAGGAGGACCTGCTCCCATTAATGGAAGAATTCGGAGAACAATGGAATTACCTGAGCCCCCGGGGTAAGGTGCTGGAGCATGGCATGCCCCGGTTCTTCAGGCGATTGGCTGAAGGTGTTTTTGACCAGGAAGATCTGAAATTGCGAACGGCCGAGCTGGCCGATTTTGTCAGGGATGCCGCCGTACATCATGGCTTTAATCCTTCCAGAGTGGTGGCCCTGGGCTATTCCAACGGTGCCAACATTGCTGCCAGCATGCTGCTGGGGGGATATCTTACCCTGCGGCATGCCATTCTGATGCACCCCATGGTGCCTTTTTTCCCAAAAGAATTTCCGGATCTCGCTCACAACCGGATCCTGATCACCGCAGGCGAAAACGACCCCGTTGTGCCTCATTCCAATACCCTGGAGCTGGAGCAGATATTCAGGGAGTCAGGCGCTCATGTTGAACTGTTCTGGCATGATGCCGGGCATAGCCTCGCCCACAAAGAGATCCGGAAAGCAGTGGCCTTTTCAGTGACACTAAAAAAGCATTTCTAAAAGCAGATAATAATGATTCAGGGATTGCATCATATAACAGCCCTTACTGGCAATATACGCAACAACATCAGGTTTTACAACGAAATATTGGGCCTGCGCCTGATAAAACGGACAGTGAACTACGACAGCCCTGATACCTGGCACCTTTACTTTGGTGATGCCCAGGGAAAGCCCGGCACTGTAATCACATTTTTCCCCTTCATGAATATCCCCAAAGGACAATCGGGAAACGGCTCGGTTAAGGTTACCGGTTTCTCGGTAGGGGCAGGTAGCCTGAGTTTCTGGGCCAAACGGCTGAAAGAATACCATGTGCCATTCAGGGGGCCATCCCATCGTTTTGATGAGGAGTTTCTTTTTTTACAGGACTTCGATGGGCTTGAGCTGGAGCTGGTAGCCTCTGCTAAGGATTCACGGGTGGGCACCGGAACCGTGGGTATCAAAGAGGAATATGCCATTAAAGGATTTTCCCATGTGGAATTGTCTTTGTCCTCCTCCGAAAGGACCATTGAACTGCTTACAGGAACTTTGGAGCATGTCATGCTTGATGAGGAGGGCGAGCGGCACCGTTTGTTTTCTGGTGAAAATGCCCCGGGAAACTATATTGATCTGGTAAGTCGCCCTGCCATGCCCATGCAGCAACAAGGCAGTGGCACCATCCATCATGTGGCACTGGGCACCAGGGATGAGAAAACTCAGGAACAGCTGCGGAAGAAAATCCAGGACAAGGGGTTATTCATCTCTGAAATAAAGGACCGGCAATATTTTAAATCCATCTATTTCAGAGAACCCGGGGGTGTTTTATTTGAAGTGGCCACCCAGGGACCCGGCTTCATGATTGATGAACAAGCCCAGACTCTGGGACAGGAGCTTAAGCTTCCTCCATGGCTCGAAAACCAAAGGCAACAGATAGAAGAACAGCTACCCCCACTGGAATAGCTTTTGGGGACTTATCAGGTTCTTCTAATCCATATAAGGCATATTGTTTCAATCACCCTTTTTCTGTCAGCTGCCCTCTCCAAATAGTTGACAGGTTTGCAGGAAGAAATCAGGTTAAATCAGTATGGTCATTGTTCTGAATGGCTGAAGACTCAAACGCCCTCCAGGGAGGCTCAGGAGCCGCAGGAAGCCTCTTTTCTCCGGGAATAGCTCCCAGGTTCCACTCGAAACAAGACCTTTAAATGAGGCCTTAAAACGCCTCACAGAAGCAGTGAACCGGCCAGGGGGATGCTGCAAAAGTTGACTGGTTGCGATTTGCCAACCCCTTGTCACCACATGCCCTTCAGTCCTATCTTAGTGGACATTATGGATTTTAACTATGAAAAGAAAAGAAGCTGCCATTATTATGACAGCTTCTTATTAACCTGGAGAACTCTTTATGCTGAGTTATTTCTGTATGATCACCCGGTGGGTGGAAGATCCTTCATCCGTTAACACCTGGATGAGGTAAATCCCATTCTTCAGGGAGTTGATGTTCAACATGTAATGTTGGCTTTCAGGCTGGAAGGTCTGAATCACTTTGCCCTGCATGTTGATAATCCGGATGTCACGGATCATCTGATCGCTGGTAACATTCAGGTTGCTTTGTGCGGGATTGGGGTAAATGCTTGTATTGGCAAGATCCTGCTCAATTACCGGCAGGGAATCATCCGTTGGATCCCCAAA
This sequence comes from Bacteroidales bacterium, assembly GCA_046483935.1. GTDB lineage: Bacteria > Bacteroidota > Bacteroidia > Bacteroidales > UBA7960 > JAWOCF01. The sequence goes on along the minus strand of JAWOCF010000246.1, from coordinate 19,428 downwards.
GACATTATCTACAGTCATGTCGCCAGTCACTTCAATGGAACGGTTATCACCACCGGCCCATTCCTCGCCTTGCCAGCCACTGTTGATGAAATATTTGTATTCGTGTGTGCCTTCAGGCAGCTCCATCTGGATGGTGTAAACCATCGGATCTTCACCGACGACCGTCATTACCTGGTTGTCATGGTCCGTTCCGGGCTCTGCCCAGTTCATCATGTCGCCGGTGATGTATACCACATCAGATTCAGGATCAAATTCCGCGGCATGCATGTGCACATTGAACGTCACAGTATGGGTGGCTGTTTCCTCTACCATGACTTCCACGTTATCAATCAGCAGCATGTCCTGACCGGTTGAGCCGGTATGTACGATAGCGACATACACCACCTGGCCCTGGAACTGATTCAGGGTCAAGGTGCGGGCGACATACTGTCCGTCAGCAGCTTCCTGGGTCAGGGTTTCTTCCCAGAGCATGGTGTAATGGTCATCAGCTCCCGGGCCTACACTGGAGATTACCACCTGGTAATTCTCCTCAAAATCCACGGCATCAGAAGCGGCCACATCAAACTTCATGGTAATGAATTCTCCGGCTTGTATTTGGGGTAATTGTAATGCCGGCAGGATCAGGTAGTTTTCAGGAGTTAGTGAGCCCTGACCGGCAACAACCGACTCGGAGGCCATGGCCTGATTGCCATCCTGCTGCAGAAGGAACCAGTTGTAGGTGTCCTGGTCTACATCGGCAATCATCCAGTTGCTGGTGCCCGTGAAGTCATCCTGATCCGTGTATCCTTCAAAATCTTCAGTGAAAGGAAGCTCCATGATTACCACATTGGGATCTGCCTGCAATACCACCGGAACAGACACATGGTCATCATTAATGGTCAGGGTGCCGGTTTCTGTGGTGTAGCCTATCCTGGCTATCATATAGTTGTAGGTTCCCGACTCCAGACCATCAATCACATAATCACCGGGTTCATACGCGGTGTCATCTATGATGACCACGGCATTTTCAATGTTGTTGCCATCCTGGTCTTCAATGGTGAAGGTTGCCGAGTAAGTGAATACATCTTCAAGGGAACCGAAGACATCAACAATCAGGGTGTCCCCTTCAATGGTAACCTCGCGGTTAGGCTCTCCCGACCATTCACCGCCATCCCAGCCCGGATCAATAAAATATTTGTAGTAGTATGTCCCCTTATCCAGGCGCATAAAGGTATAATAGATCATCGGGTCATCATCGGAAGGATACATAAACTGCAGCATATGGCTGGTACCCGGCTCGGCCCATTGACTCATGGTACCCCCGATATATACACTATCTTCCGCGGGGTCAAAACCCTGCACTGCATGCATGTAAACATTAAAATAAACCAGGGGCGTTTCATCCACCATGATTTCCACGTTGTCAAGCATCAGCATGTCTTGTCCTGTTGATCCGGTGTGTACAAAGGCAATATAAATGACCTGCCCGGAATAACCTGTCAGCTTAATGTGACGATGGGTAAACTGTCCATCAGCTTCATTGGCCGTGAGGGTGTCCTCAAAGATTACTTCGGTAAAATCCGCGGCATCAGTTCCTGTTGTGGAGACCATCACCTTGTATGTCTCAGCGAAGTTAACATCATCAGAAGCCGCTACGTCAAAATCGATAGCTACGAACTCATGCTCTGTCAGGTTCGGTATTGGCAGAGGAGGGGTGACCAGGTAGTTTTCGGGCAACAAATCACCGCTGGTGGTGGTTGACTGTGAAGCCATTGCCTGGTTGTCTGTCAAGGGGCTATGCAGGAACCAGTTGTTCTGATCTTCATCGGCATCAATCAGGTTCCAGCCACTGTTTGCCAGGAAAGCAGCCTGATCGGCATATTCTTCAAAGTCTTCAGTCAGAGGGAACTCTATATCGGCAACACCATAAATATCGACGATGGTCATGTTTCTGTTCACCATGACAGTACGTTGGTCAGTACTCTGCCATTCGGGCGCTTCATTCATGAAGTACTTATAACTATATTCACCTTCTGAAAGGACAAATGATTTTGTCAGGACCATGGGGTCTGCTTCGTCAGGAGTCATTGGCTGATCATCAGAAAAATCACCCTGAAGAAACACTTCATCAGTAGCAGGATCATAATCCGTATGATGCATGTTTACTTTGAAAGTCACATCATACAGGTTCGTAATGTCGGCCATATCGCGGGGTACCAGCTGCATGGTGGTATTATACTGGATGACTACACCGGTAAGATTCAATTCATTGGTAGGGATAGGTTCACCGATGTAATCAACATTCCAGAAGTCAGTACGTACCATCATGCTGTTGGTACCATCTGTAATGCTGTAGTTCTTGCCATTTTCAAAGGTTCCGGTACTTGCGAATGAAACATTTTCAAGAACCACCAACCTGGCCTGATCATCAGGTGTAATCTCCGGGATTTGCTGCTCCAGGGCAACAATCGCATTACCTGTTGAGCTGGCAGGACCCGGATCACTGGAAGGGATAAACCTTAACATGTTGTTGACTCTGCTCAGGGTGCCGGATACGCCCTGGATGCCATCACCAATATTGTATGTTGATTGAATGACTCCCTGGGGATCAAAAATCATGATGGCTCCCGTATCATCCTGAATAAACTTTCTGTTGTTGAAGCCATCTTTGGCCGTAAGCACCGCTTCACCCGTTAACCTGTAAATCGTTCCATCAGTAGCCCCTGCACGCAATGCTGCAATGTTTGCAACATCAGTCATTGAAGGAAGCGTGAAAGTAGCACTGGCCACGTTACTATCATCCATTGCTTCTTTTTCGGCGTAAGCCCAGAGGGTGGTGGTTTGCGTGAGGTTTATGGGCTGGGTGTACTCTTCCCAGGGCCCTGTTTCCGATTGGGTGCTGTGATAGATCGTTGCATCTTCGGTGCTGGTGCTGATGACAACATCAACCGGAGCAAAGAAAGTGCCGCCATTGGGGCTGAAGGTAGGAGTGGCTACCTGGGTAACTTCCCCGGCAAAGCCAGTCCAGCTGATATTGTCCAGCGTCATCTGCTGGTTGCCATCTGCTCCATAAAGCCTGAGCTCCAGGTCTATTGTGCCGGGAGTGTTGATGGCCTGCTCTACAAAGGGGATGACCGTCTCATCAGTCCCATCCCCATAGGTGGGCTCAAACTGAGCCACTACAGTGCCATTGATCACCAGCTCCAGTCTTCTTTGAGTATTGCCGGTAAAGGCTTTGCGGGTATCGACCGAGAAATCGCCGATTCCCCCCTCAAAAGTGGCTGACAAGCTGCTGGGCTCATCAGCTCTTCTGAGCATGATCCCATTCCCATCAATAGGATAATCGCCCTGATCGCGCGAATGCACGTAATTCCAAACAATGGAATTATCTCCCGTGAATGATCCATCAGCATATGTTGTTGTTAACCCGGCAGCATCAAAATTTTCACTGCCCTGGCCCATGCTATTGAAGCTAATAAGTAACAGAAATGCCATCATAGCCGGAATGGCAAGCGGTAGTTTTTTTTTCATAAGAGAAGGCTTTTAAGTTATAGATTAAGATGATTCGCATTTTAGAAAATAATCATTGTATTGGCGATTATTTTATGCTAATATATCAAAATTTTTCTACAAGCTGATAAAAGGGGCAAGATATTTTTGAAGAAATAAAATAAGAATTCATTGAATCATGATCAGGAGTGATTGGTGATGCAATGTGGCAGGAAAGTTCTTTTCTTATATTATCATATGTGGTTTTGGCGGCTGGCGGGCACAAAAAAAAGGAGGGAAACAATTTGTTTCCCTCCTTTTCTGATTGTTATTCAGCAATTATTTCTGAATCTGAATTCTATGGGTGGTTGTTCCTTTTGGTGTATTTATCTGAACCAGGTAAACGCCGGCTTTCAGGTTGCTGACATTCATCACCATCTGCTGGCTTTCGGGCTGTGCAGTAAATACAACCTGTCCCAGCATGTCAAATACACGGATTTCGCTGATCATCTGATCTGAAACGATATTCATCTGGTCTCTGGCAGGGTTGGGGAAAAGGTTCACTTCGGTGAGTTCTATTTCCTGAACAGGAAGGCTCTCGTTGGTGCTGTCACCAAACACATCTTCCAGGGTTTTGGTTTCATCCAGCACCAGGGTGCGGTTGTCGCCAGCGTTCCATTCGCCGCCATCCCATCCGGCATTCAGGAAGTACTTATATTCGTAAGTGCCTTGTTCCAGGGTCATGGTAGTAGTATAAACCATCGGATCATCATCCGAAACAGTCATCACCTGGTTGTCAGGATCTTCACCTGGGCCAGCCCATCCTAGCAGGCTTCCGGTAATATATACCACGTCGGTTTCAGGATCAAAACCTTCGGCAGCATGCATGTGCACGTTGAAGGTGACTGAATATTCAACATAAACATATTCTTCAAAATCCGCCAGACTGCGGGGAACGATCTGCATGTTGTCATTGTATTGTATAATCACCCCGGTGATGTTCTGGGGTGCGGTGGGGATGGCGGTACCAATATAGTCAGCCCCATAGAATTCGGTACGCAATGCCATGGTGTTGGTTCCATCGGTAACGGTATAATTTGTGCCTGTTGCAAAATCACCGGTAGCATCTATGGTTACATTTTTCAGGGTTACCAGTTTGGCCTGATCATCAGCGGATAAAGCATCGATGGCAATCACCTCTGATTCAACGGCATTGCCGGTTGAACTGGCCGTGCCCGGATCTTTTAAAGGAATCAATTGCAGCAGGTTGTTATATTCACCCAATACGCCAGTAAGGTTCTCAATGCCATCACCAATTTCGTAGGTTGTTGTGATAATGTCTTCACTATCAAAGATCATGATGGCAGCAGTGCCGTCACCCAGGTACTTGCGATTGTTGTAACCATCTTTTGCATGCAGCACCGCTTCACCGGTCAGGCGGTATGCCTCACCAACGGTACCATCCCTGAGAGCTTCAATCGTGGCCACATCAGTAATGACCGGGAAAACAAATGCAGCAGTACCAACATCACTGTCTTCCAGCCCATCGGCAGAGGCATAGGTCCAGATGGTCGCATCGGCATCCAGGGTGATGGGAGCAGTATATTCAGTCCAGGTTCCGTCAACAGATTCGGTGCTGTAAAAGATGGTTGCATCGGGAGTACTAGTTGCCAGGGTTACATCCACCGGCTCATAGAAGGTGCCGCCATTGGGGCTGATAGTTGGTTTGGAAACCTTGGTAACGGCTGCCAGACCAGTCCAGACAACATTGTCAATGACAACCTGCCCACCTCCGGTAGGATTGATAAACTTTATCACAAAATCACCGGCAACATTAACTTCAATGGCGCCTGAGCTCTTAATATCAGTTGCTTCCCCTGAAGAGGTAACAGTTCCTACAAGAACATCATTAACCAGCACTTGCAGATTCACATTGGAACTGAAAGCCTGCATATAGTCGAAGGTAAGGGTGCCTATACCGCCGGTAATGGTACCAGAATACACTTCAGCTTGCGGATCCCGGTCTTTGCCGAGCATAATCGATTTTCCTGTGATTACACCATCACCACGTGATTGAACATAATTCCAGGTGGAACCATCCTGGCCTGTAAAAGTGCCGGTAGAATAAGTACTACCTGTTAGGTCAAGATTATCAAAGGTTTCCGTTCCCTGTCCAAAGCTGTTGAAGCTCAGCAACAAAAAGAACGCCATGAATAATGGGGTTGTAAATTGTACTAGTCTTTTCATAAAAATAGATTTTGGTTAAAGATTGATGAAAAAAATGAATGATCGTAAAAAAATAGCCGGACTATCGGCTGGTCGCAAGTGCTAATATATCGTTTTTTTTGCAGAAATGACAGCAGCTGTAGTGGGAGCTGCTGTCATTCAAAACCTGAAATATCTTTATTTGCAGACAAACAATATTTAATTTCAATCAACATCGCTGAAGGCTTCTTTATAAAAATATTGCCTGAAGGCAAAAAAAAAAGCCCGGTTTCCCGGGCTTAATATTTTATAATAAAGCAGATGCTTAATAGAACATGATGCGGTTGTCTTCAATGTCAGCATTTTCTCTCAATGCCTGATATACTCCACCCTGCACCCTGTTGGAGAAGGTAGCCTGCCATTGTGCTTTGTTTGCATCCAGGTTTTCAGGAACTTCGGGCACTTGTTTGTCAATCACCTCTGCCAGATAGGCTCCATTGTTTCCTTTGACAGGATCAGATACCTCGCCGGCCTCTAAGGCCATAGCAGCGCCTATAACCCTTGGTTCAGCCCCTGCACCTGGCAGGTTGGTCATAAAGAAGTTCAGGTCGTTGGCATCGCGCACCTGCAACCCAAGGGTTGAGGCAGCAGCTTCCAGGTTGTTCTGGCTCATGGCCTCGCGCATTTGGGTGGCCATGGTTTCAAATTTCTTGTCGCGCATAACAATCTGCCGGATTTCTTCGCGGATGTCTTCCAGGTCGGGAATGCCTTCTTCCTGGATCCCCGTCAGGTTGGCAATAATAAAGCGGCCATCCAGATCGAAGATGCGTGAAGTGCTGCCAATCTCAGTCTCTTCATCAAAGGCCCAACGGATAATTTCCCGTGGATTCTCGATGCCGGGAACGTTGTTGCTCATGGGGGCGATTTCATCAACTACCCGCTTGCTAAGGCCTTGCTCTGCCACCGTTTCATCAAAATCATCGCTCTGGCGCAGGGCCGAGGCAAACTCACTTGCACTGGCATATACCACCTGGTAGGTGCGTGAGCTGGGCTCGATAAGCCGGGTCAGTTTGGCTAATTGTATCTTTCTGGAAGCAGGCGATTTGCCGGTGATGCGTATCACGTGGTAGCCAAAGGCAGTTTCTGCCATGGTAAATGAGCCCACAGCACCTTCCACCACGGCTTCATTAAATTCAGGGACCATTTCGCCATCCTGAAACCATCCCAGATCACCCTGATTGGTGGCCGCTGAAGGATCATCAGAAAACGCTTCTGCCAGGCTCTGGAAGCGGTTGGGATTGTTTCTGGCCACCTGAAGCAGGCTGTCGGCAAGCTCTTGGGCCCGTTCAGGGTTTCTTTGCATGGCTGGATCTCCGCCTTGTGCGCCCATGTATGAGATGAGAATATGCGAAGCATTCATCGAGTCAGGACGCATGGCTACATCATGAAGCTTGGCCAGCACCCACATGTTATCCTCAACATAAGGACCATGAATGGTGCCTTCGGGAGCTTCAAACAGGGCTTCTTCAATTTCAGGAGAAACCTCATTGCGGCTCAGGTATGCAGGGTTGAACCGGGTGTCGCTCACGGCATTGATAAACCCTTCCATATCCTGGGTTGTTTCGAGCTCTTCCTGTAGCTCAAGGATTTCACGGCGCAGTGCTTCACGGTCTTCCTCAGTGGGAAAAACAGGAAAGGCTACATACTCTATGCTGCGGCTTTCTTCCTGGCGGTATTGGTTTTTGTTCTCATCGTAAGCAGTCCTGAGTTCCTGATCGCTTACCTGAACCATGCTGTCGGCAATGGCGTTATAGGGCATCTGAATGTACCGGATGTTGGCCGTGGCGTTGCGCCATTGATAATCTATGGCTGCCATCACCTGCGGCACGTAGAAACCTTTGCCGATCAGGGAATAGTATTTTCCTTCGCGGCGCTCTCTTTTGATGAATTGTTCGAGCTGAACCCACTGATTTTGTACACTGGGATCCAGCATCTCAAAGTTCTGCAAAAAGCTGATCACCTGCTGGGAGTCGTACTCCCCTGTTTCGGGATTGGTAAAACTGTTGACGATCCATGGATGGGGATCTGTGCCGTGAACCATGTCGTAAAGCTCCTGGGAGGTGATTTCAATGCCCAGTTCATCCAGCTGGTTGTTAAGCAGGGTTTCCTGCACCATCTGGTTCCATACTTCCTGGCGAATCTGAAAGGCTTCCTGCTGACCAACCTGTTGCATGCCAGTCTGAGCTTTCCAGTTTTCAATATTTTCGTTTACCCGGCTCTCGAATTCCAGATAGGAAATTTGAGAATCTTCTATCTTGCCGATATCTGTTTTTTGGGTACGCATGGGGCCATATCCCAGAAAATCACCCAGAACAAAGGCGGCCAGTGCCAGGCCGATCACGGCGATCAATAATCCGGAATAACTCCTGATTTTACTTATTACAGCCATAGTATTAAGTCGTTGTTAAAAAAAATTAGAGTGCAAAGGTATAACAGAATTTTTTATAAGCAGTTATAATTTAAAATTACTTTCATGTGGTCACCATCTTTTTAATCTGTACCAATTCAATACGTTTCTGGCTGACCTGAAGGATTTTCACCACCAACTGACCGATAAGGATTTCCTGCCCTTTTTCCGGAATGCTCTCCAGATGGTTCAGGATCAGCCCACCCAGGGTCTCATATTCATCCGACACCTGCAGGTCGAGGTTGAATTTTTCATTCAGATAATCAATCTCCAGGCGGGCTGAAAAGATGTATTCGCCTTCGCGCACCCTTCGTTCCATTAAAATATCAACATCATATTCATCCTCAATCTCTCCGAAGATCTCCTCCATGATATCTTCGATGGTAATAATGCCTGAGGTACCTCCGAATTCATCAATAACTACAGCAATGCTTTTATGTTGTTTGATAAAATTTTGCAACAGCTTATTGGCATGCATGGTTTCGGGCACTAACATGACGGGCCTGATGATGGGTTGCAGTTTTTCGGGCAAGCTGAAAAAGTCAAAGGCATGTACATATCCCGTAATGTTATCAATTGAATCCTTATAAATCAGGATCTTGGAGAGGCCCGTATGGGAGAACAATTTGCGCACCTGATCAGGGGATTCTTTCTCGGCTACTGCCACTATTTCGGTGCGGGGGATCATGCATTCGCGAATGATCACATCGGGAAATTCTATGGCATTGCGAAAAATCTGTAATTCACGCCTGGTTGTCGATTCCTGATCCTTGCCGTTGCCGAATTCTTTTAAGAAATTGTTGATGTCTACACTGTCAAACACCTTTTTGTTGTTGGCAATATCAATGTTGAAAAAATAACTCAGCATGCTTCGCGACAGCCCCATGACCAGGTAAATAACCGGAAACAACAGGTAATAAATGATGGTTACAGGCAGGGCAAAGATGTTCAGAAAGCGGTTGGGGTTGATCCGGAACAATACCTTGGGAAGAAATTCAGCAAAAATCAGGATGATCAGTGACGACACCAGGGTCTGCAGCAGCAGGATTACCAGATCGGATTGCATCGAAACAGGCAGCAGGGCAACCAGCACCGGCTCCATCAGGATGGCAAAGAAAACCCCATAGACCACCAGGGCAACGTTGTTGCCTACCAGCATGGTGGAGATAAAACTGGATTCCGATCTTACAAACCGGGACATCAGGCGTGCTGATAAAGCCCCGCTTTTTTTGTCGACTTCTATCTTCAGCTTGTTGGCAGCAATAAAAGCGATCTCCATTCCGGAAAAGAAGGCCGAAAAGATCAGGCTGATGATAATGATGGAATAAAGACTCACGGCAAGGTTTTGTATAAACAAAACTAAGGATTTTATTTGTATTCAGGCAATCATTCCCCCTCGGGTTTCAATACTTCCTGCTGCGGGGCAACGCGCCGGGTGGTATCACCCACAGATGGACTGCCCTCTGGCCTGCCGGTATCCACCGAGAAGGTGCCGCGGGGGTTGATGATTTTCCATTGCGAAAAACGCTCATCGGCCTCCATGCCCTCTCCATAAAGCACCTCGTCGCCCGTGGTGATCTTTACAAAATTCTCGGAGTAAATGATGCCTTTCTGCCGGTCCCAGATCAGGTGTTCGGTATTTAACTTTTCATTATTTTCATTCACCACCACCACATCATTTTCCGCTTCTATGATCTGCTGCTCATCATAACTGATGGCATACCGGGCCGACAGCGTGGAGGTAATATTTCCCAGTGAATCATAAAAGACGACCTCGATGCCCTGTGGCAATTCCAGAAAACTCTCCTCATGGTTATACCGGTCCATCTGGGGGGCCTCCATAATCATCCGTATGGTGGCATGGCTGCTGTATACCAGCTGAACATCGGTGGCTGATTCGATGGGGCTTTCATCCAGGCGGGTCAGCGAGTCGATGACTTCAAGATCGGTGCTCTGACAAGAAAAAAACATTGCCACCCCAAAGAGAATGGCAATGTTTTTTAAGGGAATAAAATGATGTTCAAAAGCCTGAATCAGGTTTTTTTTCATGTGTTATCGGGGTCTTACCCGGGTGGTTTCATTGATCCAGCATTCCACACGATAACTCTCGCCCTCGGAAAGCCCGTAGAAGAAGATGGTTTCCACGTCGGGGAAATATTGTGAATAGGTGTTGATCAATTGTGAAGCCTTGTCCTTAATGTCAGGATCGGAATCTACATTTCTTGCCTGGATGAACTTGTCAACGGCAGCCCAGTAAGCCACTTTTTTGGTCAGGTCATTGTCGCCACAATCGCGTGCACTGGCAGCATACATTTCGCCGATCATCAAATACGGGCGTCCATCGTCGGGGCGTATGTCAATGGCTCTTCTGGCATAAACGCGTGCCTGGGGCTTGTTATTCATCTGTTGATGCATGATGCTGGCCATCAGCAGATAAGTGTTGAACTTCTCTTCCTCATCTTCATATAACTCTATGGCTTGCTCAAAATACTTCATGGCCTCATTATAATTGTCACTGGCCGATTCCATACGGCCCATCAGGAAGGCTGATTGTGCTGTGGGCTGAATTCTGTGCAGGCTCTGAGAGGCCAGGTAGAACAATTCATCATCAGTGCATTGTGATTTATTCAGCATGTCGGTGATTTTTTCCAACAACTCCACATCTTCAGGATTTTTGTCATATCGCGGACGATAAATCTTCACCAGGTTTTCACAGCTGGCATAAGGCTCAAATAACATATCGATGTTTGATCTGGCCGACATGTAATAGGTAGAATCTTCGGGATTGTTTTCCAGGTTGTAATCAATAATATCTGAAGCGCGGTCAAAATGCTCGATAATCACAGTGGCATCCAGCACGCCTGCCTCAACCAGACGTGCAGTGGACTGGAAGTTGATGAACAAGACATCGCCCTGGGCATTCTGACCTTCCAGCTCAATGGCTCTTTCGGTAACATCAAATTGTTCCTGCACGGCATCGGGGCGCAGCTGATACAGGTCGGCAGCTTTGCGGCCCAACACGCGGCCTTCGGCATTGAAATACTTGATGCGCTGGTCGTACACCATCATCAGGGTATCTACCAGGGCTTCCTGCTTGGTTGGATCGGTTTCGTTAGAATACAAGAATTTCACCAGGTTGGCACCATGGATATAAATATTCTGGCTGGCCCTTGGGCAGTTGTTAAACATCCAACGCCAGGGCTCAACAGCCATTTTATAGTTTTTCTGACGGTAATACTCATCATACAACGACCAGTTTTTAACACAGGTAACGCTATCCTCGCCAAATCGTGACTGGGTATCCTGCAGATATCCGCTCATGTCGGCATCCATAGCTTCTGATTCCTCAGGCTCATACAATGAATTATCTACTTCCAGTCCCGGGATATTGGCAGTGGCTTCTTTTGGGGAGAAACAGCCCCACAGCCCGGTGAGCATGAGGGAAGTGACTAGGAAAAAAGTGAATTTGGCTTTCATCTCAAAGTTGTTTTGTTTATGGGGTTTTTAATTGAATCTTCTCTGCACAAACCAACGTTCATATACATTGACTCCAACATTTATCCGGAAAAAGTTTTCCTGAATCAGGTTGTTGCTGGTATTTCCTCTCTGGCCATACTCTAAGCTAATATTCAAACCTGAGAGTGTTCGCTTCACAGGTATACCTACACCAAAACTTATGCCAAACTCATCAATGGCATTTTCTCGGGGGTTCAGGTAGGTTTGCCCGAAGCGAAATCCCGCCCGGTATTCAATGCGGCTCAGGAAACTGGAATAGGTCTCTACATTTGGGTTGTGCTGGAGCCCGAATGCCATCTGGTAACTGTCGTTCAGGCCTTCCGATTCACCGAACAGCTCGAATGACTCCCAGTTCTGGTATTGAAAATCGGCTCCGGCAGCCCATTGGCCGTTAAAGTTCATAAAGGCTCCTGCCCCGTAATATCTGGGGATGGTCATGGTGCCCTCGATGCCTTCATCATGGCGGATGGTGTCAAATCGGGTAAATCCAGGCAGCATGCGCTGCAGGGTTTCGGTGGTTTGCACCCCCACCGGGTTGTCGTTGCCAAAAGTGGCCCCCAGGGTCAGCTTCTGCACTTCCGACAAGAAGAGCTCATACTGTGCGCCAAACCCAAAGTGCCAGCCATTCACTTTGTTACTCTGGATCTGGTTGGTCATGAAAAAGCCCGTTGAGTCAGAGTAGACCGAGGTATGCCGATCGAGGTTTCCCCACAGGAAAGAGGCATTGACCCCGACCGATAGTCCGGGAAGCACCCGGAAGGCGTTGCCGATAAAGGCCTGGTTGATCCCGCCTTGTCCCTGGTAAAGATAATTCACCCGGCCGATCTCCGCTTCATCAGAAAAGTCGTTGACCTTATAACCTACCGAACTGAAAGGTTTAAAGCCCATCCCTACGCCCCACCATCTGGTGACGGGAAAGCCGAAGGAGAGGCCCCCTAAAGAAGAGTAATTCGAGTTCTGACGCTGGGTAGCGGTGATCTGTTCATAGAAATGGCTGAATACAGTGGCTTCAAACACAAAAGAGGTGCTGTCAAAGCCAGTATATGATGCTGGGTTCAAACTGTTGACATTGGTGTTTCCCCGATATCCAATGCCCAGACCTCCCATTCCCATATTGCGGAAATTCTGGTTAAACTGAAGCTCTCCCACACCAAATCGCGAATAGGGTGAACTGATGCGTGTTTGCGCTCCAGCAGAAGAAAGGTTAAGAAATAAGGCACAGCTTATCACAAAGAAAGCCAACCGGGCACTATAGAAGATTTTGTACATTATGTTTGAGGATTTTATTCAGCCCGTGAAGGACAATATTTTCGATTGCAAATATCCTATTTTTTAGCTTTTTATCAAAAAAAATTACATCACCTCCACTAAATACAACCTCCAGGTCGGGTTGCAGGTGTCGGTATTGGTTGATAAGGCCGTCAATTTCAGCCATCATGCCGTGCATCACTCCCGAGAGAATGGCCTCACGGGTGTTTCTGCCGGTAAGGGGCACGGGCTGCACAACAGGAGCTTCCAGGGGTAGCCGCCCGGTGTAGTGGTTCAGCGCTTTGAGCCGCATTTCCAGGCCCGGGGAGATGCTGCCTCCCAGGTACTCATTGCGCTGGTTGATGAAATCGAAGGTCAGACAGGTGCCCGCACAAATCACCAGCACATTGTTTTCCGGGAAAAATCCCTTTGCCCCGATGGCTGCCGCCAAACGATCAAGGCCCAATGTTTCGGGCGATTGATACAGATTGTTAACCGGCACTGCGGTGGAGCTATTCATGATTATCCACGGAAAGCTGAAGCCCGAAAGCACCTGCTGATGACCATTATCGCCCCGTACCGAAGAGACAATGGCTGCATCAACCTTTCTGCCGCCCAGGAGGTCTTCAATGGCTTGCGCTGATAAAACAGGAGCGGTGCTTTTCAGCAACATCCGGTCGCCTTCAAAAAGGGCTGTTTTTACCAGACTGTTGCCGATGTCAATCACAAGTTGCATGGAATAATAAGCGAATTAACCCACAATAAGTGGTTCATGAAAATTAAGTGTGGGGCAACCAGTGGTTTTGTTGCGGAGGAAAACCAAACAGCGCGTAAAATTAACGAACAATGTTCTGATTTGTTTTTCAGGATCAGACAAATCATTCCTGTTTTTCTGTTCATTTGCGAAAAAACCGTAACTTTATTCAGCGGTTTATTGCTATGAAAATGAGCCACAAAGATAGAATTTTTTTCAGAGGGCCTGCATTTATTCCCAAAAACATCTTGAGAATAAAAAATGTTTGCTAAATTTGCAGCGTCAAAACAAGGTACCATAGCTCAGTTGGTAGAGCAACGGACTGAAAATCCGTGTGTCCCTGGTTCGATTCCGGGTGGTACCACCCCCACAAAAAAGCAAGAGGCTGTCTGAACCAGACAGCCTCTTTTTTTTATCAATCTGCTAATCCTCCCTTCATCTTCGTTTTATATTCTGTTACTCCCCTGGCTTGTCAAGCCCGGATCAAACTCACATCAAACTCACATCAAATTCGCATCAAACTCGCATCAAACTCGCATCAAATTCGCGAATTCGCGAATTTGATGCGAATTTGATGCGAATTTAGTCCGAATTTGATGCGAGTTTAATAGGGTGATGGTGTAAAGAAGAGCGGAATCTGGAAAACGAAATGGGATGGTTTGGAGGGATGCAACCGACCTCACATAATGATCTGCGACAGGGGTGGGGTGGTCGCATTCAAAATTCTGACCACAACGGGTTGTGTCGGGGCTGGAAAATAAAAAGCACCTGTTGCTTTCTGCGATACCAGCAACCTTCCATTCAGGGCATGCACCTCTACCTGCCAGGTCTCTCCGGCAGGCACAACCACTTTCCATTGTCCGGGAGATTTGATCACCTTGAAATTTGGGTGATTCTTTTCAAACAGATATTCTACCGCAAGGGGCTTAAAGCTTTCGTGCGCTCCATCAAAATCTGTTTGCTTCAACCGGTAATAGCTAATGCCTTCATAAGGCATGCGGTCGGCCAGCTGATAGGAAAGCGGCTGGTTGCTGTTGCCTGCACCTGAAACAGTACCAATCACTTCCCAGGCATGCATATCATGACTGCGTCCGACGGTGAAATAATCATTGTTGGTTTCAGTTGCGGTAGTCCACTGCAGGATTACCTGATCTTTCTCTACCCTCGATGTAAAGGCAAGAAGCTTGATGGGGAGGATGATACCATCTATGTTTTCGAACTGAACATCCTCACATGTGTGTAAAGAGGTAATTGTACTTGGGTTATTTATATCCCCTACAAGATAAACCGTTGCGAATCCCCCTCCGGGGTAACTGCAAATAGTGCCTCCAACATTAATGGTACTCCCGATCATGGTCAGATAGGCCGTATTGCCAAACAGTAAATCACCGCCTACTATCAATGTGCCCACATCCATGAAGATTTCCGCCCCATTATCAAACAACATATCGCAACCGATCCAGGCATCTGTTCCGGTTAGTGAAAAAGTTGCTGTATTCCCGGCTGTGAAACCTCCATAGACTTTGAATAACCCCCCAGGTAAGACTTCAATATTGAATTTGTTTTTTACTTCAAAATCACCGTACAGGATAAATTTTGCCTGACTTCTGATCTGCAGAGATGGAGTAAGTTCAGAACCATCTACCAGGAACATTGCATTTTCAGTTGCATTCTCCTCACAGAAATCATAACCGGCAGGAGGAACCATTCCTACAATAAATAAAGACTCTTGAAAAACTATTATATCAATAGTGTTTGAAATGGTAAAATTCTTTTCAATGGTCAGGGTGGCAGGGTAGTTTAAGCCGATATGCAGTTCAAATTTATTGGCTCCCGACAGGAAGCTCTGATCATGTAATGTTATATCATGATCAATGAATATGCGGTCCCCGTTTTTTAGTTCTCCGGTATGTGAAGGAATATCCCCTTCCCAGGTCTCCTGCAGAATCCATGAACCAGACGCTTTAGAAATATAATCTACTCCATAAGCAGATTCTGTGCCAAGTATCGTCATCCCTACCATCAGAAGCAGAAGGTGCAATAACCTACTTGTTTGATTAGAATACATATTGATTCTGGCTGATCTATGCATGGATCTGTTTTTACCTTCAGGAGTATTAAGCAAAAAGTTGTTAAGCTACATAATCACCCGTGAGCGGGGCAGGGTGACATCATTGTACACCCGGATTACGACAGGTTGTCCGGGAGCAGGGAAAGAAAAAGTATTTCCGGTCTTTGCCGAATGTAAGACGCGGCCGTTCATGGCATGCACCTCTACTTGCCAGTATTCTGAAGCAGGCAAACTGACCACCCATTGCCCGGGAGTTTTGGTTACCCGGAAGCCGGGGCTGTTTTCACCCATGGGATAATCTACTGCCAGGGTTTCAAAATATTCATATTGCCCGTCAAAGTCCGTTTGTTTCAGCCGATAGTAAGAGGGGCCTTGCTTTGGCATATGGTCGGCTAGCTGGTACGACAACTCCTGGTTGCTGTTGCCCGCACCTGAAACAGTGCCGATCACTTCCCAGGTTTGCAGTTCATGGCTGCGCTCGATGGTGAAATAGTTGTTATTGATCTCCACGGCAGTTTCCCATTTCAGAATCACTTGTCCAGGCTCAATATGCGAAGTAAAGGAAAGCAACTTGATGGGCAGGGTTACTCCAGCTACCTCTTCAATATGCACATCCTCGCAGGTGTGTAAGGAAGTAATCGTGCTTGGCTGTTCTTCTGTGCCAACAAGATAAACCGTAGCCCCGGAACCTCCTCCGGGATAGCTGCAAATAGTACCTCCAACATTAATGGTACTACCGATCATGGTCAGATTGGCTGTGTTGCCAAAAAGCAAATCCCCGCCTATCTGTAATGATCCCACATCGATGAGGATATTGGCATCATTGTCAAATATCATGTCGCAACCGATCCAGGCACCGGTTCCCGATAATGTAACAGTTGCCGTGTTTCCCGCGGTGAATCCCCCATAGACTTTAAATGTGCCTCCGGGTAATACTTCAATATCAAATTTGTTTTTTACTACAAAATCACCATACAGGATGAATTTTGCCTGATCCCTGATGCGCAGGGAAGGCGATAATGAAGAACCTTCTACCAGAAACTGTGCATTATCAGTGGCATTTTCATCACAGAAATCGTAACCCGCAGGGGGGGAAGTCCCCACTATAAATGATGACCCTTGATAGACTATAATGTTTATGGAGTTTGAAATGGTTAAATTCTTTTCAATGATCAGGGTGGCCGTGTAGTTTAAGCCGATATGCAGTTCAAATTTATTGGCTCCTGACAGGAAGCTCTGATTATATAATGTTACATCATGATCAATGAATATGGCATCTCCGGTTTTTAGTCCTCCGGTATGTGAAGGGATATCGCCACCCTCCCATGTTGCCGGGTCATCCCACGGACCGGAAGCTATAGTGATATAGTCGGTGGCATAAGCAGCTGCAGGGCCGAATAGCATCCAAAATACCAGAAGCACAACCCCAGCTAAACTTCTGGGGCAGAGACAGATGATATTTATACCCGATAACTTTTTCATGGATGCTTCTTTACCCTCAGGAAAAATTGCTGGTCCTGAGATAGTAAAGGTATCCCTCTGTAAAAGGACATCCATGAGCCAAAGAGCCTGTTCTCAACCCATCATTTTACCTGACAGGAGTCAGGGCATCACCGAGGGTGAACCCCTTGAAAACTATTGGAATAACACGAAAATGAAAGGTTTGCCGACAGGAATGATCTTCGGATGCTGAATAACCACGATGGAAAGATGTTTCGGCTACATGATCACCCGAGAGCGGGGAAGTGTGACATCATTATATACCCTGATCACCACAGGTTGCCCCGGTGCAGGAAAAAGAAAAGTATTTTCTGCCTTGCCCGAATGCAGCATTCTGCCATTCAGGGTGTGTACCTCCACCTGCCAGTATTCAGAAGCAGGCAGGCTTACCACCCATTGTCCGGGCGATTTGGTTACCCGGAAGTCGGGGCTGTTTTCACCCAGTATGTTTTCTACTGCCAGGGTTTTAAAATATTCATATTGCCCGTCAAAATCTGTTTGTTTCAATCTGTAATAAGAAAGGCCTTGCCGGGGCATGTGGTCAACAAGCTGATACGACAACTTCTGGTTGCTGTTGCCAGCCCCCGCTACAGTACCAATCACTTCCCAGGCAACCATATCACCACTGCGCTCGATGGTGAAATAGTCGTTATTGATCTCCGTGGCAGTTTCCCACTTTAGGATTACCTGACCGGGCGCTACCTGATGGGTGAAGGAAAGGAGCTCGATGGGAAGGGTGATGCCTCCTGAGACTTCTGTCAGCTCAATTTCCTTACAGGTATGTAAGGAGGTAATGGTACTTGGATTGATTGAATCTCCTTGCAGATATATCGTGGCTGCGGCCCCCTGGCCCGGATAACTGCAAATTGTTCCGCCAACGGTAATGTGGCTGCCACTAAGCCACAGCTCCGACTGATTTCCAAACAGCAAATCACCTCCCACATTCAATGTTCCCACATCCATGTGAATCTCTGCACTATTATCAAAGATCATACTGCAGCCAACCTGGGCACCTGCTCCTGTTAATGTAACAGTGGCGGTGTTCCCCGCGGTGAAATTTCCGTAAACTTTAAACAATCCTCCCGGGGAAACATCAATATTAAACTTGTTTTTTACCTCCATGTCACCATACAAAATAAATTTTGCTTTGTTTTTGATAATCAGGGAAGGATCATGTTCGGAGCCTTCTACAGTAAAATTTACCTTAGCAGTGAGGGTGGTATCACAATAATCATAATCTTCCAGTGGTGTTCCAACAATAAATGAGGAACCTTCATAAACAATGATGTCAATGGTGCTAGCAATCTCAAAGTTCTTTTCCACTATAAATGTAACAGGACTATTCTGTCCAATATGGATCTCAAACTTTTTGGCTTGTGCTCCCGACAGAAATTTTTCTCCGATCAAGGTCACATTGTGATTAATATACAGAGCATCTCCATTTTTCAGTTCTCCGGAGAAGGAAGGGATTTCATCTTGCCAGGTATTTGAGGTGTTCCAGGGGCCTGGATTAATTGTTACATAGTCTGTTCCATGAGAGGAGAATGGAATGAAGATCACGATCAACAGGAAGAGAAGAAGGGGGTTAAATAATTCTTTCTTTTTTATGAATACCTGTTTCATGTATTGAATTTTAGGCTTTCTGCAGACGGCTAAATATTGCCGGAGATAAAAATCTCTGTTTTGAGCAGGTAAAATTAGTTTAATAAAGGTGGGTGTGCAATGGGCCGAATTGCCTGTTTTGCCCCCTCAGTATTCACCTGGTTTGGTGTTAACGTTATCGGGAAAGGGACAAAGCCTGAATGCAGGATTTGTTCAGAAGGGGGCTCCTGAAAGAAAATCAGAGGATGATTCTGGAGACAGGCTGGTTGCTGCCATTAAATAACCTGATCACAACGGCTTGATCCTGAGCTGGCAGGGTGAGTTGACGGGTGGCTGCCCCGGAAAAGATTTTGCGTCCATGAAGTGAGTACACCTCCACCTGCCAGGGGTCCTGTCCGGGAAGGTTTACGATCCACTGTCCGGGATTTTTGGTTATGGTGAAATCAAGTCCATTGATTCCCGTAAAATATTGAACGGCAATGGGCTCAAAGATTTCAAACTGCCCGTCAAAATCTGTTTGTTTCAACCGGTAATAAGTCAGACCATGCACTGGCGAACGATCTTCAAGGCTGTAGGTCAGTGTTTGATTGCTGTTGC
>JAWOCF010000118.1:0-2505 GCA_046483935.1 Bacteroidales bacterium | reverse complement strand
CAAACCCCCCATATAGACGATGCCAAAGTAACGGCCCAGGTGAATCAACTGTTAAAGGATTCGGCAGCTGGCTATGATGCCCGGTCAGTATATGCGGCGGTTCTCGGAATGATTGATCTCACCACACTTGAAGGGGCCGATACCCGTGCTAAGGTGGAGGCGCTGTGCCAGAAAGCCCTTTCGTTTGAAGGGCTGGGCCTGGGGCTGCCCAATGTGGCAGCCGTATGTGTATATCCCACGCTTGTTTCTACCGCCCGCAAGTCGCTGGAGGGTACCCCCGTACGTGTGGCATCGGTGGCAGGGGCTTTCCCTGCCGGCCAGTCGCCCATCGGCATCAAGGTGGCCGAGGTGAAATATGCTGTTGAGGAAGGAGCTCATGAGATTGACATGGTGATCTCGCGCGGGCGCTTCCTGGAAGAGGATTACAATGTGGTTTATGATGAGATCGCAGCCATCCGCGAGGCCTGTGGTGAAGCGCACCTGAAGGTAATCCTTGAAACCGGCGAGTTAAAGACAGCCACCAACATCCGGCGGGCCAGTGAGATTGCCCTGGAGGCAGGCGCCCATTTCCTGAAGACCTCAACCGGCAAGATACAGCCGGCAGCTACCCTGGAAGCCTCTATGGTGATGCTACAGGCCATCAAAGAGCATTATGATGCCACGGGTCACCAGGTGGGTTTTAAGCCCGCAGGAGGCATCGCAGACCCCGAAACGGCCTTCCATTACTACGTGCTGGTCGATCAGATACTGGGCAAGGAGTGGATGAATAAGAACTGGCTGCGTATCGGTGCCAGCCGTCTGGCCGGTCAACTGGTGGACGCAGTAAAAATGGCCAGAAAATAGCAGCGTAAGCAGTTCGGTGATCAATAAAAAGAGGTGACCCAAAAGCAGTGAAAAACAATCACAGTTTTCGGGTCACCTTTTTTGATTCTGATTCTTGTTCTGCCACTTATTATTCCTCGGCAGGCCTTCTGAAAAGGCTATCCGCAATGCAGGAAGCGTTGCACCAGCTTCATGGTTTCTTCATTGTTGGTGCTGATTTTCTCACGGAGATGCTCGTCACGAAAATCTCCCAGGCGCCTGGCTATCCCATCAATCAGGCTTTGGGTAAATACCCCGTACTGCAGGTAAATCTCTGCCTGTTTTTTAAGGTATTCGGCTGCCTGCTTGCATGAAACGGGCAGCTGGTCCAGCTCATCACACTTGTGTTTGTGCTTGTCATCAAAGATGTTCACATCCACGTAGGTCTTCTCAGCATATTCCAGCCCATCGGGCATCTCATAGCCATGGCGGGCTCCCACACACAAGCCTGCAATCAGCAGGTAGATGTCGGCCGAACCATCGGGGCAGCGGAATTCGAAGGTCTGCTTGTCGGAGAGATCCTTGCCATTGGCTTCTTCCAGGGGGTTGGCGTTCTGCACCATGTCGCCTGCACCTTGCCATCCCAGGGGTACACGCACCAGGGTGGAGCGGTTGCGCTCACCCCAGCATACGTTGGTAGGCGCTTCCTGGTGGGGCACCAGCCTGAAGTATGAGGTGGGAATGGTGTTTCCGAAGGCCGACAGCGAGGGAGCCACATGCAGGATGCCTGCAATCATTTTGCGGGCCACCTGGCTGATGGCGCCGTTGTCGAGGGTCACATTTTTGCCGTCTTTCATGGGGCGCATGTGAATGTGCATGCCGCTTCCGGCCTTGCCTGCCGTGATCTTGGGGGCAAAGCTTACGGTCACCCCATAGCGGGATGCCACTTCGCGCAGGATCCATTTGGCAATAATCAGCTGGTCGGCAGCATCTTCTACATTGGTGGGCAGGAATTCAATTTCATTCTGCTCGTATTCATGCTGCTCGTCCGAGAAGTTACCCACTTCCGAATGGCTGTATTTGATCATGCCACCCGTTCGGGCAATGTTCAGCATGGCATCAATGCGCAGCTGCTCCCACTTCACGAAAGGGGCCGATTCATGATACCCTTTCTGGTCGGTAGCCTTAAATAGGGGGTCTTTTTCGCTGATCACGTAGTATTCTATCTCGCCCATTACTTCCAGGGAGTAGCCTGTTTGTTCTACCAGGGCCTGGTGTGCCTTGCGCATGATGTTTTCGGGTGCGCTGGCCAGGGGCTGCCCATCCTTGTCATAATAAGTGCACAGGATGTCAACGGCAGGCACTTCCGAGAAGGGGTTTAAGAAGGCGGTCTTGAAGCGGGGCACCACGTAAAGGTCGCTGGAGCCAGCTTCCAGGAAGTTAAACAGGCTGCTGCCATCAACGCGTTCGCCCGAAGAGAGAATATTCTCCAGATGCTCCCTGCTTTGGATCACGAAATTCAGGGTCTTCAGACGTCCGTCACCACCTACGTAGCGAAAGTTAACCATCTCGATGTTGTTGCCTTCAATGAATTTGATGATGTCAGCTTTGGTAAATTCTGCTGCTGGCTTTCTGAGAAATTGTACCAGCGGGTTGGGATTCAGGATCAATGAATTTTGGTCCATAATGCTATAATTATTTATT
>JAWOCF010000103.1:0-3479 GCA_046483935.1 Bacteroidales bacterium | reverse complement strand
AGCCAGCCTGTCGGGATCCAGTCCGTGGGCCATGGCCACCTTTCGGGAATGATCAGATACGGCATAATATTCATATCCTCTATCAGCAGCTGCACGGGCCATTTCTTCCAGCGAATACCTGCCATCGGTGGCATTGGTATGGGTATGCAGGTCGCCACGAATATCCTCCAGGGTGATCAGCCGGGGGAGGGTTCCCTGGCTGGCTGCCTCAATCTCTCCGATATCCTCGCGAAGCTCCGGTTCGATATACTCCAACCCCAGGGTCTCATACATCTTTTCTTCAGTGTGTGAAGCCAGTAGTTTCTTCCCCTGGTAAATGCCGTATTCATTCATTTTGAACCCTTTCTCCTGGCTGATCTTCCTTAAGGCCACCGTATGGGCTTTTGAACCGGTAAAATACATCAGGGCCGCCCCGTATGACTGCTTCTTGACAATGCGCAGGTCGGCCTGCAGGCCTGCCTTTAATTTCACCGAGGAGCGGGTGTCACCTTTTGAGAGCACCCGTTCTACATCCTCATATCGGGCAAAGTGCTCCATGGCCTCTTCCGGCTCCCTGCAGGTGCCGATCAGGTCGATGTCGCCCACTGTTTCCTTTCCGCGGCGCAGGCTCCCCGCAAGGGTGATGTCGCTGATGCGGGGGCGGAGGTAGTCAAGCAACAGCTCAGCAATCTGACCGGCCTCATTGATTTTCATTCTTTTACTGCCTCCTTTGCGGCCGAATGTTTCAATTTCCTGCAGGATGTGGTCGCTGGTTTTTTTGCCAAACCCTTTGAGCTTTTCTATACGGCCCTGCCGGGCTGCTTCTTCCAGTTCGCTGATGGTGCTGATCTTCAGCTTGTCATGCAGCAGGCGGGTGCGCCGCGGGCCCAGCTGTTCGAGCTTCATGATCTCTATGAGCGAGGCGGGAATCTGCTGGTGCAGCTCTTCGAGTTGTGAGAGGCTTCCGGTGGTGGCAATTTCTTCTATCTTTTCGGCCATGCTGGATCCCAGGCCCGGCAGGGCCTGTATCTGTTTTTTTTCGCCCGCCAGGGAGATGACCGGTGAAGACATGCCTGCAATGGTTCGTGCAGCCTCGCGATAGGAGCGTATCCTGAAGGGGCTTTCTGCCTTCAGGTCCAGCAAGTCAGCCACCTCATTGAGCATTCGTGCAATCTCTTTATTGGTCACTGCCTTCATTGGCTTTCCTTTTGACATTCAGGACAGAAATAG
This sequence comes from Bacteroidales bacterium, assembly GCA_046483935.1. Taxonomy (GTDB): domain Bacteria; phylum Bacteroidota; class Bacteroidia; order Bacteroidales; family UBA7960; genus JAWOCF01. Next base: position 2,270 of record JAWOCF010000103.1, on the reverse strand, counting down.
CCTGTTCTTCCTGATATTTTTACTTTCTCAATTTCTCCTTTGCAGCCAGGGCATTTCTCTCCGGCTTTTCGCCGGCCGGATAACCAGGAGCTGGGGAATCTGGAAACATCAGCCTGCTTGTCGATGGCCGTTTTCAGCACCTTCTGCATCTGCTTGTAGAGCTTTTTGCCCTGGTGGCCTGTCAGGGTGCTTGCTTTTTGCCGGGGATGGATGTGAGCCTGGAAGAGGATTTCATCGCCATATACATTGCCAATGCCCGCGATCTGAGACTGATCGGTCAGAAAGCTCTTGATCATTGCACTGCTGTTTTTCAGCAGTTCCAGGAAATCAGTTTCTTTGATCTCCAAAGCATCAGGACCCAGATCTTCCCTTTCCATGTGTTTCTCCAGGTCTTCAATAAGCTTTATGCTCCCCAACTTGCGCTTGCTGGCGTAAACCAGCCTGTGATTGTTGTCCAGCTCAAAGGAGCATTTCATGTATTTGGATGCCTCCTTTTTGCTGGGCTCATATTCAAGGGTTCCTGTCATGCCAAAGTGCAAGGCCACGGCATGATGGTCGCTGGTTCCCAGGTACAGGTTTTTGCCTTTACGTTGGATCCTGTTGAGCTTTTTGCCTTTAACATGTTTTTCCAGCTCCTTTTTCGAGACTTTTACAAAGGAAGCATCACGGATCTCACAAGCAGTAACCTTAGCCCGGGAGGCTTTTTCAGCTTCTTTTTTGAATATTTCCACATCGGGTAATTCAGGCATAATGGCTGAGGATTTTGAAGGGTTTATAATTGATTGTTTTTTTGAGATATAACTTGCTGTTTTTTGTGCTTTATTATTTAACAGTCAGGAAAATGTATTGATTAATGCAAGGGGTAATTTTTTTAGAAAAAGAGTGAAAAATATGCCACATTCTGCGAAAAGCATCTGCAGGGAAAGGGGATGCTTGCTACGGACTGTCCTGTCGGGGCTGTTTCTCTTTAATGGAATAGTTTTTGTCCTTTTTTATTTAAAATAAAAGGTAAATATGATGGATTCCCGGGATAACATGATTCAGACCCAGCTGCGTGGGCGTGACATCACTAACCCACGGGTTCTTCAGGCCATGCGCGAGGTTGATAGAGCTCTTTTTGTTCCTTCTTCTGTCAGGCACCGGGCCTATGATGATGGTGCGCTTCCCATCGGGCAGAACCAGACCATCAGTCAGCCTTACATTGTGGCCTACATGGCCCAGGGGCTTGATCTTCAGCCCCACGAAAAGGTATTGGAAGTAGGAACAGGATGCGGCTATAATGCTGCCGTGCTTTCTCGTCTGGCAGACCATGTTTACAGCGTGGAGATCATACAGTGGCTGGCGCAGCTGGCTCGTGAGAACCTGCAACAAGCTGGCATCACCAACGTAAGCACCCGTCATGACGATGGTTATAAAGGCTGGCCGGAACAAGCTCCCTTTGATAAAATAATGATCACTGCTGCAACTCCTTATGTTCCCGAACCTTTGAAAAAGCAGCTAAAAACGGGTGGCAACCTGATGGTGCCTGTAGGAACCAGCTTTCAGAAGCTTTTGTTGCTGGAGAAACTTGATGAAAATGTTTTTGAGGAGCACAGCCTGATCAACGTGCGATTTGTTCCCCTGACGGGAAAGGTGCAGCGTGAATAACCGTCAATGACCTGGCGGGCAGTTGCCTTATGATGGCTCCCTGCCGTGTTTGCTATCTGACCTTTATTTCATCTTTAACATCCAATACTCCCGACGTGTAGGTGGCGATATCATAAGCCTGGTTTTTGGTCATCCTCCCGGAAACTGTTCCGCTCAGAAAGACGACCCCCTCATTGACGACCACTTCAATCTTATCCTCATCAATCAGCGAACTTCTGCGGTAAGCTGAACGGATGCTGTTTTCAATAGATTGATCTTCCACAGAGTTCTCCGGCACAACAGCAAGGTCATTAACCACCCCGGTGACGCCCCGGGTAGAGATGGCGATATCTTCAATGAGGTTCTCCTGCCAGTGTGAATCTACCTGCCCGGCCAGGGTGACGATGCCATCGGTAGTCTCCACGGTAATCTCAGGAGCATTGATCTGGCTGGTCCATTGTAATTTGGATTTGATGATCCCGGTAATTTCTTCATCTGCGGGTCGGGTCTGATGGATCGGGAAGGAGATCTTTAATTCATTATCCACCCTTTCGATGCCCGGGATCTGGTAAGCCGATTTCTCGGCGGCCGTTTTTGCCACCAGGCTGGGCACCGTGCCCGACAATCTGGCAATTCCCTGGTGA
>JAWOCF010000258.1:0-3647 GCA_046483935.1 Bacteroidales bacterium | reverse complement strand
TACACCGATGGCACCATGCTGGTCAATCATGGAGGCACTGAAATGGGGCAGGGGCTGCATACCAAGATCCTTCAGGTGGCCGCTCTTGAAATGGGAATCCCCATGGGAAAGATCAGGGTCAATGCCACCAACACCTCAAAGGTGCCCAATACCTCACCCACGGCAGCTTCCTCAGGCAGCGACCTGAATGGTATGGCCGTAAAAAATGCCATTGAAAAGCTGCATCAGCGCCTGGAACCCTGCGCCCGGCTGATGCTTCATGAGCAATACGGGTTGAGCCAAAAGCTGCCTGTCGAATATGAAATGGGCAGAGTGTTTGCTGCAGGGCACAAAGATCAGTTCATCACTTTTGAAGCGCTGGCCACCCGTGCCCATCAGGAAAAGATCAGCATGAGTGCCACGGGTTATTATTCAACGCCCGGAATACATTTCGACCATCAAAAAGGCAAAGGAAAACCCTTCCACTATTTCGCCTATGGAATGGCTGTCAGTGAAGTGGAGGTGGATATCCTCACAGGATTCACCAAGGTCATTCATGTTGATATCATACACGACGCGGGAGAGTCTATCAATCCTGCCATCGACCTGGGTCAGGTATATGGAGGTTTCGTTCAGGGCATGGGATGGTGTATCATGGAGACCTTGCGCTACGACGATCAGGGAAACCTGCTGAATCATTCGGCGGGAACATACAAGATTCCGGCTATTGGTGATACGCCCGGCTATTTCAATGCTGAGCTGTTGAGTGCCGCACCCAACCCTGGGACGATCCGTCGCAGCAAAGCAGTGGGCGAGCCCCCGCTGATGCTGGCATTGTCGGTATGGCTGGCTGTGAAGGATGCCATTTCCTCCGTGGCTCACCACCAGCTGGAACCTTATTTCCAGCTGCCCGCCAACAATGAGCTGATTGTGCGCTCGGTAAAAGATCTCAGGGAACGAATCAAAAGCAGGTCAACCGCAGGGTCATAACTTCAGGGCCATGATCAGCTTCCAGGCATCCTGCACCTGGTTTTCCGACAGATACTTGCGGATGACAGAATGGATCCTGATGCGTCGCTGCCTGGGATTGGCAGGCAGGCTCTCCCAGAACTCCAGAAATGGCTTGTCTTTGGCAAAGCTCTTTACCGTCTTCTGGTCCGGCAACGTAGTGGCTCCGGCCAGCCGCGCCAGGTCATTGGCCGTCAGTACCTGGCTGTTTTTTATATGATCGGGCAGGGCATCGAACCCCATGGCGATCTCGGTATATGGCTGCACAATCGGAAAAACAGCCTCTCCACTGGCCCGGCAATAGTTGTAGGCACCCAGCCGTCCCACCAGATCCATCTTGTCAGGATCGATCTTTTCCTCTTTGGTAAATACTTCTTTACGGATATGAATGAGAACCACCCGGGCAATGATCAGATGGTTGGTCCTGGGCTTGTCGCCCAGGGGCTTGATTTCTTCTACCTGGCATTCGAAATGTGCCGGGCTTTCTTTCACCCTGAAGGGCTTTACTATTTGAGACTTCAAAGGGGTGAGGCCTGACTTGCTGAATTCATCAACCTCCTGGTCATATTCTACTGCTGCAATGGCCATCTGACGCGACATGCTGTAGTCCACCATGTTGATCACCACCTCGCCGGTTTTCCGGATGTTGCGCAGGGTGTCCTTCTCGGCAGGCTCCTTGCTGCGCGAGCTGGCAGAGAAGATCAGCACCGGAGGGCTGCTGCTGAACACGTTGAAAAAACTGAAGGGAGCCAGGTTGGCCGTTCCCTTTTCATCCAGGGTGCTGGCAAATGCCACCGGCCGTGGACCGATGCTCCCCAGGAGGACTTGATGCAGCTGCCGGGAGCTGGCTTCCGAAGGATTGATGGTCTTCATAAGGGTTGCTGTTGAAAAACTTGCACGTAACAGGTTGTCTGGCTTTGCGCCACCTGCTCAGGCCCCATGATTAGTGGCCCTGGTGGCTGGCATCTCTGCGAAGGTGCACCGGTTCAGCTTCTTGCTCACGGTGCTGATTGCTTCGCTTGCGGGCCCGGCGAATATTCTCCCATCCCCAGCCAGCCAGAAAACCCAGAAAAAATACCACCAGGAAGACCAGGAAACCCGGTGCCGTCAGGTTGATCATCAGAAACTCGATGTTCACACTTTCAGTATTCTGAGCAATGAATACAATGATCAGGGCAACGATCAGACTGGTCAGGATCCAGAACCATGTGCTGTTTCTTTTTGTTTCCATAAGCTTTTGAGTAATTGCATGAATAAAAATCACGTTTTTTTATTAGCATCTATAAATATAACAAATTTTTTGCATTTCAATATATGCTATTCTATTTTAGATTGAATACTGGTTCTATAACGATAAACCAGTGACCGCCTTACTGATATGGCTGTCTTCAGGGAAAATTCACCAGGCATAATGAGGAGGCACTGCAAAAAAAATCTCTATTTTTACTCAGTTTTAAACCCTGTTCTTAAATAAAATTCATTTTATGCAAACCCGTTACTACTCAAAGTTCGCCTTTCTGGCTTTGTTATTACTGGTCAGCCCCAAATTCTTCTTCGGGGGCTTTGAACCTGAAATGGATCCCGACGGCCCGGGGTATCCTGAAAGCTGCACCAGCATTATGGTAGGCCGCCAGGCCTCCACCGATGGCAGTGTGATTACTTCCCACAGCTGTGATGGAAACTACCGTACCTGGCTGGAAATTGTGCCCCGTCAGCAACATGAAGCAGGCAGCACCCTGCCCATCCTCTGGGGTACCCTGCACAGCGAAACCCCCTGGGACAAAAATGAAGTGACCCAAAAAGGAGAGATCCCCCAGGTTGAAGAAACTTTTGCCTATCTGAATGTGGCCTACCCGGCACTGAATGAAAAACAGCTGGCCATTGGTGAAACCACCATCACCGGGCGTCGTGAGCTACGCAATAAAGAAGGATTGTTTCTGATCGAAGAGCTGCAGAAAATTGCCCTGCAACGTTGTACCACCGCCCGCCAGGCCATCGAGCTGGTGGGCCGCCTGGCCGAAGAGTTTGGTTACGGCGACTCGGGGGAGTGTCTGACCTTTGCCGACCCCAAAGAGGTATGGCATTTCGAGATTACGGGCAGCGGCCCCGGCAAACCTACTGCCATGTGGGTGGCACAGCGTATCCCTGACGATCATGTGGGGGTATCTGCCAATATTGCGCGCATCGGGGAAGTGGATTTCGACAATCCCGACTACTTCATGACCAGCACCGACCTCAGGGAGATTGCCAAACGCAATGGCTTCTGGGATGGCGAGGAACCTTTCGTATTTCATAAGGTGATCAGTGGCCGCCGCCCTTTTGCCATCCGCGATTTCTTTGTGCTCAGCACCATGGCCCCCTCCCTGAATCTTTCCTTTGATGCTGAAGAGCTGCCTTTCTCCGTGAAGCCCGACAATAAGGTTTCGGTAGAAGATGTGATGGCTTATTACCGTGAAACTTATGAAGGGACCCGGTGGGATATGACTCAGAACCTGATGGTTACGGTAAAGAAAAAAGATGATGAGGGCAATGAATATGAAGAAACGGTAAAAAGCCCGATAGCCAATCCATGGATGAGCTACGACATGCGCAACCTGCTCAACAACCTGAATTCAGAAGCCGTGGCCTCACAACGCACCATCGCCATTGCCGGATGCTCC
>JAWOCF010000098.1:0-2732 GCA_046483935.1 Bacteroidales bacterium | reverse complement strand
AAAGCAATTGCATGAATTCTTTCCCCCGAAAGAATCATTTCTGCGGGTCTGCTGCTTTATTTATTATGGTGAAAAAACAATGGGCTGACAATCATTTTCTTTCTGAGACTCAGGTTCTTGATTAGAATTCTGAATCCTTATTTCCTTTTTGTCCCTTGGTTACCTCAGGGATGCTTTCCTGCGATTTTGTTTTCATGGTCTTTTTACGCTCCAGCACCTGTTCCTTTCCAGGGGCGGTGTCTTGTTCATCCTGAAGGGTCTTTTCTTCAATCACGATATCCTTTTCCTCCTCCCTGGTCACAGGCCAGAACCCGGCTCCCCCGGTTTTTTTAATCATGAAGTAGCCGGCCGACAAGGCAATGATGATGCTGGCAATGCCCACGATTTCAAGCCCCGAACGCTCTTCTATATTCATGATGATTACTTTTCGGGCCACGGCTATCAGCGCCACCAGCATTACAACCTCCACATGTATGATATGCTCCCTGAAATAGACCTTGATGGTGTCAAGCAGCTCAATGCCTATAAGTACAAGCATAAACACCCCGAATACATTCATCAGGTTGTCCAGGTCGATCAGAAAACCCTCTGTGGTCCATATCATGATAACGATTGAATAGGCCAACTCCAGGGTGGCCAGAACCAATAAAAATGTCATCAGCCCGATCAGCGTACGGATAATCAGTTTCTCGACAGTCTTGACCACTTTGTTTAATCGGGAATCATTTTTAGGGTTTTGTGGCTGCTTCATAAGAATTAATTTTTATAAATATATAAAATTTTTCTTAAGCTGCCGCCAGCAGGCGCAAATTCAGAAGAGGATTCTGGAAAAAGAAAGGCGAACGAAAAGGCTCGGGGGGTTAGTCTGTCAGATTTTTTAAGCTGACAATGGTTGCTGCAGGATCTTCAGATTGAAATACGGCGCTTCCGGCCACCAGCACATCTGCTCCTGCCTGGGTAAGCCGGCGCACATTGCTTTTGTCAACCCCGCCATCTACTTCCAGCAGCAGGGAGGGATTCAGTGTCATTTTCATCTCCCGAAGCTTGCTGAGCCTGTCGTAGGTGGTTTGGATAAAGCGTTGTCCGCCAAAGCCAGGATTGACCGACATCAGCAGCACAAAATCAGCAAAAGGGATGATGTCGTGGAGTAACTCAGGGTTGTTGTGTGGATTGATTACTACTCCAGCCTTCATGCCCAGGGCCTTGATCTGGCTGATGGTACGGTGCAGGTGGGGGCAAGTCTCGTAATGCACGCTCAGCCAGTCGGCGCCAGCATCACGAAAATCCTGGAGAAACCGGTCGGGCTGGTCAATCATCAGGTGAACATCCAGGGGTTTGCGTGCCAGGGTTTTTATCTGTTTGATAATCGAAAAGCCAAAGGAGATATTGGGAACAAAGTGGCCATCCATCACATCAACATGGAACAGGTCGGCCTGGCTGTGATTGATCATTTCTATATCATCAGCCAGGTTCAGAAAGTTGGCCGACAGTAGGGAAGGGGCTATCAGGTGTTGCATGCAGGTTCATTATTTCCGGGGCACAATTACCCCAGATAGGGTTTCAGGTTTTTACACCGGGTAACATTTTTTAATCTTCTTAAGGCTTTTTCTTTGATTTGGCGGGCCCGCTCACGGGTAAGGTCCAGTTTCTCGCCGATTTCCTCCAGGGTGTGGGCATGAATGCCATTGAGCCCGAAATAATAACGGATTACATCGGCTTCCCGGGGGGTGAGGGTTCCTATGGCTCTTTCAATTTCGCGTTTCAGGGAATCTACCAGCAGGCTGTGCTCGGGCATGTCGGAAAGATCATTGCGCAGCACCTCGTACATGTCGTACTCCTCATCCTGTATCAATGGGGCATCCATGCTGATGTGCCGGCCGGTATTTTTCAGCGATTCTTTCACTTCTGTTTCTGTCAGCCCCAAAAAATCAGCGATCTCATGCGCATGGGGCTCACGTTCCAGTTTTTGTTCCAACTGGTTGAAAGCCTTGGTGATCTTATTCATCATCCCGATTTTATTCAACGGAAGACGTACAATACGCGACTGCTCGGCCAGGGCCTGTAAGATCGATTGACGGATCCACCACACAGCATAGGAGATGAACTTGAAACCACGGGTTTCATCAAAGCGTTCTGCGGCTTTCATCAGCCCCAGGTTGCCTTCATTAATCAGATCAGGCAAGCTCAGCCCTTGATTTTGATACTGTTTTGATACCGAAACCACAAAGCGGAGGTTGGCCCTGGTAAGTTTTTCCAGGGCCAACTTGTCGCCTTGTTTGATGCGCTGTGCTAAAATAACCTCTTCTTCAGCGGTGATAAGTTCCTCGCGGGCAATTTCCTGAAGGTACTTGTCCAATGAAGCGGTATCCCTGTTGGTTACCTGTTTGATTATTTTTAACTGCCTCATAATTTATCACGATAAAAAGGTGAACCTTTTAACAAAAAATTATGTTGACTAACAAATCGTAAGCAGGTCGGTAAGCACAACCCTCATGGGGTTAATTCCTGGGAAGCAGGGCTTTGCGCGAGAGTTTCAGCTTACCGGTTTTCTTGTCCAGATCCAGCAATTTCACTTCAATCTCATCGCCCACCTTCAAGCCACTTTCTTCGATGGTTTCCAGTCGCTTCCATTCCACTTCACTGATGTGCAGCAGCCCTTCCTTACCGGGCATGATCTCTACGAACATTCCGAAAGGAACAACGCTCTTGATCTTGCCTTTGTAGACGGTGCC
>JAWOCF010000227.1:0-3510 GCA_046483935.1 Bacteroidales bacterium | reverse complement strand
GGCCGCGGTATTTTTCCTCCACAGCAATCCAGTACAGGTCGTAGCTTCCAATGGTGCAGGGAATGGCGCCATAGCAGACAAACCCCACGGGCTGCTCATCGATCAGGGCAAAAATAAAATGATACCCGCTGGCCTCTCCTTTTTCCAGCACTTCATCAACCAGCTCCACGGCAACCTCCACCTCATCGGGCCGGAAGAAACCTGAGGAAAGAGCGATGGCACGCACCTGGTCGCGGTCGCTTGCTATTACGGTGTCGCGGAATGCAGGATTCAGGGTCAGCATATTTACATATTTAATATTTTTCATCATTCACTCATTATTTTCTCCCACAATTCTTGCCATCACCTGGGCGCGCGATAGGCCAGCCTGTGCTGCTGCGGCCACAAAGCCTGCATCGGCCGAGATGCAGGGGTTGGCATTGATCTCCAGCACAAAGATGTTTTGCTGATCATCGACCCGGAAATCCACCCTGGCATATCCTTTCAGGTCAAAGGCCCTCCAGCATTGCAGGGTGATTTGCTTCAGCCGGCTGATCAGGGGTTGGTCGGCCACCGGAAACTCAAAGCTCCTGGTGGTATTGGCGTACTCAAAGGAGGCCTCATCCCATTTGGCACGATATCCCACAATCCGTGGCTTCCCCTCGGGATAGGAGAACCTGATCTCGGCAACCGGAAGTACCTGGGGCCCCCGGGGGCTGTCGAGCACCGAGATATTGAACTCCCTGCCATGAATATATTCCTCGGCAAAGAAGTCGCCGGCAGCGCCCCGGGCCTGCATTTGCTGTATGAGCTCTTCACGCTGGCTGAATAACAGTTGATGATTCTCGTCGATGCCAAAAGAGGCATGTTCCCAGAGTGATTTTATCAGGAATGCAGATGCGTTCCACTGAGAAACATGGTGAAGATCGTCCCAGGTGTAAAAGGCAGGTGTAGGAATGCCACGGGCCACCATCATCTTCTTGGCCAGAATCTTGTTGGAGGTAGTGTATAATGCATCGGCCGGACAACCCGTGTAAGGCACCCCGAAATGCTCCAGCAGGAAGGGCACCACATGCACCAGCCGGCCGTTTGAAAAGAGCGTCTCTACCAGATTCACCACGCAGGCTGGCTGACGATCATTCAGCAATCGGCCCAGCATGGCCATATCGTAAGGGCAGGCCATCACCTGTACCTGGTATCCCAGCTCCAGCAGCCCTTCACGGGCAAAGGCTGCCTGGTCCAGCACATCCAGCTCATCGGCAGGTGCATTTTCGGCTAACGGGCTGTGTAATATGATTGCCAGTTTATTCATTGTCCAGGTTTTTATTTATTGAAATTTTGGTCATTTGTCATTTTGCCGGCACGGACTCTTCATTCATGGCAACGCGCGCCATGGCTGCTTCCATGATCATCCCGATCAGTTGCTGAAAGGTAATGCCTGCCATGGCAGCCAGGATAGGAAGGTCGCTATGCACCGGGTTGAGCCCTGCCAGGGGATTCACTTCCATAAAGTTAGGCACCCCCAGGTGATCCAGCCGCAAGTCAACCCTGCCCCCATCGCGGCATCCCAGGCCCTGCCACGATAGCAGGGCAACGGCAGCACACTGTTCATACAGGTCCGGCTCCACAGGTCGGTACTTGATAAACTCCAGGTAGCGGTCTTTGTTCTCATAAGAATAGATGCCTGAGGTCTCATGATCCTGAAACACCACCTCCATCATACCGATCACCCGGGCCTGGTCGCCTGTACCGATAATTCCAACGGTCACTTCCCTGCCGGGCAGAAAAGTCTCGATGAGCACCGGCTGATTGAATTCACGGAGCATCTGGCCGGCCACCTGAATGAGGTTGTCCTGATCAATGATGCGGCAATGCGGGCCAATGCCCTTACCGGTGCCCTCAGCCACAGGCTTTACAAAAAGAGGGAAAGCAAGCCCGTGGTCCTCCAGTTGCCTGGTATTGTCAGCCACCACAAAGGGGGCGGTAGGGATTCCCAGATCACGGATGATGCGTTTGGTCATGCCCTTGTGCAGGGTCAGCGACAGCACCATCACATCAGAAAAGACATAAGGAATCTGACAGGCCTCCAGCAGTGCGGGCACCTGGGCTTCCCGTCCGGTGCCATGCAGCCCCTCGCAGATGTTGAAGACCATATCCCAGCGATGGCCCTGGCACAGCCGCCCGATCAGGGCATGCACATTGCCGATCGGGTCGAGCTGGTGGCCCAGGTGCTTTAAAGCCATGCCAATGCCTTCGATGGTCTGCAGGGTATCAAATTCGGCGGCCTGCTCGGAGGTATAGCCCAGGGCCAGGTAGTCGTCTTTGAGGTCGTAAGTGAAACCTATATTCATGAGTTGATAATAGAAAAAATCGTTTAACAAAATAAAGTTACTTCTACCGGCCCGTCAGGCTCTGGTACAATCCTTCCATGAAGCGCAGGGCGTTGATGCCCAGGCTCGAGGTGTTGTATCCTCCTTCCTGCACCACCAGCACGGGTTTCTTCAGGGCCCCTATCATAAGGCCGTTTTTTCCGAAGTCTTTCGACTGAAAGGAAAAGGTACCGGTAGGATCTCCCTTGGCCAGATCCAGCCCAAAGGAGATTACCAGGAAAGCGGGGTCAAACTTTTTAATCACCTTGAGAGCCTCGGCCAGCACCTGGCGATAGTCTTCGGGGGAAGCTTGTTCTTTCACCGGAAAATTATAATTGGTTCCCAGGCCTTCTGCTTCTCCTTTTTCGTCGCGGTATCCGCAGAAATAAGGATAGGTATTGGCCGGTGTGCCATGCAGGCTGATGGTGAGCACATCGGCCCGCCGGTAAAAGATATCCTGCTGGCCGTTGCCATGATGGTAATCCACATCAAGGATGGCCACTTTCCCATATTTGCTGAGATAGTTGGCCGCGATGGCGGCAGAGTTCAGATAACAGAACCCCCCATAAATGTTGGATTCGGCATGATGCCCCGGAGGTCGAACCAGGGCATAGGCCACAGGAAACCCCTCTACCAGATAACTGGCACAGGTGAGGGCACAATCCACGGCATCGCGGGCCACCTCCCACAGGTGATGATGGATGGGTGTAAAGGTATCCATGCAGTAATAACCGGCCAGCAAAGGCAGCTCCTTAGGTCTTCGCTGGGGGTTGCGCACCGGAAAAATGTAAGGGTACACCAGGGTGCCCGTTGGGGTGGCAGCACTCACCTGCTTGAGGAAGGATATCATGCCCGGGGTATGCACTTCGCGGATGTGCTTTTCGGGAAATGGCACCGGATCGACATTGCGGAACAACGCCGAGGTGTTCAGCGACTTGAGCACATTTCTGATCCGCACAGGTGATTCAACATACCCTCTTTCCCTGATGTGATGAATAGAATGGCTCTGGTTGGATACCAGGATAATCTGCCTGGTTTCGGGGCGTGCCACAGGGTGCATGGCCACCGCTTCCTTCTTGTAACGGAAAGGGCGAAGCATCACCGGATCATCATTGAATGAAGCGGTCACCCTGCTGATATATTCCTGGGGGCAGTAGTCCCC
>JAWOCF010000157.1:0-40728 GCA_046483935.1 Bacteroidales bacterium | reverse complement strand
GTTCCAATGGCATCCTGACGGCGGTAGCGCCTCCCGATAGCATCTTTTTCATCATACTGGCACATGAAGTCAAACTTCAGCTCATCAAAGATCTCCCTGGCCTTTTCGGGCATGCCGTCTTTCTTGATCAGCGGCAGCACAGCCACCTTCACCGGAGCCAGGGCAGGAGGGATGTTCATGACCACCCGCTCGGAACCGTCCTCCAGCTTTTCTTCAGTATAAGCATGAGTGAGGATGGCCAGGAAGGTACGGTCCAGCCCGATGGAGGTTTCCACCACGTAGGGCACATAGCTGGTATTGGTTTCGGGATCAAAATATTGCAATTTCTTTCCCGAGAATTCCTGATGGGCTTTTAGGTCGTAGTCGGTACGCGAATGGATGCCCTCCAGTTCCTTGAATCCAAACGGAAAATCAAACTCAATGTCAGCAGCGGCATTGGCATAATGGGCCAGCTTCTGATGGTCGTGGAACCGGAACCTTGATTCAGGAATGCCCAGGGCCAGATGCCAGCGCATGCGTTCCTGCTTCCAGTAGTCATACCACTCTTTTTCCTGACCGGGGCGCACGAAAAACTGCATTTCCATCTGCTCAAATTCGCGCATGCGAAAGATGAACTGGCGGGCAACAATTTCATTTCTAAAGGCTTTGCCGATCTGGGCAATGCCGAAGGGCAACTTCATACGGCCTGTTTTCTGCACGTTCAGGTAGTTCACAAAGATCCCCTGGGCTGTTTCCGGACGCAGATAAATCTGGTTGGTGTCGTCGCTGACTGATCCCATGCGGGTGCTGAACATCAGGTTGAACTGTCTGACATCGGTCCAGTTTCTTGAACCCGATACCGGACAGGCTATGCCCAGCTCTTCAATCAGTGCCTTGATGTCATCCAGGCGTTCCTGCTCCAGGGCAGATACAAAGCGGTTAGTGATGTCTTCTTTCTTTTGAATGTTTTCCTGTACCCGGGCATTGGTCTGGCGGAACATCTTCTCGTCGAAGGTGTCTCCAAAACGTTTGGCTGCTTTTTCCACTTCCTTGTTTACCTTGTCGTCGATCTTGGCCAGGTAGTCTTCTATCAGGACATCCGCACGGTAGCGCTTTTTGGAATCTTTATTGTCAATCAGGGGGTCATTGAAGGCATCTACATGCCCTGAGGCTTTCCAAACGGTAGGATGCATAAAGATGGCCGAATCAAGGCCTACAATATGCTGATGATGTTGTACCATGCTTTTCCACCAGTAATTCTTGATGTTGTTTTTTAGTTCAACACCATTCTGGCCATAGTCATACACGGCACTTAATCCATCATAGATCTCGCTGGAAGGGAAAATGAACCCGTATTCCTTACAATGAGAAATGATCTTCTTAAAAGTATCTTCACCTTTGATCATATTGAATATGGTATTTCAGAAATATTAATGCTTCTTTTTGTTGGTAATAACTTTAATGCTTTTGGGAACGATGCGGAACTCAAAGGGCGACAAGCCCATGGATTCCCCATCAATTTCCATTAATATGGCTGGGGTAGAATCTATCGTGATGGTTTTGGCAGTCATGGTCTCCACCTTCTTAAACTTTCCAATGCTGCCATCATATAGTCTCCTCACGTTGGCCACCACCGACCATTTGCTCATATGGTTGATCAATACCAGGTCGAAGAGCCCGTCGTCAGTCAATGCCTTGGGTGCCTGGCGCATGCCACCCCCATTGTATTGTCCGATGGCAATGCCTATGCTGAATATCTTCTGGTTGATCTCCCGGCCATCAACGATCAGCCGGATATTGGTTGATTGGTAGCTGAACAGGGATGCAACAAGGTTTTTGAGGTAAACCAGAAAGCTGGTATTCCCCTTTTCCTTATCTTGCTTGGTTTTCTGGGCCACCAATCCATCAAAGCCCAGTCCTGCCATGTTGATGAAGTACCTGGTCTTTTCGCATCCATCGTAAAAGTATTTCACCAGACCTGCATCCTGAAGGGTGGTGTTTTCTTTGCTGATTACTTCAATGGCCTTTTCATAATCGGACGGAATGTTAAAAGTGCGTCCCCAGTCATTCCCCGTTCCTACTGATATCATCCCCAGGGAAATAGAATCGGCAAAGGTGGTGTTTTGTTTGAAGATGCCATTCACCACCTCATTCATGGTGCCGTCACCTCCCACCACGATGATCTTGCGGAAGCCATCCTGGATTTTTTCGATGGTGATGGTCATGGCATGCAGTGGCTTTTGGGTAAAGACTGACTGATAGCTGAACCCAGCCTGATCCAGTAGCTGTGAAATCTTTTTCCAGTCTTTCAGGCCCTTGCCAACCCCTGCATTGGGGTTTACCACTACCAGCCAATCCTGTATGTTCTCCTGGGCCATGATCAAATTTTTTTTATTGCCATATCCGTTTTTTCAGAGGAAATGCTTTGGGTGCGGAATTTTTAAAGAGTGCAAAATTAACAAAAATCAATCAACCTCAACGTGATAGCAAAGGCAACAGGACGAATCGGTGCAGGCCATGACATCAACCCACCAGCTTGTTGGCGATGAGCACCTGGGCGATTTGCACGGCATTGGTGGCTGCACCCTTGCGCAGGTTGTCGGCCACAATCCACATGTCCAGCCCATTCTGCTGGGAGAGGTCTCTGCGCAGGCGCCCCACAAATACTTCATCACGTCCATGTGCATTCCGGGGCATGGGGTATACCGCCCTGGAAGGATCATCCTGTACAACGATGCCAGGGGCATTCTCCAATAACGAACGGATTGCACTCATGCGAAACTCTTTATGGAAGGACACATTCACTGCTTCCGAATGGCCCCCCACCACAGGAATTCTTACTACTGTTGCCGTGATTTTCATCCCGGGAGCGTTCAGTATCTTACGGGTTTCTTCTACCAGCTTCATTTCTTCAGTAGTATAGCCGTTTTCCAGGAAATCTCCCCCATGAGGAAAGCAGTTCATATCAATAATATGGGGGTAAACCATCTGGCCGGAGCGGCCGGCCCTTTCGTTCTCCATCTGGGTAACGGCCTTCATGCCGGTGCCTGTCACCGACTGATAAGTAGAGATCACCAGGCGGTTGATAATATATTGTTCATGCAAAGGGGCCAGGGCTGCCACCATCTGTATGGTGCTGCAGTTGGGGTTGGCTATAATGCGGCTGTCTTTGTTCAGCATATGCGCATTCACCTCCGGCACTACCAGAGGCACTGCAGGATCCATGCGCCAGGCCGAGCTGTTGTCGATCACAAACGTACCGGCCTCAGCAAACCGCGGGGCCCATTCCCTGGAAACACTACCCCCGGCCGAAAACAGCACAATGTCGGGCCGTGCTGACAAGGCACCCGACAGGCTCACTATCCTGTGGGCTTTTCCTCTGAAGGATACTTCCTTGCCAACCGATCGCTCGCTGGCTGCCGGAATAAATTCCGAGCAGGGGATTTCCCGCTCCTCCAGTACCTTGATCATCTCCTGTCCCACCAGCCCGGTGGCTCCTGCCAATGCAATTTTCATGCTGCGCTAAGGTTTTGTGTCGCTGATTCTGATTTCTACAAAAATACGTGTTTTTATTGACCTGAAACCCTGATTCTTTGCCTGATGATACATTGAAATGAGCTTATTTAATCGTATCTTTATTATCTGATATAAAGCTCCGATATGGCACCAAAAACAATCATGACAATCCTTTGCATGGTGCCTTTGGTTGCCTGGGGACAGTTGCACGATTCTTTCAGCGACGGCAATTTTTCCTCTAACCCCATCTGGAGCGGCCACACTAATTTGTTTGTTGTTGAACAAGGCATGCTGCGACTGAATGACAGCCAGCCGGGCTATGCTTTTCTTGTAACCCAAAACACCATGATAGAAAGTGCACAATGGGACTTTTGGGTGCGGCTGGCTTTTACCCCCTCTACCAATAATCACCCAAAGATATTCCTCACAAGCAACAGTCACCAGTTGGATAGCATTCTGAATGGCTATTACATCCAGATAGGGAAAGATGGCACCGACAACAAGCGCCTTTTCTTTTTCCGGCAGGATGGTGATGCCTCTGTGGAGTTAATGGCAGGCACCGGCAATATTGCAACAGGTAGCAATAATAAACTGCACATCAGGGCCACACGCGATAAACATGGAAACTGGGCGCTCTTTGCGGATCCCGCAGGTGGAAACCTGATGATGCCCCAGGGCGAGGTTTTTGATAATACCCACACGACTACTTCATGGTTCGGCATTAGCTGCCGGTATACCATCAGCAACTCCAACCGGTTCTGGTTTGATGATTTTTATGTGGGAGATATTATTCCTGATCATGAACCCTTTCGGGTAAATAACATCAAGGTAATGGCTGCCAATGCTCTTGAGGTGAGCTTCAATAAAATTGTAGAGCCTGTTTCGGCTCAAAAGGTTCCAAGCTATTTTGTGAACCATGAAGTAGGAATGCCCCTGATAGCGGGGTTGGATGATACCCGGCCGAACATCGTCAATCTGGTCTTTGAAAAGAACTTTCCGGTGAACCTGTTGCATGAGCTGCATATTGTGAATGTGAAAGACCTGGCTGGAAATGTAATGGATCCTTTTATTGGTGAATTTGTTTACTACAAGTCCGGGCGGTTTGATGTTGTTTTTAATGAGTTGATGGTAGATCCCACCCCTGAGGTTGGCTTGCCGGGCTTCGAATATATTGAACTGGCTAATACTACCGATTTGCCCATCAACCTGGAAGGATGGATTCTGCAACATGGTGAGGTAAGAAAGGAACTGCCTGATTGTAACATTCCTGCGGGAGGTTTACTGGTGCTGACTACTGAAGATGCCATGCCATTTCTTCAGGATTATGGGAATGTGGTGTCAGTGGCAGGATGGTCCTCAACGGCTCTTACCAATGCCGGAACCTCTCTGCTGCTGTTTGACCCTGATCAGCAACTGATTTCCTTTGTTTCCTATACCGACAGGTGGTATGCCGATCCTGCCAGAGATAAAGGAGGATGGTCGCTCGAAAAGATCGACCCTCTGAATGATTGCCAGGGTGCCGAAAACTGGAAAGCATCAAATGATCCTTTGGGCGGAACCCCCGCAACCCCCAACTCGGTGCTGGCGGTCAATCACGATGTTGTTTCTCCCCGTCTGCTGCGGGCAGGATACCTTGGCCCGCAAACCATCACCCTGTTCTTCAGCGAGCCCATGGACGAGCTTTCTCTCATTCATCCGGAACACTACCAGATTGTACCCTTGCCAGGCCTTAAAGAATGGCTTCCTCATCCTGTTGCTGTGCATCCTGAGCTGCCTGATTTCTCAAGGGTGACCCTCCAAATAGGCCAGCCCCTGGAGCCAGGCACAATTTATGAGGTGAGGGTTCAGAATCTGACCGATTGTGCTGCAAACCCCCTATATCAGCAACAAGTACTTGCCGCTGTTCCTGAGCCCGCCCACCCGCTGGATGTGGTGATCAACGAGATCCTGTTCAATCCTTCTGCTGGTGGGGCCAGGTATGCTGAGCTGTACAACAGATCTTCGAAGGTGATTGATCTGAGCAACTATCTGCTTTGTTCGCACGACACGGTGGCGCAAACTCATACCTCGCTCATGGAGATTAGTACGGGGAGCTACCTGTTTTTTCCTGACACATGGCTGGTCATCACTCCCGATCCCGAGGCCGTGAAGCTACAGTTTATGACGCCTCATCCCGATGCCTTCCTTGGGTCAGGAAGCCTCCCCGGAACGAATAATACCGGAGGCATCCTGGTGCTTGCTCACAAGAGTCTTGAGGTCATCGACAGGGTAGTTTTTCATCAGGAGATGCATCTGCCCCTGTTAACCTCAACCCGTGGAGTATCGCTGGAGCGGCTGAATCCTTCGCGGCCCTCTGCCGATCAAACCAACTGGCATTCGGCAGCACAGAGTGCCGGCTTTGGCACCCCCGCTTACCAAAACTCGCAATTCACCCTCAATCAGGATCAGCATCCTGATCCCGTAGAGATCTATCCCCTGGTATTCACCCCCGATGGCGATGGTCAGCAGGATGTGCTAAATATCAGTTATGCTTTTGAAAAGGCGGGGCTGGTGGCCAACGTCCGTATCTATGACAGCCGCGGCAGGATGGTCCGCCTGCTGCAACAGGCAGAGCTTCTGGCCACCAAGGGGGTAATTACCTGGAATGGAATCACGGATGATTCGGCCAAAGCCCCAGTGGGCATTTATATCATACACCTGGAAGTATATGATATGGAGGGCAATGTTGATCATTACCGTAAAACAGCAGTGCTCGGAAGCAAGTTATGAATCCCGGGGCAAAACATCTTACTCTACCATGGCGATGGTGGCAATCCACACCTTCACCCCAGGCACCTCCAGCAGTTTCGTGGCACTGGCCTCAAGGGTCGCCCCCGTGGTGACTACATCGTCTACCAGCAGCAGGTTTTTGTTTTTCAACAGGTCAGGCCGGGTTACCTGAAAAACGGTCTCCACGTTCTGCCACCGGCGGAAGCGCGTTTTACGGGTTTGGGTTGCAGTGGCGGCAGCCCGGATCAGGGCGTCAGTCACCAGGGGGATGTTCATGGCATGGGCAATGCCCTGACCGAAGACTTCACTCTGGTTGAAGCCCCGCTGTCGTTGCCGGGCAGCATGTAGAGGCACCGGGATAATCAGGTCTACCTCGCGAAAGGCCGCTGCCTGCTTTAAGGCATGGCCTAAAGTGGTCCCCAGATAATGCCCGATCTCCTTCTTGCCCCGATACTTGAGCTGGTGAATTAAATGCTGCACTTTGCTCCCTTTCTGATAATAATATAATGCGGTAGCCGTTTCTATGGAGACCCTTCCCCAGAAGATCTGATTAAATTTATTCCCCTGATGTTCATGAAGATGGGTTTGAGGAAGGTGAAATTGACAAAAAGTGCAAATACATTCTTCGCCTGAAAGCAGGCTTTTGCCGCAGGCATTACATAGCCGGGGGTAAAACAATGCCAACAGGGCCTGAATCAGCTCAAGAGGCTTGGTCATTTTGTTTGGTTTGAATAATAAAATTAGTATAAATTTGCAAAAACTTCAATTTCAGACCAAAAGAATGAATGGTTGCCTTTTCTTTGATCAAAAATGCATTTTCTGAAATAAGTAACAACTTTCGTTCAATCAACCAGGGGAATTTACACAAGCAAGCCAACACCAAAACCAGTAAAACAACAATCTACCAATCAAAAAAACTGTCTTAAAATGGAAAAAGAATCAAAAACAGGCACTGACAAACGCAATGAGAAGGTATATAAAGGAGCCATTATTGCCTTGGTGCTGATCCTTGGAGTGATTACCGTATTGTGGATCACCACCCGTCAGGACCTGAATGAAATGACCCGTCAGAAAGAAACCACTGCTGCTATCAATACTGAGCTACAGGAGGAACTCGATGGACTGCTGACCGAGTACAATATGGTGAAACTCGAGTACGACAGCATCCTGGAAACCCAGGATAGCATTATCCTTGCCAAAGCTACCGAAATTGAACAACTCATCAGGCGGCAGGCTGACTACTACCGCATCCGCCGTGACCTCAACAACCTGCGGGAGATCACCCAGACCTATGTTCACGAAATTGACAGCCTTTATACCGTAAATGAAGTATTGCGTACCGAGAACGTACAGATGCGCGAAGAGATTCAGGTCGTGCAGCAACGTAGCATGGAGCTGGCGGAAGACCGTGAAGAACTCTCCGAAAAAGTGGACCTGGCGGCCGGATTGAGAGCCTACCAGATTCAGGCCGACGCCATCCGTATCAGGGGGCGGGGAAGAGAAGCTGAAACTGACAGAGCTTCCAGAGCCGAACAAATCAAGGTGCAGTTTAACATCGGGGCCAATCCCATTGCTCAGTCAGGCGACCACAATGTCTATCTTCGCGTGGCAGGCCCTGATAACGCCATTTTGCGCCTCTCGGATGAAGACGTTTATTCCTTCGTCCACAATGCCGATACCCTGCAGTATTCTTCTAAACAAACCATGGACTATCAGAACCAGGACATGCAGATGACCATCTACTGGCACCGGACCGAAGAGTTCCAGCCTGGCTTGTACCTGATTTCTTTGTACACTGATGAAGTAAAACTGGGTGAAACAACCCTGACCCTCGAGTAGGGAACCATTGATTTATTACCCTTTTTGTGATTTGGGTTGCTCAATTTATTATATTTGGGCAACCCAAATCTTTTTTTATGGACGATCGTAGAAATTATGCCTCCCGAAACTCAAGGCATAACAATAAGAATGATACGGGTTTCAATATTGGCCCTGTCATATTTCTGTCAGTGGTTTCTTTAATTTTGGCTGTAGCCGTGGCTCTGGTGCTGCGTCAAATGGTTGATTACCGCAACCTCTATGAGCAGACCCTTACTCAAAAGACCATGGTGGCCGATGAGCGGGATGCCTTGTTATATCAGTTGAATCAACTGGATGAAGCATTCAACGAACTGATACAGAAGAATGAGGGCATGATGGTGCTCCTGGAACAAGACCGGCAGGAGATTGCCAGTTTGCGCAGGCTCATCAGCCGGGAGATGAGCCCCGGGATGATCGCTCATTATAAAGAAAGAATCCAGGAGCTGGAAGAGCAACTCAATGACTACCAGCAAGAGCTGCAGGTGCTAAGGACCGAAAACCAGGCCCTGCAAGGAGAGAATGCACAAATCAGGACTGCCCTGAGCCAAACGGCTGCCGAAAAGCAACGGCTGGAAGAGGTGCAGCACGAGCTTGAAGAAAAAGTAGACCAGGCACAGGTGATCAGAATCTCCAATCTTGAAGTAACTCCCCTTAGAAACCGCAGGCGTGGTGACCGGTCAACAGCCCGGGCCTCAAGGGTCGATAAGCTGCAGTTTTGTTTTGTGGTGAATGAAAACAGGGTAGCCCAGCCCGGGCCCAAAGAGTTCTACTTCCGTGTTGCCGGACCTGACGACCAGGTAATGGATGGTCACGAGGTTGATGTGCTGGAATACCAGGGACAGCGTGTTCAGTATTCCTTTGAGCATGCCATCGACTTTCAGAATGAAGAAACGAAGGTATGCCCCCAGTGGCAATACACCGGTTTTGAACCCGGCTCCTATCAGGTGACCATCTACAACCAGGGAGAACAGGTTGGGTTTGCCCGTTTCGAATTAAAATGACCTTCAGAAACAGCCTGGCAGAATCCTGTGGGGCTGGCCCGGCCACTTCTTACATTTTTATTACTTTTGCAAGTTGTGCCTTTTGGGCGAAGGGCTGATATTTCAGCATTTTATCTGATCGCCCTTTTCAAATCCTGATAGGGAAGGGGCGCACAGTAGTTGTTCTTTTTCCGAAATTTATATTCTAATGAAGATATCCTATAATTGGCTGAAGCAATACGTGGATTTTGATGAAAATCCTCAGGAATTGTCGGTAATCCTTACCGACAGTGGCCTGGAAGTGGAAGGTGTGGCGCACTTTGAAAGTGTGAAAGGTGGCTTGCAAGGCGTGGTGATTGGCCAGGTGGTGAGTTGTAATAAACATCCCCAGGCCGACCGCTTGTCGGTAACAGAAGTTGATACCGGAGAGGGCGAGTTGCTTCCTATTGTTTGCGGAGCCCCCAATGTGGCTGCCGGGCAGAAGGTGTTGGTGGCCAAAACGGGTACCACATTGCATACTGCCCAGGGGCCCCTGGAGATCAAAAAAGCGAAAATCCGGGGACAGGAATCCCGTGGGATGATCTGTGCCGAAGATGAGCTGGGGCTGGGATCAAATCATGAAGGCATTATCGTGCTTGCTGAGGATGCCCCCATAGGCATGCCTGCTGCCAGATACCTGGATGTGAAGGAAGACTGGGTGCTGGAAATTGGTCTTACCCCAAACCGTATTGATGCTGCATCCCACCTGGGTGTGGCCCGCGATATTGTTGCAGTAATCAATCACCGCACTGGTAAAAAAGATCTTGTTTTAAAACAACCCCCTTCAGGTCATCTGGTGATCGACAATCACGACCTGCCAATCCCTGTTGTTATTGAAGACCCCGAGGCCTGTCCGCGTTATTGCGGAATTACCCTTTCGGGGATTACTGTGGGGCCCTCGCCAGAGTGGCTGCAAACCTTTTTGAGGGCCATCGGCCTGAAGCCGATCAATAATGTGGTAGA
Source organism: Bacteroidales bacterium (assembly GCA_046483935.1). Classification (GTDB taxonomy): domain Bacteria; phylum Bacteroidota; class Bacteroidia; order Bacteroidales; family UBA7960; genus JAWOCF01. The sequence continues at coordinate 30,622 of JAWOCF010000157.1, read as the reverse complement.
TATTACCAACTTCGTGCTGCACGAGCTGGGGCAGCCCCTTCATGCTTTCGATGCAGATGCCATTGAAGGAAACAAGGTGATTGTCGGCAAACCCGCTAAAGGCACTCCTTTTGTTACCCTTGATGATGAAGAGGTGAAGCTTACGGGCGATGACCTGATGATCAACAACACCCGGGGAGCCATGTGTATTGCAGGAGTATTGGGAGGCAAAGCCTCGGGAGTGACCGCTGGCACCAGGAACATTTTTCTGGAAAGCGCTTATTTCAACCCGGTGAGCATCCGCAAAACAGCCCGCCAACATGGCCTGAGCACCGATGCTTCATTCCGCTTCGAGCGGGGAGCCAATCCTGATATGGCCCCTGTGGCACTTGTACGTGCCGCCATGCTGATCCGCGACATTGCCGGAGGAACTATCTCTTCTGAACTAGTGGATGAATATCCCAGGAAAATAATACCCCAGGTGGTGGAGCTGAATTACCAGCGGGTAAACCGCCTGATCGGGCAGGAGATTCCTGAACAGGAAATCAAGGGCATATTGCAGGATCTGGATATTAGCATCCTGAAGGAAGAACCCCATGGGCTGACGCTCTCCATCCCCTTATACCGCGTAGATGTGACCCGTGAAGCCGATGTGGTGGAGGAGATTCTGCGCATCTATGGCTACAATAATATTGAGCTTCCCTCCAGGCTGTTCTCCTCCATTGTGTTGTCGCCAAAACCTGACAAGGAGGCCATTCAGAACCAGGTGGCCGACATGCTTTCTGCACGGGGCTTCATTCAGATCATGAACAACTCGTTGACCAAGGCTTCTTATTTCGAATCTTTTGGCTTTGATCCCCAGGCCTCGGTAAATATCCTGAATCCGCTGAGTCAGGATCTGAACGCCATGCGTCAGAGCCTGCTGTTCGGCGCCCTGGAAACCATTGCCCACAACCGCAATCGCCGCATCACCGATATGAGGCTCTACGAGTTCGGTAACATCTATCGGCGCGATCAATCCGGCAACCGCAACAACGTGCTTCCCGGTTATGCTGAAAAGATGATGCTGGGAATGTATGTTACCGGCAACCGGCAACCCGAAACCTGGAACACCACCCAGCAGCCTGTTTCTTTCTTCGACCTGAAAGAAGCCGTCATGGCCCTGTTTAAGCGGATGGGCCTGGAAGAACGGCGCATGGAGCTATCCGACGAAGCTACCAGCGAGCTGTTCGAATATCAGCTGCAGTATTCCATCAACAACAAAGTGCTTGCCACCCTGGGCTTGCTGGCTAACCCACTTATGAAGGCCTTTGATATCCGCCAGCAGGTATTCTATGCCGAGGTAGAGTGGGAAGCATTATTAACCCTTTCGGTCAGTGAGCAGCTGCTTTATCAGGAGGTGTCGCGCTTTCCGGAAGTGCGGCGTGACCTGGCCCTGCTCATTGATCAGGAAGTTACCTTCGAGCGCATCCGGAAAACAGCCTTAAGCACCGGCAGGAAACTGCTGCGCGAGGTACGTTTGTTTGATGTTTATCAGGATGAGCGATTGGGTGCCAACAAGAAATCATATGCCGTTGCTTTCACCCTGCTGGATGAAAACAAAACCCTTACCGATAAAGAAATTGACAAATTCATGCAGAAGATGGTCTTTGTCCTTGAGAAAGAACTGGGGGCTGAGATCCGTAAATAAGCGAAGATTCTTTTTTTTAAAAGGGGTGGCCGGAAGGCCACCCTTTTTTTATGCCTTGTTTTTTTACCTGATTCTCCTCAAGACTCCATGAAGGATCTGCTCTGCACCATGCAATCTTCTGTGATTCCGGACCATATCAAATTCGGACTAAGTTCGGACCCGGTTCGGACTTAATTCGGACTTAATTCGGACTAAATTCGGTAATGACTGAACATAGTCTGAACATAGTGCGAACTTGGTCCGAACCGGGTCTGAACTTAATATGGCGCTGAGTCAGCTCAGAAGGGGTGATATCTGAATGGGTGGAAGGTGTTGATTGGTGTTAGCATCATGGGAAAACCCTGCCACCACCTGGTCTGTAGGGTTCCCTAAGGCGATCTGTACGATATGCCTGGCAGAAAAAGGCAGAAGACAGGAAGACGGTCAGGAACCCTGTTTTCGTGGAAACAGGATCCTGATCAACCCGGGGAAGATTGTTTCACAATACAGCGGGTCAGTATTTGCTGCATATCTCATAAAGCTGGTCTACGGCCTGGCGGTCGGCCATGAAAGGGCAGGGCACCTCCTGCATGTGCTCATAATACTTGCCTGTAACCCCTCGCAAGGTAGGGTCAAGGGCGCAAAACAGGGGTGTTTCAGCGCCCTTTTCTGGCGACATCGACCCTCCGTACCCCAGATCGTGGCTTACCCCTGACTTTACATCACCAGGATGGGCTGCCAGCACCGCAATATTTTTGGGTTGCAGGCGCCGGGCAAAAGCATCAGTAAGCATGCGGTCGGCTTGTTTGCTCTGCCGGTAGGCCGTATCGTTGTCGTAGGGGCGGGTCTTAAATTCCAGGTCGTTCAGGTCTAGATCTCCGGCCCAGTAGCTGGCCACATTAACGATGCGGGCATCTTCGAGGTTCTCCATGAAAGGATGAAACAATTCCATCATCCTGAAATACCCTAATACATTGGTAGCAAACTGCAGCTCCACACCCTGGTCATTTTCGCGGCGCGACCGGGGGGCCGTGGCTGCATTGTTGATCAACAGGTGCAGCGGTCCCTTCCAGGCCTTTGCAAAGGCTTCAATATCCTTTTTGCTGGAAAGATCTGCCACGTGATACGAGACGTACTCATCGCCCGTCGATTCATTCAGGGACAGTTCCAGATCTTTCAGTTGCGATTCATCGCGCCCAACCAGCACCAGCTGGTAATTGCTTTTTGTTAACCCCTGGGCAATGGCCTTGCCAATGGCACCGTATGCCCCCGTTAATATAGCTGTACGATTTTTCATTTACATGGAATTTTTGATTCAACAGGTCGCTATTCTTGTAAAGTTAATAAGAATAATTGCAAAAAGAAACCGGACCAGGCAGATGATTCCCGGCGGGAGCTTGATCATGAGTTGCCGGGCAGGCAGAAGGGGTGGGAGGCGGCTACATGGCTTTTTGTTCCATGCGGGCGATGCGCCGCAAGGGAACCAGGGATGCCAGCAATCCGATAACAAATACAGTGATGCCCACCAGCACGATATCAAGGGCTTGCACATGTACCGGATAGGAATCAACAATAAAAGTGCCTTCGGCCTGGATGGAGATTACCCCAAACTGCATCTGTATCCACGCGATCAGGCTCCCCAGAATGATTCCCGAAAGGGCACCTCCCAGGCTGATCATTAAGCCTTCGGCCAGAAAGATGTGACTAATGGTACGGCTGGAAGCACCCATGCTGCGCAGGATGCTGATGTCGGCATCCTTTTCGATCACCAGCATGGTCAGTGAGCCTGTGACGTTGAAGGCTGCAATAACAAGAATAAAGCTCAGGATCAGGAAAATGGCCCATTTCTCGGATTGCATAATCTTGTATAGCATGTCTTGTTGTTGCAGGCGGTCTTTTACCTCGAAACGCTCGCCCACCAGCTGCTCTACTTGTCGATGGATGCGGGAGGCGCTGGCCTGGGAGTCAATCCTGATCATGATGGATGTCACCTCATTGGTATAGCCCAGCATCTGACGCGCCAGACGAAGGGGCACCAGGGCATATTCCATATCAAATTCAGCCTGAATGCCAAAGATGCCGGTAGAATAGCCCGACGTAGCATTGAAAGCCTGGGCAGGGTTTAATGCCACGGTAGGACCGCGTTGTGGGATATACAGGGAAATGGGATTCAGGAAATCGTTGATGTTGGCCCCCAGCATGTAAGCCACTCCCTGCCCGAGGATGAAATAATCGGCATCGCCATCCATCAGGATATACTCTCCCTCCACCATCATGGTATCGATACCGCTGGCTTGCCTGAAGGAATCATCTACCCCGCGCATGGTAATCAGATGCTGTCGGTCGCGATAGGTCAACAGGGCTGTTTCCTCCAGCACCTGGCTATACACAACGACCCCGGGAATTTGTCCCAGTTCCTCCAGGGGCAGCTCTTCGGCAGCAAACGCCTTCCCTTCCCGCAAGGTAATCTCCAGGTCGGGGTTGAAGGCATTGAACAACGATAATATCAACTTTTCGAAGCCATTGAATACCGACAACACAATGATCAGGGCCATGGTGCCTATAGCTACTCCGATCACCGCCACCAGGGTGATGATGTTGATGGCGTTGTGCGATTTCTTTGCAAAAAGATATCTTCGGGCTATGTAAAAAGGGAAATTCAATGTTTACTGGTCTGGTTGATTCAGGAATGGCAATTTAATAAATAATTCATCATCCGTTACCTCTATAATGAAATAGGCTTGTCTTTATGGCTTAACCCGGCACCATCATTTCCATGCCTTCACCAGCAAACCGGTTCCGCTTTTATGCTTCATCCTGACATCCATCGTGTTCAACAGCAGGGCCAGGGGCATTACTAACAAATAGTAAAACGGCAATAACAGAAAAAAGAGCTTCGAGGTGCCCAGCATCAGGATTGGATATTTCATCGACAACCGCCAGGAGATGCTTCCTGGTTTGCCATAAGTGTAGTGGGCCTCCACTTTGCAAAAACCTGCCCCTTGGAGCTTTTCTGTAATCTCTTCAATAGAATAGCCTTCGCGTACATGCTCGCCGATGAATGACGAGTCGCCCTGATGCTGCACATCACTGCCTCCCTGGTCGGAGGGGGTGCTGATCAGCAACATCCCATCCTTTTGGAGTGACTGCCAGAAGTTGGCGAACACCTTACGGTCCTCTTCAATATGTTCCATGACATCTACCGAGAGGATGAGGTGATAACGATTGGCAACCACATACCGGGTAAGGTCCTGCACTTCGAAGGTGGTGTTGGTGAGGCCTGTCCTGGCGAAGAAATGGCGGCAGTTGCTGATCTCTTCTTCCTTTACATCAATGGCATGGATTGTCCAGGAAGGCTTCTTGCGGGCCATATACCAGGTATACTGACCGAAGCCACTGCCCGCATCCAGGATGTGTCCTTCCTTTAGCTGGCCATGGTCTTTGAAAAAACGTCGCAGCTCACGGTGCACATGCCAGGCACGCAGCAACAGCACATCCAGCAAGGTATAGAACATTTTGCGGGTCACGGCATGTTGATTAAACACCCGCCCCAGGGTCCTCTTTATGGGGTCATACTCCATCTGGCCCCCTATTCTTTTAACAGGTTCTCGATGTTTTCGATATAATCCAGGCTGTCATCGATATAAAAACGCAGGTTGGGCACGATGCGTACCTGGTTTTTGATGCGCATGCCCAGCAGCTTGCGAATCGGCTTGGTGTGTACTTCAACCGCTTTGAGTACCGCATTGGCATCTTTTCCGAAGATGCTGAGATATACTCTGGCCGAAGAAAGATCCGGTGCAATATGAACCTTGGTGACAGTTACCATAGCCCCCGGAAACCAGTTGCGGCCTTCTATCTGTAAGATCTCACCCAGGTCCTTTTGTAACAACCGGGAGATTTTTTGTTGACGTTCAGTTTCCATATTTGCAAAGATAATACAAAAGAGAGAAGTGAAGGGTTAGCCCCCCTGTCGGATGAAGAATGATTTTAAGGTCATCTGTTATCTTGTATATATTAATTTTTTAAACTATTTTTATCAAGTACAAGAAATTTACGTTTAAACCCACAAAAATCAAACCTTATGGCCACACCGGATTTTCACTATCAGGATCTCTTTGAAATGGGAAAAGACTCCTGCCAATACTACCTGCTGACCAAAGAGCATGTGACGGTTTCTCAGTTTGAGGGGAAAGACATTTTGAAAATTGCCCCCAGGGGGCTCACACTACTGGCCCGGACGGCTATGAAGGATTGTGCCTTCCTGCTCAGAGAATCTCATCTGCAGGAACTGGCAGATATCCTTCATGATGCCCAGGCCAGCGACAACGACAAGTATGTTGCCCTGGCCATGCTGCGCAATGCCGAGATCTCATCACAGAAGAAGCTGCCCTTTTGCCAGGACACCGGCACGGCTACCATCATCGGAAAAAAAGGACAACAGGTGTGGACCGGAACCGATGACGCCCGCGAGCTTTCCCTGGGTGTGTACCAGACCTATACGCAAGAAAACCTGAGGTATTCCCAAACCGTACCCCTGGATATGTATCATGAGAAGAACAGCGGGACCAATCTACCGGCACAGATCGACCTGTATGCGGTGGCGGGCGATGAGTACGAATTTCTGTTCATCGCCAAAGGAGGCGGCTCAGCCAATAAGACCACACTGTTTCAGGAAACCAAAGCCTTGCTGAATCCCGAAAAGCTTGAAAAGTACCTGGTAGAGAAGATGCGCTCGCTGGGAACAGCAGCTTGCCCGCCCTATCATGTGGCGTTCGTTATCGGGGGAACCTCTGCCGAACTCACCCTGAAGACCGTGAAGCTGGCTACCGCCAAATATTATGACGAGCTTCCTGACTCGGGCAATGAACACGGCAGGGCATTTCGCGACCGCGAACTGGAACAGAAAGTGCTGAAAGCATCGTATGAACTGGGGATAGGAGCTCAATTCGGGGGCAAGCATTTTGCCCTGGATGTGCGCATCATCCGTCTGCCACGTCATGGCGCTTCCTGCCCGGTAGGCATGGGAGTATCCTGTGCTGCCGATCGCAACATCAAGGCAAAAATCGACCGCCAGGGCATCTGGATTGAGAAACTGGAAAACCGGCCCGGGCGTTTTATTCCTGATGAGTACCGGCAGGCAGGGGTCAATGGCTCAGTAAAGATTGACCTGAACCAACCCATGAGCCAGATCCTGGCAGAACTCTCTAACTATCCGGTGGGCACCCGGCTTTCGCTCAATGGGGTGATTGTGGTGGCACGCGATATAGCGCATGCCAAACTGAAGGAGCGACTTGACAAAGGGGAAGACCTGCCTCAGTATATCAAAGATCATCCCGTTTATTATGCCGGGCCGGCAAAGACCCCTCCCGGGATGGCATCGGGCTCGTTCGGTCCTACCACGGCAGGGCGCATGGACTCCTACGTCGATCTTTTTCAGCAACATCAGGGCAGCATGGTCATGATCGCCAAGGGAAACCGCAGCAAATCAGTTACTGAGGCCTGCCAAAAGCATGGAGGCTTCTACCTGGGCAGCATTGGTGGCCCGGCGGCTTTGCTGGCTCAGGAAAACATCCGTAAAGTGGAGTTGCTCGAATATCCTGAACTGGGCATGGAAGCCATTTACAAAATTGAGGTAGAGGATTTTCCTGCCTTTATCCTGGTGGATGATAAAGGAAATGACTTCTATGCCATGAGCAATCAGCAGCAAAAACCTATCAGTCATTAGTAAATTTTAATCACTGAATTTTATATGTTTCGAAACGAAAAGGATGCCATGGGTACCATCCAGGTACCTTCTGAAAAATATTGGGGAGCGCAGACGCAACGTTCACTGGAAAACTTCAGGATCGGCCAGGAAGTGATGCCCCGTGAGGTCATCCGCTCACTGGCATTGTTAAAGAAAGCCTGCGCCCTGGTAAACCATGATGCGGGGGTGTTGCCCCGGAAGCTGATGGAGCCTGTTGTACAGGCTTGCGATGAAATACTGGAAGGGAAGCTGGATGGTAATTTTCCGTTAGTGGTTTGGCAGACTGGCAGTGGAACGCATACCAATATGAACCTGAATGAGGTGATAGCCAACCGGGCACATGAGATCAAGGGAGGAGATCTGGGTGATGCGATGAAGAAGGTACATCCCAACGACCATGTAAATAAGTCGCAGTCATCAAATGATATTTTTCCTGCAGCCATGCACGTGGCCGGATATGAGATGATCGTCAATCGCACCCTGCCCGGGCTGCAGCGGTTGCGCGATGCCCTTGATGCCAAGGCCCATGCCTTTGGGCATATCGTCAAGATCGGGCGGACCCATCTGATGGATGCTACCCCCCTGACCCTGGGGCAGGAATTTTCAGGATATGTAAGCCAGCTGGATCATGGGATGGAAGCGTTGCGCCACACCTTGGCACATCTGCGCGAACTGGCAGTCGGGGGAACGGCAGTGGGTACAGGTATCAACGCCCCAAAAGGCTTTGGAGAACAGGTGGCTGAAAAGGTGGCCCGAATCACTGGGCATCCTTTTGTTACGGCCCCCAATAAATTTGAAGCTTTATCGGCTCATGATGCCTTGGTACAAACCAGTGGTGCCATGAAGGCCTTGGCTGTCAGCCTGATGAAGATCGCCAGCGATATCAGCTTTCTGGGTTCAGGACCACGCAGCGGAATCGGCGAGCTTAGCCTGCCTGCCAACGAACCAGGCAGCTCGATCATGCCCGGAAAAGTCAACCCTACACAGGCCGAGGCCCTGGCCATGGTGGCAGCCCAGGTGATAGGCAATGATGTTGCCATATCAGTAGGAGGGATGAATGGCCATTTTCAGCTGAATGTATTTAAGCCTGTCATGATCTGGAACTTCCTGCAGTCAGCTCGCCTGTTGGGTGATGCCTGTGTTTCTTTTGCCGCAAATTGCGTGGAAGGGATTACTTCCAACGATGAAAAGATTGCCGCCCACCTGAATAATTCGCTGATGCTGGTTACTGCCCTGAGCCCTCATATCGGATATGACAACGCCTCTCAGATTGCTCATAAGGCCCACCGGGAAAATACCACCCTGCGGGAGGCTGCCCTGAGCCTGGGGCTGGTGTCGGAAGAAGATTTCGATAGATGGGTGAACCCCGCCGGGATGATCTGATAGATGATATAAAACCAAAAAGCTGATCTCCGGAAATCCGGGGATCAGCTTTTTGGTTTTGTATGGATAGGTTATATTTTTAATATTCCCACAAATCGTGCTCGAAGTTGCGAATGGATTCCTTCACTCTTTCGGCTTCCAGCAGGGCATCCAGCCCTGAGTAGTAATCCAGGATTCGGCGGTCATGTACGTTAGACTCTTTATAGATGTAGCTGCTGAAGAACCTGCGGATAAACAGGTCGTCGTACGATACCATCTGGGCATCATTATTACGGTTGTATACCAGGGCATTGGCCAAAACGTTGCGTGCATCGGGATAATAGATCCAGAACAGTGGTTCATCGCCTCTTACTTCACCCGTGAGAGGGTCGATGTTTTCGCGTACGGGGCAAATGCCCATGATGCGCACATCCAGTACGGAGCGTTTGCTATCAACAAACCATTCTTCCTTAATCCTGAAGCGACGCACATCAGCCGGATTGAAAGAGGTGGTGATGGTGGTGTCATATTCATCATAAGGAGGATCCAGGCGTTGCATGGTGCGCACCTGGGTAACCTCCAGACTACTCATTACCGCTTCAGGGCTCAAGGGCACGCTGAATTCATCGTCGGTGGGATCATAAGCTATGATCGATCCTTCACGAACCCCGTCAATGATTACCTGCATGAGGCTGCGGCGGCTATTGGTTGGGTTGATGGGAAAATACAGCGGCTGGTTCATCTTCTCACGAAGATCCACTACCTGCCATATCTTTTTTGACCACAGGACATCAGCTTCCCTGACGTAAGGCAAGGTCACAGGACTTTTCTCCTCGATCATATTACGATCATAAAACCCATCCCTGGGGGTTTCTTCAACAATCTGGGCCGAAGCCGACACAAGCGTGAAAAAGCCCAACATACAGAGTGCGAAAATATTCTTTGCCATGAGTGATCCCTCCAGATTATTATCCTTCATTAATTAATGGTAAAAGTAATGGGCGACAAGTTCCTAACCCTGCCGTCGGGGCCTGGTTTTGTTACGATGCTTTCAAAAATAAAGCGTTGTCCCCTGGTGGCATTGTTGATCACGTTGATCATTTCAGGAGTAAACAGATTGCTTTCCGCACGGAAGGGGCGGAAGTCACCGGCAATGGTGGTGGCCATGGTGAATGAAGCAATCTCAAAGTTCATATCAAATTCGAAGTTCTCCATGCGGGGGATAATCCCTCTGGCCACTACCAGTTCTTCTTTGGAGATGCGTCCCTCGCGTCGGTTGGCGATATAAGCCACCGGGTCGGGCACTGTTTTTACCCTGAACACCGAGGTGCCCATGTTGCGTGTGGTACCATCCACATCTGCATTAACCGTGATGCGAACTTCATTGGTTCCGGGTTGCAGCCTGACATCATACTTTCCACTGCCCCGGGCGATCAGTTGACCACCTGCCGAGATAGTAGGTTTGATTCTATCGTTGGGCACACCGGGTACTGATATAGAGGCCGGGTTGTCCAAACCAATATAGAACACATTCATGGCGTCGGCCGAGATGGTAACACTGGGACGCTGCACAATAAAGCTACCCTCGTAAGGATAAGATACCGGGGTGTTGGTACCGGGCTGCCTGAGGGTGATGACCCCGCTATAGGTCTGAGGGCCTTCGGAAGTGGCCGGGATACGCAATTTACCCATTCCGCCTTCTGCAACCGTTACACTGCCTCTGCTGGCAGTGATTTCCGGGCTCTGCCTGGAGTCATATGCGGCCACAAAGACTTCTGCCTCATAACTTTCGCCCAGTAAAACGATCTGGCTGTTGGGCACTACCCGGGCAGCAATTTCATCAAATTTGTAGTCCTGAGCAGTGATGGCACCATACAACAGGTTGATGGCGTCAAACTCGGCATTGCGCACTTCAGTGACCAGCCGGCTAAGGTTGGTGGCAACTGCCACCGGAATTACCCTGTCGAACATCAACTGCTGCCAGGAAATTTCAGCCGTTCTGTCCTGCATATAGAACGGGCCTTCCACATCAAGACCTAACTGCACATAGTCATCAAGATCATGATCTTCAAGGATATCCAGTACAGAGCCTTTAAAACTTTCAATATGCTGGCGCAGATCATAGGCTCTGGTGCCTTTGCCACCGGGGCGGGTAGGATCTTCACTGTTTTCGATCATCCAGAAGCTGGAAGAGAAACTGTAATTGTCTTTCTTCTTCATATTCAGAAGATCCAGCGTGTCGGCTTCTTCAACGGTAATCTCGTTGATTTCGGCAATCATCTGATTTCTGCCATGCAGAATATGATCCACCAACGAATCAGCCAGCTCCTGAATACGAAGGGCCTGCCCGTAATAAGGCTGCACCTTTTCTGCAGAGATGGCCTGCTGCGTGCGGAAGTCGGCATATACCTGTTCCACTTTGTTTTTAAAGTTCCGGTTGGTTTGCTCAATACCATCATTGACCAGCGCGAAGGAGTCCAGTACCTCAACCGATACGTTTAGTGCCATCAGTGCCAGAAAGATCAGGTACATCAAGCCGATCAGTTTTTGCCTGGGTGTTTGCTTTCCACCTGCCATAATAATAGGATATTATCTAATTGGTAAATGCGCTACTTAGCGGTTTACATTGAAATTCATTGCTGTCAGCATGTTTCCGTACACATTGTTCAGTGCCTGAATATTGCTGGTGAGCTTGTCTAATTCCTGCTTGTACTTTTCAGTGTTGACCACTGAATCATTCAGGTTGGTTACCAGCTGATCAACTGACTGCTGCAGTTGTTCGGAATGCTGGGTTTGGCTTCCGGCAGCTTTCAGTTGCAACTCATAGGCAGCGTTCAGTGCTGATAGATTATGCGCGGTTTTCTGAAGCTCCTCACTGTAGGCCTGGCCACCAGCAGTAGAGCCCTCCAGGGCTTCCACAGCTTTGGTAAGCAGCTCGGCATTGCGGCTATAGCTTTCTCCCAGTTGATTGGTATAGGCAGTGACACTCTTCATGCTGTTGCCCAGATCGCTGCTGGCCTGCAGGTTCTCGCGGGCTGTACGGGCGGTATCTTCATATACTTCTTTTACCTGGTTGACAGATCCCACGGCGCCTTTCAAACTTTCACTGTACTCTTTAGAAAGACTCAGGTCTTGCTTAAGGCTTTCCGAAGCACTCTGGTAACCCTGGCTCAATTCTACCACCGATTTGGAGGCCGTTTCCATGTTCTTCACATATTGACTGGTAGCTACGGCAGCATTAGATACATCAGCAAGCTTGGCAGCATTCTCGCTCAGGTTGCGCAACCCCGTGCCCAGGTTGTTGATCAGATCCTGACCGATGTTTGCTTCTTCAAGCATCTTGTCAAGATTGGGGGCCAGGGTAACAGACTGCGGGCCTGAGTTGATTTGCCTGCGTTGAGGCATGTCATCACTTTCGATGCCTGCCAGTTCCGGATATACCAGGCTCCAGTCAGGTTCTTCGTGAAGCGGTTCAAAGGCACTGAAGAAAAACACAATGGCTTCCACAACCATCCCTACTACCAGCAGCAGGCCTGCATAAGGATAATGCTGGATTTTGAACAATGCACCGATAATAACAACTGACGCTCCCCATCCATATAATCTGGACATGAAGATTTTCCAGGCTTTGGTTTTTGCGAATTTCATAAGGCGTTTATGTGAAAAGTTTATATTCAGTATTGATTACAAGAAAATCTGTGGGATTAATAAACATTAGAGGCATTACGGCCATCATCACGATCACGACCCGGGTACCGTTGAATGCTTCTGAATCCAATATACGACTTTGCCGTGTCCTGGTACTCGTAAGCACGGGTGCTTACCTGCAGGAAATGGCCAACATCTTTCCAGCTACCTCCTCTGACCACTTTGCGCTTCATGGAGGCTGGATCTTCGGGAGCGGCTTCATATTGGTAATCCATGCTCATGTCATGACCATAGATGTAAAAGGATTCATCATAGGCATTGCGGGTCCATTCTGAAACGTTCCCCGACATGTCGTACAGGCCGTAATCATTCGGGGGATAATGCCCCACAATAACAGTCTGGAAGCCTCCGTCATCCACATAGTTGCCTCTCAGGGGCTTGAAGTTGGCCAGGAAGCAGCCATCATCGTTACGGATGTAAGGGCCGCCCCACGGGTAGGGACTCAGATCCAGGCCGCCTCTGGCAGCATATTCCCATTCTGCTTCTGAGGGCAGTTCAAACTTCATGGCGAAGGGACGTTCGCGTCCGGCCAGGTAGCTGTTCAGGTACTGCGTCCTCCAGATGGTGAAAGCACGGGCCTGGGCCCAGTTAACTCCAACAACAGGATAATGATCGTAGGTGGGATGCCAGAAGTAAAATTCTGTCATCGGCTCATTGTAGGAGTACGAAAAATCATGGATCCAGGCAAGGGTATCAGGATATACAGGGGTCTGATACTCATTCACAAATTCCTGGCGTGGGGTGTTTCTCTCCGAACGGCGTGCAGCGCGGTTCAGGTCGATAATATGGTAGCGATAAATAAGCTGGCGGGAGTCAATTTCGCGGCGGCGGAAAAAGCGTTCGTGCTCTGGCAAGTATAGCTCCGAAAGGATATCTCGTTCCTCTTCGCCATCCCAACGAATCCTTTGATTCCAGTTAATCAGGGGAGGATCCAGGGGCATGCCAAATTCATCTTCGATGATCATATGCTCTTCATCCAAGGCATATAACAGGTTGTGGGCCAAGGAGTCGCGCACCCAAAAAACAAATTGACGGTACTGGTTATTGGTAATCTCGGTTTCATCCATGTAGAAGGCTGGAAGCGAGATGGTTTTGGAGATCGCATCTTGTGAGTAGGCCACATCTTCATCAGAAGGTCCCATGGTAAAACTACCCATCGGGATAAAAACCATGCCGGGAGGATCCCCGTAAAACCCATCTGGCCTGTCCTCAACTCCCGTGAGATGACCACGACCTGCGCGATCACAGCCAGCCAGTAAAAGCACAGCGAAGGCGATAAAAAACAATTTTTTCATTTTGTCTGCAATTTGTTGATAACCGACACATAAGGCACTCCAGGTGTTGGATGATGGTATCTCAGAGTGCTTTCATGGCCATTTATGGTGCTTATAATGTTGCTTACTTCGATTTTTACGTTATTTCTTTTATCAGGTTTCTTTTAAGAGGCGTAAAGTTACAAAAATCTTATGTTTCGTTGTATTTCCTGTATTCTTTCCACATCGAGTTGAAAACAATATTGCAGCATGATCTCGTGGCTGCCGAATCCCCTTCCATTGCTCCCTAGGGCAGAGGTGGTTAAATCGTATGAATATCCTACGCTGATCTGATCCAGCTGAAGTCCAAAAAGAAACACCAGTGCATCTTGTGGTCTATAACTAACGCCACCCCAAAACTGGTTATTGTATATGACCAGTGTATTAATATCAAATTGCAGGGAAGAAAAATCTGTTTTAGCCAGCAAGGAGGGCCTGAGAGCAAACGATGGGCTGCCGGGCAATGCAATTTGTGTGCCTCCCGAAAGAAACAGATGCCTTTTTAAGGAGTAGGTGCTGGTGCCCACCTCAGCACTGGCCTCCCGCAGTTGCGAAACGGAAATCCCTGTCCAGGTCTGGTTGTTCATCTGGTAAAATCCACCCAGTGCAAAATCCATGAACATATGGGTTTCTTCAGCCCCGGAGGTAAGTGCCGGATCCCCGTCATTGATGGGCCTGAATTTCGAGAAATCAATTCTTTTATCAATAAAACCTACCTGAGCGCCCAATCCCAAAACGCCATCATTCATGGCAAGATGATACGAATAAGAAATTTTAGCTCCGATGTTGGTTTCAAATCCCAGCCTGTCCTGAATGAAGCCCAAAGCCACACCCCCTTTCAGAAAAGGAATGGGGGCATCTACATTCAGGCTATACGTTTCAGGATTTAACTGGTTGTCGTCCTCATCCTGGAAACCCACCCATTGTTGCCTGGCCAGTGCAGTGCCGCAGATGGCATTGCGTAATCCTGCAAAACCCGGATTGATCCCCATATTGTTGAACATGTTGTGGCTGAACTGGGCTTCCTGTTGGGAATAAACCAAGGGATGAAAGAACAAGAATAAGAAAACGGTTATTACCGGAATTTTCATCTGTTATTTTATTTGATTTATTCCTATCTGAAGGATAGTTTTATTGCCAGTATGCTTGTTTTTGCTTTTAAATGGTAAACGAATAAACCCTCAGTTTATTGAATATGAATAAATATTTGCAGAAACCCTGTTTTATAATAGGTTAAAAGGTTAAAAATACAATTATTTATTCCATTTTTAAAGCGAATTCATTTTTTCTGTGAGGTTTTTACATCTTACCTGTCAAAAGTAATTCATGAAGCACATGCGTTTTTCAGTAATAATACGGCATTAGAGCAAGTGAATCCTAGTGTTTTAGGTTGTTTCAC
This sequence comes from Bacteroidales bacterium, assembly GCA_046483935.1. Classification (GTDB taxonomy): domain Bacteria; phylum Bacteroidota; class Bacteroidia; order Bacteroidales; family UBA7960; genus JAWOCF01. The sequence goes on along the minus strand of JAWOCF010000157.1, from coordinate 15,443 downwards.
ATAAATTTCTGATATACCTGCCACCATTTTTCAGGGATTTCATCCTGGCAGGCAGCCTGGTATTCATTATAGGAACAAGGTACCAGTAGTTGTCTTTCATACTTGTCCTGCATGCCTGTGGGGCAAGGGACTTCCATCCACCAACGGTCGCTGATCTTACTCTTGTAAAAAACGATTTCATTCTGGAAATCCTTGATGGAAACAACATACTTCAAATAATCTCCCGAGTCCTTACGGGTTCTGTCGGGCATATCTTTTTTGCGGTTGTAAAATCCATCAATGAAATACCAGATCATCTGTGCCACCAGATGCGCTGATTGCTCGCCATTGTCAAAAGCTGGGTTTAGTTCATAAAAACCAATGGAAGAGAGCTTGTCGCTTAACCCGGCATAACGGATAATCTGACATGCCTCCTCGCCATAAAAACCATTGGGAGAGGCATTGGCGTTGCCCGGAGCATCCGATTGTTTAATGCTTGAGAGGTCTACACTCAACAGGTCAGCACCCCTGACAATGGGTTCCACTTCTTCCAGATTCTTGCGAACAATACCCAGCCTGTAGGTGTCAAAATATAATTTCTCCATCAGGTCAATGGCATCCTGATCCACAAAATAAGTCTGGAAACCGATATTGGTATAGTTGAACAGGAAATTGGGCTGATGGGTAAGGATGGTGCTCAGGAAGTTGTGGTGGTTGATCTGGGAGCTTTTATTGATGCCGATATCAAAAGCGGAATCAATAGAAACAATATTGATAATTTGCCCCAGCGCTTCATATGCCTGATAATTGGCATAGGTGATATCTTGTGTTCCCCCGATGATCACGGGGATTACTTTTTGTTTGATCAGTTGGCTGGCAACGGTTTTTACCGCAAAATAAGTGTCTGACACGGTGTCGCCGGCAATGATGTTGCCCAGGTCGGCCACCTGGGTCTTAAAAGGCCCCTGAAACAACTGATACAGGTATTTTCTGACATAATCGGGAGCCAGGGCACAACCCTGGTTGCCGGGGCCGTTACGGTCTTCTTTGACCCCTATGATGGCAATATCAATGTGGTCTAAATCAGGGAAACCACTCTGGGCGGTGTAAGATGAAATGGATTCGCTTAAAAGAAGCGGATGGCCTTCCTGGCGCAGCTTCATTTTGCTTTTATCCACGGGTTCAAAGAAATCCTGTATCTCCATACAATCAAAAAAAAATTGAAAAAGCCTGCTATTTGGTCTTCTTCCGGGTTGTTGTCTTTTTACTTGTTGTCTTTTTTGCGGATGCAGCCTTTTTCTTTGGGGCGGCCGCTTTTTTTGTTGTACGGGATTTTGTGGAAGAGGTTCCCTCTTCAATAATTTTCAGGCATTCTTCCAGGGTCAATGTCTCAGGATCTTTCTCTTTTGGGATCTTGTAGTTTTTTCCAGCCCCGGCAATATAGGCACCCCAGCGGCCCTTTAGGATCTTAATGTCAGGGTTTTCGTCAAATTCTTTAATGGTGCGCTTGCGGTCATGTTCTCTTTTCTGTTCAATAAGTTCAATCGCCTTTTCAGGGGTGATGCTCAAAGGATTTTCATCCTGAGGAATAGAAAAGAACTTGCCATCGTGGCGGATATAAGGGCCAAACCGTCCGGCAGCAGCTACCATTTCGTGGTTTTCATATTCACCAACCGTGCGTGGCAGCTTGAATAAGTCAAGAGCTTCCTGCAGGCTAATGGTTTCAATGCTCTGATCTTTGGGGATGCTGGCAAAGCGGGGCTTTTCCTCATCCTCTACTGTGCCGATCTGTACCATGGGGCCAAACCGGCCGATGCGTACCAATATCGGTTTGCCGCTCTTGGGATCGGTACCCAATACCCGTTCTCCACTGAACTTCTCAGCATGCTGAAGGGTTTGCTCCACCTGTTTGTGGAAGGGCCAGTAAAACTCCTGGATCACCTTTTCCCATTGTTTCAGGCCCTGGGCCACTTCATCAAACTCTTTCTCAACACTTGCTGTGAAGTTGTAGTCCATGATATCCATGAAATACTCCATTAAAAAGCCATTCACCACAATGCCAATATCGGTAGGGAAAAGTTTGTTTTTTTCTGCTCCGGTGGTTTCAGTCTTTTTGCTGTCGTTGATCTTGTTATTCTTAAGAATAAGATAATCATATTCTCTCTGGAGGCCTTCGCGACTTTCTTTTACTACATATTCTCTTTTCTGGATGGTGCTGATTGTCGGGGCGAACGTTGAAGGACGGCCAATGCCCAGCTCCTCAAGTTTCTTCACCAGGCTGGCTTCCGTATAACGGGGTGGGTGTTTTGAAAAACGTTCAACAGCTGTAATTTCCTTCAATGGCAGCTGCTGGTTCACCTTCATGGGAGGCAGGATTCCGGCTGTGGCTTCTTCCTCTTCTTCATCAGTCGATTCCAGGTAAACTTTCAGGAACCCTTCAAATTTAAGCACCTCGCCGGTAGCATGAAACTTCTCGGAGGTGGTGGATATGTCAATGGTAACATTGGTTTTTTCCAGCAAGGCATCAGCCATCTGAGAGGCAATGGTGCGCTTCCAGATCAACTCGTACAGCCGTTGTTCGGAGGCATCACCGCTCACCTGCGACACGTTCATGTAAGTGGGGCGAATGGCTTCATGGGCCTCCTGGGCGCCTTTGCTCTTGCTGGCATATTTTCTGACCTTAATGAACTCTTCGCCGAAGCTCTTGGCAATCTCTTCCTTTGCCATGCCAATGGCGGTATCCGAAAGATTTACCGAGTCGGTACGCATGTAGGTAATCTTTCCTGATTCATAAAGCTTCTGGGCCACCATCATGGTTCGTGCTACCGAGAAGCCCAGCTTGCGGCTGGCTTCCTGCTGCAGGGTGGAAGTGGTGAAAGGTGCTGCAGGAGATTTTTTGGCAGGTTTGGTTTCTACATTTTCAACCGTAAAGATTGCTTCAGTGCACTTCTCCAGGAAGGCGAGCGCCTGCTTTTTGGTCGCAAAGCGCTGAGGCAACTCTGCTTTTACAGGTACCAGCTGATTCTGGTGCTCCACCTCAAACAGGGCTGCCACCCTGAAAGCACTTACCGACTGGAACGCCTGGATTTCTTTTTCCCGCTCCACAATCAGGCGCACGGCCACCGATTGCACACGGCCAGCAGAAAGCGCAGGTTTCACTTTCTTCCATAATAAAGGTGATAACTCGAATCCTACCAGGCGATCCAATACGCGGCGGGCTTGCTGGGCGTTCACCAGGTTGCGGTCAATACAACGGGGGGTTGATATGGCTTTTAAGATGGCCGTTTTGGTGATCTCGTGGAAAACAATGCGCTTGCAACGTGACTCATCCAGCCCAAGGCTTTCTACCAGGTGCCAGGATATGGCTTCCCCTTCACGGTCCTCATCCGTGGCCAGCCACACCTGTTCGGTGTTTTTCAGGGCTTTCTTCAAATCGCTGATTACATTTTTCTTGTCATCGGTGATTTCATACTGAGGCGCGAAATGATTATCAATATCCACCCCTATATTGTTCTTGGGGAGATCACGCACATGCCCAAAACTGGATTTCACCAGGAAGTCTTTTCCAAGAAAACCTTCAATGGTTTTGGCTTTAGCTGGTGACTCAACAATTACAAGATTTTTTGCCATAAGAAAAATTTTCGCCCAAAGTTATTCAATCAAAAACAAAATAATAAAAAGCAAAGGTAAAATTTTACGAGCAACGGAAGTCATTTTCTTTTGTGTCCGCAAATTTTCCTGATGCAACCATTCTTTACCCGAAAGATAATACCAGATTCAAAGGTGGAAACCTTTTTATCCTTCCTTGTAAAAACCTGCAAAGGAAAACAAAACATTGGATCAAAACCAAATATCGCCTTGTTTATTTCAATGAAGTCCCCGCGATTTTGTGTAATTTTGCAGGCTTAATCACCTGATTATCTATTGTTAATACTTGAATATCAGGCGGCACAAATGGCATGAAAAATTATTTCTCCCCTATGGAGGTTCTGCCCACATAGTGGATTAACCCTTTGCTGAAAACATGAAGAAGAAATTATATATAGAAACTTACGGATGTCAGATGAATTTCTCAGATAGTGAAATTGTGACCTCCGTGATGACCGACGATCGTTTTGATTCCATTGATGATATCCGGCAAGCCGATGTTATCTTTCTGAACACCTGCTCTATCCGCGATAATGCCGAACAACGTGTGTTGAACAGGCTGAGAGAGTTGCAGAACCTCCGCAAAAAAAATCCCGACCTGGTGATCGGGGTGCTTGGTTGCATGGCCGAACGCCTGAAAACTTCATTACTGGAAGAGGAACAGATGGGAATGCGGGTTGACATGGTTGTAGGGCCCGATGCTTATCGCGATCTGCCCCGATTGATGATGGATGTGGAAAACGGTCAGCAAGCTGCCAATATCATTTTGTCGGAAGAGGAAACCTATGCTGACATTACCCCTGTGAAACATACCCCGGGTGGGGTATCTGCATTTATCTCCATTATGCGGGGTTGTGAAAACTTCTGTTCATACTGTGTGGTCCCTTACACCCGGGGCAAGGAAAGAAGCAGGGATCCTGAATCCATCCTTGGCGAAGCCTCGCGGCTTTTTGAGCAGGGATATCGCGAAATTACTTTGTTGGGCCAGAACGTGAATTCTTATCACTGGAAAAAAGATGAAGGAAATGAGCCTGTTACTTTTTCCAGGCTGCTTGAACTAACTGCCTTGATCAGTCCTTTGTTGAGGGTTCGCTTTGCCACTTCTCATCCAAAAGATATGAGCGATGAATTATTGAGAACCATCGCTTCACACGACAATATCTGTACAGCCATTCATCTTCCTGTTCAATCGGGCAGCAGTGCAGTGCTTCAACGCATGAACCGCAAATACACCCGCGAAGATTACATGGACCGGGTAGCGGCCATCCGCAAAATCATTCCCGGCTGTGCCATATCTACCGATGTTATTACCGGCTTTTGCGGTGAAACAGAAGAAGAGCATCAGCAAACCCTCAGCCTGATGCGGGAGGTGGGCTATGATTTCGCCTTTATGTTTAAATATTCTGAAAGGCCGGGCACTTTAGCGGCCCGGAAATATAAGGACGACGTTGCGGAGCAAGTGAAATCGCGCCGTCTTGAAGAGATTATAGCCTTACAGCAGGAGCTTTCAGCACAAAGCAACCAACAGGATGTGGGTAAGGTCATGGAAGTGCTGGTAGAAGGCACTTCACGAAGGTCGCAGTGTGATGTTTCGGGAAGAAATCCGGGCAATAAAATCGTTGTGTTTCCTGACAAAGGGTTCAAACCCGGAGAATACGTGATGGTCAGGATTACCCGCTGTACTTCAGCAACGCTGATCGGAGAAGCGGTGTAGACTTACCTGCTGCGATGCTCCAGCAAGGCGCGGGCAACAATCAGGTCTATGGGGGTGGTAATTTTGATGTTTTCCGGATTGCCATCCACCAGGAAGATCCTATCGCCCTGAGCTTCCAGCACGGACGCATCGTCAGTAAATTCTTCGGAATAACTGCAGTTATAGGCCTTGCTGATCAATCTGGCATGGAAGCATTGAGGGGTTTGAATAATGCGCACCTGATCGCGGGAAAGGGGTTTGCTCAGGGCCTTATTTACCAGCCTTAATGATTCGTTGGCCGGAATCACAGGAACGGCATTTCCGAAGCGTGCTGCCTGGTGAAAGCATCTTTCAATGGTCTCCATCGACACCAATGGGCGAACACCATCATGGATGGCCACCAGGGCATCATCGGGCACCAGTTTCAGGCCGTTCTTCACCGAATGGAACCGGGTGGGTCCATTTGCGGCCAGTTGATGGCGGATGAAAAAGCGATGTTCCAGGCACAGTGACTTCCAGGTTTCAAAATATTCTTCAGGCAATACCAATACAAACTCCAGATCAGGAGCATACTTCTGAAAAGCAAGGAAGGTATGAATCAGGATGGGTTTGCCGGCCACCTCCATAAATTGTTTGGGAACAGCAGCCTGCATTCTTGTTCCTGATCCACCGGCTGTTATCAAAACCACTTTCTTCATCATGCAGAGCTGGATAAGATGTCATGCTGAGACTCAGAATAAAAGCTCAGCTTTCAGGATTGGCCCTTAGAGGATCAGCATGGCATCGCCATAAGAAAAGAACTGGTACTTTTCCTTCACCGCAATCTTGTATGCTTTCATCAGCAAGTCAAATCCGGCAAAAGCAGATACCATCATCATCAGGGTGGATTGCGGCAGGTGAAAGTTAGAGATCATGCTGTTGGCCACACTAAAGTCATAAGGTGGATAAATGAACTTGTTGGTCCATCCCTCAAAGGGCTTTACCTGGCCCGTAATAGAAACCGATGATTCCATGGCGCGCATGGTGGTGGTGCCAACAGCACACAACCGCTGGCGGTTTTCTCTGGCTTTATTGATGATCCGGGCAGCCTTTTCTTCAATCAGAAATTCTTCACTGTCCATTTTATGCTTGCTAAGGTCTTCAACATCTACGCTGCGGAAGTTGCCCAGTCCGGCATGAAGGGTAATCTCGGTAAACTGAACCCCTTTTAGTTCCAGGCGTTTTACCAGCTCCCTGCTAAAGTGCATCCCGGCAGTAGGTGCCGCTACGGCTCCTTCGCGTTTGGCAAATACTGTCTGATAGCGTTCCCGGTCTTCGGCCTCAACGGCACGTTTGATCAGCTTGGGCAAAGGTGTTTCTCCCAGCGACTCAATGGTGCTTTTAAATTCATCGTAGGTGCCGTCGAACAGGAATCTGAGGGTGCGCCCCCTGGAGGTGGTATTGTCAATGACTTCAGCCACCAGGTTATCATCATCGCCGAAATACAGTTTGTTGCCGATACGTATCTTGCGGGCAGGATCAACCAATACATCCCACAGGCGTGCCTCGCGGTTCAGTTCGCGCAACAGGAACACCTCAATTTTGGCACCTGTTTTCTCCTTTGTCCCATATAATCGGGCAGGGAACACTTTGGTATTGTTGATCACCATCACATCACCATCATCAAAATATTCCAGGAGGTCTTTGAAGGTTCTGTGTTCTATGGTTTGGGTGGCACGGTTAATTACCATCAGCCGGGATTCATCACGATTTTGGGAAGGCCGTTCGGCAATCAGCTCGGCAGGCAGGTTGAATTTGAAATCAGATAATTTCATTATTTTTTCTTTAAATAGAATCAGAAAGAACGCCCAAGAAGTATCTTGCTTAACAGGCAGGAGTATAGGATCCGCTGTTTTCAGCCGGAAGACGCTTTTCCGGGAGGATTGCAAAGATACGATATCAGGCAGGCGAAGTCAATACTTTTAGGTAAACAGTAAAACATTTTTTTTGTTTGACTCTGTTTCTGCAAAAACAATTTTTTATTCCAGGGCCGTCCGCAGGTGGGCTTCAAAAGCCTGGAGGTCCCATGCCTGTTTTACATGATGGGTACCGATGCGTTCCCTCCGCAGGCTCTTCAGGTAGGCCCCGCTGTTGAGGGCGAGGCCAAAATCGCGTGCAATGGATCTGATATAAGTTCCCTTGCTGCACACAATGCTAAAATCTACTTCGGGAAGCTCCAACCGGGTAATGTTAAATGATTGAATGCTGATGAGTTTGGTCTTCAGGATGGCTTCTTCTCCACGGCGGGCAAATTCATAGGCACGCTCACCATCCACTTTCTTGGCCGAAAACATGGGAGGCATCTGATGGTGGTCGCCCACCATGGCTTCACCGGCCTGCAGGATGCCTTCGGCAGTCAGGTGGCTGATGTCGTACTCCTTATCAGGTTCGGTTTCCAGATCAAAGGAAGGAGTGGTTTGCCCCAGAAAGAAGGTGCCCGAATATTCTTTTTCCTGCCCCTGGTACTGGTCAATGGTCTTTGTGGCTTTGCCGGTACAAACGATCAGCAATCCCGATGCCAGGGGATCCAGGGTGCCTGCATGGCCCACTTTTATCTTTTTGATGCCCAGCACGTAATTCATCATCGAGCGCACCTTGTTCACCACATCAAAAGAAGTCCAGCCAAGGGGTTTGTCAAAGGATAGCACTTCTCCTGCTTTGAAAGATTCAATCAAATCGGCCTTATTCATACCCTTGAGGAATTAAACAATGCTGTAAATAATGGCTGCCAGTCCAACGATCAGGCAGTAAATGGCGAACCAGGCAATGTTGCCTTTTCTGACAATGGCGAGCATCCAGCTGCATGCTGCCAGTCCGGAAAGGAAAGCGGCCACTGCTCCGATGATCAATGGGGTTACATCCAGGGAGGTAGTGGTTGCCTCTTCCGACATTTTGAGCAGCTTCAGAAAATTGGCTCCAAAAATAGGGATCAGCACCATTAAGAAGGAAAACCGGATGGCACGCCCCCGCTCAACCCCCAGGTACAAGGCTGTGCTGATGGTGGCCCCGCTGCGGCTGATACCGGGCAATATGGCAGCAGTTTGTGCCAGGCCGATAATCAGGGCACGTTTGAGGTTTACTTCCTTAGTGCTTTTAGGGGCCAGGCGGGTAAAATAAAGAAGGGCTGCTGTTATCAGCAACATGAAGCCCACCAGCATGACTCTACCTTCAAAAATACGCTCTATCTGAGATTCGAAAAGCAGTCCGATGATGCCTACCGGCACGGCCGAAGCCACCAGCAGCAATACGAACTTTGTCTCTGCATTCCATTGAAAGCGAAAAAGATTGATGATCAGATCCAGGATATCCTTCCGGAATACGACTACCACACTCAAAAAGGTAGCCCCATGTACCAGGATATTAAAAGTAAAATAGGAATCCGGATCCTGCAGTCCAAACAACATTCCGCCCAATTCCAGGTGGCCACTGCTGCTAACAGGCAAAAATTCAGTCAGTCCTTGTACAAGACCAAGGACAAGTGCTTCAAACCAGGTCATTAGATTTTAATATGAGGGGGTGATTATTTCTTTTTTGAGGGGGCAGGCTCTTCTACATGACGGGTTTTTTTCAGAATGGCATAAACCTGAAGAGCAAAACCGGCCAGCACCAGAATAGGGGCCAGGGTGATTCGCCGGAAGCTGAACAGTTGGTAACTGAATTCATTAGGGTTTTCACTGCCACCACCGGTCATCAAAACAAAACCAACCATTGTGAGAACCAATCCCGCAATTACCAGTATATATTTTTTGCGGTCAAATAAAAGTACATTTTCTGTTTTTTGTTTCATCATGTCAACTTATTGAAATGGTTGCTGTTTGATCTAATAAAAATAGAGGTTATCGGTTTTTATTTTCAAGTACTTTCTTACCGCAAAATGGGTGGATATCCAGCTGATGATGATGCCCAGGAAGATGACCAGGGCAAACAGCTGGACTAACATCCTGACATCCTGAAAAACGACCAGTTCGGGGATTTGTTGTTGGGCAGTATATAATGTAAAAATCAGCAGCACGATGGCCAGCAGGGCACCAATGATGCCCTGAAGGATGCCTTTTACAACAAAGGGGCGCCTGATAAATGACTGGGTTGCCCCCACCAGTTGCATGCTTTTGATTAAAAACCGTCTGGAAAAGACACTCAACCGGATGGTATTATTGATCAAGGCAAAGGCAATCAACATCAGCAGCAAACTGAAAACCCCCAGGACCACCCCGATTTTCTGAACATTTTCATTTACCAGGTGCACCAGGTCTTTCTGATAATCTACCTCTGTCACAATGGGGTTTTTCAGCAACCGGGTTTCTATGATGGCCATGCTGTCGGTGTTGGCATAACCAGCTTTTAAACCTACTTCCAGGATCGGATGCAGGGGATTGTATCCTAAAAAAGCCACAAAGTCTTCCCCAAGATCTTGTTTCATCTGTTCGGCTGCCTCTTCGCGCGACACATAGTTCATGGTGTTCACGGCAGGCATGTTGGTGATATTCTCGCGCATCCGCTCGATGTCTTTTTGGGCGGCATTTTCCTGCAATATCACCGATAAGGTGATGTTTTCCTTTACATGATCGGATATGGCCCGGGTATACAGGATGACCAATCCCAACAGTCCCAGCACAAACAACACCAGTGAAATGCTCACCACTGTTGTGATATAGGAAGTCTTTAATCTTCTGCCTACGATAATGTCTTCCTTCCTGGCCATAGTATGGTTGAATTAATGCAGCAAAATTAATAAAATTTATGTATAAGGATGGAGGTCTTTCTTCTGAGCAAAGTGGCTTGATTGCAACATTATACTCTGCAAGATAATGATGCTTTGTGTTTTTTTGTATATTTTTATCGATAGAAAATCATAATGGTGTTTTATAAAATTGAAACGATCATGAAAACAATTCTGATAGCTTTGTTCTTTAGCATAGCAGCACCTGCATTCATTGGATGTATGGGTCCCCGCGAGGAACAGCAGCAAGAGCCTCAGGGGGTTCTGATTGTAGCCAATAAAAGCGGCGATAATGTTCATTTCGTAGATCGTGCCACGGGTGAAGTGCTGGCAGAATTGCCTGCCGGCGAACAACCCCACGAGGTGGTGGTGTCGACAGACGGGGCTACTGCTGTGGTGGCCAATTATGGGACTCGGGACAATCCGGGAAACACCTTATCGGTATATGATGTGGGGGAAGCGCGGCTGGTAACAACTATTGATCTGGGGGAACATTATTTTCCGCATGGCATGCAGTGGATGCCCCAAAGGCCCTGGATCATGCTCACTGCCGAGGGCAGTGGAAAGCTGCTGATTGTGGATATTTTGAATCACCAGGTGGTTCAGGCTATTGAAACCAACCAGCAGGTGTCGCACATGGTAGCGGCTACCCCCGATATGAGCAAGGCTTTTGTGCCGGATATCCGCTCGGGCAATGTTACAGTGGTGGATCTTCAAACCGGTGAGGTAATCGCCCAGATTTATAGTGGTGAAGGTGCCGAAGGAATTGATGCCTCGCCCGATGGCCGCGAAATTTGGGTTACCAACCGGGCCGAAAACACCATCAGTATTATCAATACCACCACCCTGGAAGTGGAAGAGAAAATAGCCTGTGAGGACTTTCCCATCCGGGCAAAATTTTCGCCCGGTGGCGAATGGTTCCTGGTGAGCAATGCCCGCTCAGGCACCATTGGCGTTTTTGATGTGGAAGAAAGATCCCTGATCCGGTATATCGCATTAACTCCTCCGGAAATGGCCGGCGAAGGTCAGCAACGGTATTTTGAAGATTTTGAAGGGTCTTCTGTACCTATCGGTCTGGTGATACCTGACAATAAGTTTGCCTATGTTGCCAATACTCATTCAGATGCCATCTCAGTCATTGATCTGGAAAGGATGGAAATAACCGGTCATTTCATGGTTGGCCACGAGCCCGATGGCATTGGTTTTTCACCTGTGTATCCCTCAGTGCAGCAAACTATAGGGGAATAATAAAAGGTTTTGCTATTTATTCTGCAATTTCTATCCGGCGAGTACAAACACGATAGAAACTGTATTGTCGCTTCAGGTGAAGTCTGTAGCCGGCATACTTTATTTTACAATCCTTTCTTATCAGATTGAAAGCATGGTCCTTCCACCCTGGGCATGCTTTTTGGTTTTATTCCTTATGCTGTTCCTTCTGCCCTTTGAAGTTCCTGTCTTTTCCTGTAATGCCTCCAGAACAGAGCCCAATAAAAGCCTGGTCAGGCTAATAGTTTAAACGTATCATAAACGTATCATAAACGTATCATAGACGTATCATAAACGTCTTGAATTGTTTAAAACACGTTTATGAACCGTTTATGATTTTAAGATGAGATGGGTTTGAAATAGCTTTCGACAAAGGCGACACAACAAAAGGAGGCTGTCCCGAATTACTGAGACAGCCTCCTTTATTTGATCACCTATTTGGTTATTTGGTGAGGATCAGCTTGTTGATGTATGATTTATTCGGTGTATTCAAGCGATAGAAATAGACTCCATCGGGCAGCTCGCCTGCCTTCAGGGTGGCTTGTTGTTTGATATGTGCTTCCACACGTCCTTCGAACAAGGTTGCTATTCTTTCGCCTACCATGTTATACACTTCCAGGGATACATCGCCTGCTTTCTGAAGTTCAAATTCAATGGTAGCCTCCCTCCTGAAGGGGTTTGGATAGGCCCTTAAGGATACTTGCGAATCACCATCATCGATCAGATTATCAGTGAGTGGTTCGGAAGTGGGGAATACCACCTCGGTGCAAATCACAACAATGGATTCTTCAATCATACAACCCATTGCATCGGTAACCACCACACTAAAGGTGCCCATGCCTGAAGTAATTTGTTGCGTCACTTCGCCTGTATTCCACAGATAAGTATAAGGAGGAGTGCCTCCACCGGGAATGGCTATCAGATCGGCAGTAGCTGTCATGGAACCGTAAACAGCTACCAGGCCATCGATATCAAAACCATCCTGATCCTGAGCATCCGGGAATTCGGCGGGATCAGAAACATCCTTCAGATACACGTATTGTGCCCAGGGCATTTCACCCAGGTCAAATCCGTCATCCAGGCAACCTCGTCCGATATATACCCATTCATCGCCAAGGGTTAAGATGTCCAGTTCACCCAACAAGGGAGCATACAGGGACTCAGTGATTGTCTGTGCAACCCATACATCTACCATTTCAGGATAGGTGTCGCAGGTTTCATCGTTATAGGAAGATTCCACCAACAGCAGGTCATCATCAGGACCATTGACGAACGGAGCATCCATCATCACGATCATTTCGCCACCGTATCCCAGGCTAAAGAATGTGCCGGGGGTATCTCCATAGGCAGGTTCACCAATCACCTGATCAGGATCGCTGCGATCGGTATTCGGAGAAGTGGCTAATTTGGTGAGGCCCTGACGGTACCAGATCCAATCAGCTACAAATATCTCCTCAGCAACACCTTCACATACCAGGTTCTCAACTTCCAGGTCAAGGGTAAGCGCCGGGGGTTCGGCAATGGTGACGCACTCAGTATAGATGCACCCATTCTGATCAACTACTGCAACAGTATATTGGCCAGGTTCCAGATCCCAGTAACCAACTCCTTGCGATTTGGCTGCAGAGAAATCACCTTTACCGATATCATCAGTACAATAGGGGAACAGGCATACCTGATAAGGTCCGACACCCCCAGTAATGTACCCCGTAATCTGACCATCATCAGCGCCAAAGCAGGATACATGATCAACCTCCAGTGTTACCACCAGTTCTTCAGGTTCAATCACCACGATGTCTTCCAGCATGGCAATACATCCAAGAGCATCCCTCACATAGATGGTATATACTCCAGCTCCCAGATTTTCAAACAATCCGGTTTCCTGGTATACTACCCCATCAAGAGAATACATCAGACCATCATTGCCACCTACTGCCAGCACTTCAATCGAACCGGTATTGGTGTCATAGCACATTACGTCAATCACCTCGATCACACTGATTACGATTGGATCAGGATCAACAAGCTCAAAGATTACTTCAACAGGACCACAGTTGTAAAGATCGGTAATGTGGGCCACGTAATGCCCTTCGCCAAGATCAGGAATGGTAAGGATGTTTCCATCTATCACACCTATGGTGGAGGTATAAGGAGGTGTGCCACCGCTAATTTCATAGACCGCATAGCCATCGGTGCCTGACGGGCAAACCGGATGGGATAGCTCAACAGGGGTGACCACCAGTTCATCAGGCTGTACCACGACATCTTCAATGAAGAATTCGCAGCCATTTTCGTCAATCACTACCCAGTTGAAGGTGCCAGCGGCAACAGGAACTGTTTGCGGCAGCGGTCCTACGGGAATCAGTTCTTCACCGGCAATGGCATACAAGTTGAGCATACCTGTTCCACCGGTGCCGGTAACCAACACATCGGTGGTTGCTCCAAAGCACAGGATGGGGTCAAATTCCCATTCCACCATGAGTGGTGCAGGAATATAGATGTCGAATTCCAGTAGGAACTGACAGCCGTTTTCATCAACAATCACCCAGTTGTAACCACCCGTCACCAGATCGATAGGTTCTGCAAGCGGCAGTGCTGAAACGAATACCAGCTCGTCGCCCACCAGGTCGTACAACATAAGGTCGCCGGTGCCACCAGAAGCATCAACAGTTACAGCTACTGATTCAACATAACAGTCAGGAGCTTCAAATACCGGAACTGCTACAATCGGATCGGGAATAGTAATCGTTAGCTGTTCGCTCACGGCCGTGCAACCATTGGCATCGGTAACCACTACCTGATAGATACCTTCAGTAATATCTGTCAGCATGGCTTCACCCACACCCAGGTCAACCCATACACCATCAACATATTGTTGCCATGCCAGGTCATATCCCGGTGTTCCGCCAATGATGGTTTCTACCGTCAGGAAGGCTACGGTAGGAGCTTGATAACCATTCAGACAAACTATTCCATCAACATCATAACCATCGTGGTCGCCAGAGAAATCATCAGGATCGCTGACGTCAACCAGCATGATGAACTGAGCATAGGGTAGCTCTCCCAGGTCAAAGGATGCATTCTGACATTCTTTGCCAAGATATACCCACTCGGTATCATCACCTTCATATTCCAGGGCTGCATATGCAGCAACATACTCGGGATGTTCTGCACAGTCAGGATCACCGAAGCTTGATTCATAAACCATCAGGTCATGGCCTTCACCATTCATAATGGGTTGTTCGAACATCATGACGATGCTACCGCCAAATCCCAGGGAAACAAATTCTCCGGGGGAGTTGTCCATAGAAGGTTCTCCAAGAGCCAGTTCCGGGATGCTGCGTTCAGGGGGCACCGGTTTGTCATAGCTTGCAAGGCCCTGATCAAAATCAAGGATTGCGAAACCAAAGCAATCGCCATCGACACTGCCCGGAGTGGCAGGATTGCACAATACATCCACGCTTGTTGCAACAACTTCCAGTTCAACCGGCTCGGTAATGGTGACTTCCACTGTAAAGAGGCAGCCAAGAGCATCGGTGATAACCACAGTATAGTCACCAGCCGCGAGGTCGGAAAGGGTAATCATGTTGGCAACCACATCGCCAACACTGGCGGTGTATGGTGGTGTGCCACCGGTAACCTCAATAACAGCTGCACCATCGTTATAGCCGAAGCAGGATGCATCTGTCTGGCTGATTACCTCAGCTTCAAGCAGCGGGGGCTGGGTCAGGGTAAATTCAACGATGTCTACACAGCCATTGTCATCCACCACGGTCCACAGGTAATCACCTGCAGGCACGTCGGCAACAACAAATACACCGTCCACAAAAGTACCTACCTCAGTATCACCGTCAAACAGCATAATGGGCGTGGTACCGCCGGTAGCAGTAACGGTTACGTCAACCACGTCGCCGTAGCAAAGAATTGGATCGGCATCCCAGGCTGCTTCAAGCAGCAGGGGCTGGGTCAGGGTAAATTCAACGATGTCTATACATCCATTGTCATCCACTACGGTCCACAGGTAATCACCTGCAGGCACGTCGGCAACAACAAATACACCGTCCACAAAAGTACCTACCTCAGTATCACCGTCAAACA
>JAWOCF010000130.1:0-5174 GCA_046483935.1 Bacteroidales bacterium | reverse complement strand
AGGCCCTACAGGATTTTTATCCGTAAAGAATATCATGATCTCAATGTTGGCTACTTTGTTTCCGGCATTCAGAATACAGGCCGTTTCATGACTGGTAAACGCAGGGCCCGACCCGGTGCTCTTGCCGGGAATGTATCCCTCAGGAATGGCCCACACTTTGTGTCCTACTGTTGAATTCATCGTTCAGCTTTTAAATGGCTATTCTCCCTGCCGGCATTTATACCGGCAGGGAGAAAGACATATCGTTTAAAAATGATCAGATCGTCTTCAGGTTGATCTTTGTTTCAGCCAGTTCAGAAAGTTTGGAATCTGCCTTTTTCTCTTCATTCAGTGTTTGTTCAAATAAAGAGGCGACTTCCGATTCTCCAAGAATATTGGCAAAAGAGCGCAGGGTCCCATAGGAGGCAATTTCATAGTGCTCCACTTTCTGCACGGCAGAGATAATACCGGCATCACGAATGGGCCCTTCCTTGGTATCTTCCATGATCTCTTCGGCTTCATTCAGAATCCCTTCCATGGCTTCACACTTTTTGGCCTCTGCCTTGATGTCGAGAATATCAAATACCTGCTCCAGACGGTTCAGCTGCTCCCTGGTTTCATCAAGATGATGATTCAGGGCATCTTTCAGATCCTGGGAGGTGGTGTTGTCGATGACCATTGGGATGGCATCGGTGAGTTCCTGTTCCACCCAGTAGATGTCTTTTAATTCCATTTCAAATAATTCGCGAAGGTTTTGTGCTGCTTCAGGATTTGCATTTTTCATATCAATCAGTTTTAATTTTTAACACAATAATCTTAATTACTACAAAGATAATCCTGACCAATTGGAATCTGCTTACATAATTTTAGTTTAATATTACATAATTATTCTATCAAATCAATGTAGTTTTCGCTAAATTAATCTCTCAACAGCTTTCAATGCTTTATTTAAAGCCACCTTCTCCTTCAGCACAGGACTCCAGATGTCGCCCATGGCATCCAGCCGTTGCATCATATTCTTAATCGTAAACATCTGAGGAGACAGCTGATGGTTTACTTCCTCCCAGCGCAGGGGGGCAGAAACCGTTGCACCAGGTTGCGGGCGCACGCTGTATGGTGCAGCAAGGGTTTGGGCCTTGCGGTTCTGCAGAAAATCAACATATACCTTATCTTTTCTTTTTGAAGTACTCCGTTCAACGCTGGTAACCTCAGGAAGCCTCTGATGGGTGATGACCGCCATGATCTCAGCAAAGGTTTTTACCTGATCGTAAGAGTACCGGGCACCCAACGGAATGAATACATGCAGGCCGGTAGCACCGCTGGTTTTACAATAACAGGGGATATCGATCTCATCACAGATTTCTTTGATCACCAGGGCGGTGTTTACCACCTCTTTGAAGGCAATCTTTGCCGGGTCCAGGTCAAGCATCATGTAGGTGGGGTTGTCGGGCTTCTGAAAGGTACTGTGCCAGGGATTGATCTCAATGCAACCCAGGTTGGCCATATATACCAGGGTAGCTGCATCATTACAAACCAGGTAATCAATGGCCGACTCATTGGAACCGGAATAGACCTTCACGGTTTTTACCCAGTCGGGCAGTTGCTTCACATTCATGTTTTTCTGGTAAAAGCTTTTGCCATTGATCCCGTTGGGGTGCCGGTTTAGCGACTGGGGCCTGTTGATCAGGTAAGGGACCATATACCGGCTCACCGCCCGATAATAAGCAATCAGGTCACCTTTGGTGTATCCTTCATCAGGCCAGAACACCTTGGTCAGATTGGTACATTTCACCTTTCTGCCCGATATGGTAAAAGTCTTCTGTTTGGGATGCTCTTTCTTTTTGATATCAACAGGCAACTCTTTTTCCACTTCCTCTGCATCCTTATCTGTTCGCAAGCCCATAAACACAGGATGACGCATCCGTCCTTCCTGCGACCATTCGGTGAATTTCACATTACAGACCAGTTCAGGCTTTATCCATACCGGTTTGCCTTTGGCCCATGAAAGTTTCGGCATCTCTTTAAAAGGGCTTTCTTCAATCTGACGTTTTTCAAATTCCTGGTAAAGCTCTTTCAAAGACACATCATTGAATCCTGTACCACAGTTTCCAATGTATTTCAACGCACCCCCATCATACAGACCCAGAATCAGGGAGCCAAAATATTTGCGCCCCTTCTGAGGGAGGGTATAGCCAGCAATAACAGCCTCCTGCATCATATGTGCCTTGACCTTCAGCCAGCCATCATTCCTTTTGCCTGGCAGATATTGCCCTTCGGGATTCTTGGCAATCACTCCTTCGTAGCCTTTGGCGGCAAGGTTGTCAAACAGCTCCTTTCCCCCACCCTGTTGATAAGTGGAGTTAAAAACATTCTTCAGCTTATATTTGTTGAAAAACATCTCCAGCAGCTCCTTACGATTCGCAAGAGACAAGCTGCCCGTATTTGTTCCATTAAGATATAAGATGTCGAAAACATAGTATTTCAGCACCCCTTTTTTCGTGGAGTTATAATTTTGAAGCAACTGAAAATCACTGACTCCCTTTTGGTTTTCAATCACCACTTCACCATCAAGAATTACCCTGTCCTTTATTTTCTTTAATTCTTTAGCCAGGATCTCATACTTCTCGTTGAAGCTATGGCCATTGCGCGAATACAACGCTGCCTTTCCTTTATTGATGGCACTGATCATCCGGTAGCCATCATATTTGGGTTCGTAAATCCAGTCAGGATCATCAATAATCTTTTTGGTGGGGCTGGCCAGCATGGGTTTAGGAACCTGCGAAGGGAAGTCCTCATCCTGAGGGGCAGCCTGTTTCTTTTTCCGGGAGGGCTTCTTTGTCGTATTCTCTTTTAATGCTGTTTTCCTGTTGATCTTCCTGATGGGACTGATCTTCTCTATATCATAATGATCGACCGCATAATCATCCTGCTTCTTGATCATCAGCCATTGGTTCTGCTGCTGATTTTTCATTCGCACCAGGGCGAATTCCCCTTTCAGGTGCCTGCCCTGAAGCACAAACTTCAGGTCACCTTTCTGAAGCTGGTCAGAAAGGACTTTTGGGGGGTCGTCACCTTTTTTTACTGGCAGAACCACTCCCTGATCCCAGATCTCCACCACCCCTGCTCCGTAATTTCCTTCAGGAATGACCCCCGTAAATTCCCCGTAATCCAGGGGGTGATCTTCCACCATGATGGCCAGTCGTTTTTCGCCGGCAACCATTGAGGGGCCTTTTGGCACAGCCCAGCTCTTGAGCACCCCTTCCATTTCAAGCCTGAAATCATAGTGAAGCCGGGAAGCCTCATGACGCTGCACCACAAAAGAAAGCAACGAATGGCTTTTTGCCTTTGGGGCATCAGGCTCGGGGGTATCCTCAAATTTCCTCTTTTCTTTATACTTGCTCAAGCTCATACCGACAGCTGGTTTATTTTTCTGACAAGCTTGCTTTTAACTGATCCATCAGATCTTGTGTCTGCCGCTGACGGGCCTTTGGTTTTTTGGCTGGTGCCTTTTTGCCCGAGGCCTTTGCTTTGACCACCTTCATTAAAGTACTGGCATATTCATTTTTGTACTTCTCGATGGTAAAAGGTTTGGAATACTGATCGATCAGGGTCATAGCCATCTTTAACTCTTCGTTCTTTACCAGGCTCTTTGCCGGAAGGTTCAGCTCCTCGGTGCTGCGGATCTCCTGTGCGAACCTGATCTTACTCAGCACCAGGGTATTCTCCATTGGCTTAATTACGGCCAGTGTTTCAGTGGTGCGGAGCACAAACTGAGCCACACCTACCTTACCCGATTTCTTCAGGGCTTCGCGCAACAAGGCATAAGCCTTCTCACCTTGTTTCTCGGGTTCTATATAATAGGAATTCTCATAGTAGATGGTGTCGATCTCGTCCTCCTCCACAAAATGGTTCACATCGATGGTTTTACTCTTTTCGGGCGCAGCAGCCTCAAAATCCTCATCTTCCAGGAGCACATAGTCGCCCTTATAGTTATACGCCTTGGCAATATCTCCATATTCAATCTCTTCCCCGGTATTTTCATTGACCCGCTTGTAACGCACCCTGCTCATGTCGCGCGGATCGACCATGTCGAGATCCAGGCTGCTTTTCTGTGTGGCACTGTATAGCTTCACCGGTATGTTTACCAGTCCGAAGTTTATTGATCCTTTCCATATTGATCTCATGGCACATTTTGTTTGGGTTCATAACTACCAGAAAGCGAAATGTGCAGGCTGTCATCATGAACCGTTGGTTTGTAAAATGGTTAACAGCACTTTCTCTGCTGCGCTGTATCCGGTCTGATCATCATCGTCGGAGGCCTTATAAAGCAATCGGGTGTATTGTTCCAGCTTGTTTTGCTGATAAAGCTCCAGAATTAAAGGATGCACATAATACTTACGGGTAACCGCCCGGGTGTTGCCCAGCTTCTGAGCCACCAGGTCCATGGCGGCAGCGATTTTACGGTTCATTTCCGCCTGGGTATCAAAGCCTCCTGCCTGGGCCAGGGCCTCCAGGGCAGTTACACTGCCGGCCCAGGTACGGAAGTCTTTGGCCGTGAAATCACCTGCGGCAATATCCCGGATGTATTCATTGACCATTCCGGAATCAACCCCTTGCACCTCACCCGACTCATCATAGTATTCAAACAGTTCTTTACCCGGAATTTCCTTACAGCCCTGAACGATCCTGGCCAGCCGCCGGTTTTTCAAAGAAACCTGGCGACGCACCCCCTTTTTCCCTTTAAAGGAGAAATGAAGCCGCGAACCTTTTACATCAGCATGTCTGTTCTTTAAGGTGGTCAGCCCAAAAGAACCATACAGTTTCTCATAAAAGGCACTGCCCACCCTGACGTTCACGAACTCCAGCAGACTGACCACCGCGGCCAGCACCTTGCGCCGGGGGAAGCCCCCAAGGGCAAGATCCTCCTGGCGGCGGGCCCTGATCTGTGGCAGCCTCTCTGCAAATTCCCGCAACCGGTAGTACTTGGTCTGATTGCGAAGGGCTACCCATTGTGCATGGTACCGGTATTGCTTGCGGTTGTTTTTGTCATAGCCTGTGGCCTGCAGATGCCCGTTTTCCAGTTTACAGATCCATACCCGTTCCCAGGCTGGTGGAATGACCAGCCCTTTGATTCGTTTCAGAGGCTCTTCCTGCTGCAACTCCCGGTCCTGATCCAGAAAGAAGAACCTGGACCC
>JAWOCF010000127.1:0-11088 GCA_046483935.1 Bacteroidales bacterium | reverse complement strand
TTCCAATCTTTGTGCAAAAAACTGTTATTATTGTGGCATACGGGCAGGAAATAAAAATACACACCGGTATGAAGTTACCGAAGAAGAGGTTGTGGATGCGGCCCGTTATGCATGGGAAAATAAATATGGCAGTATAGTAATACAGGCTGGCGAACGCAGTGACAAGCAATTTGTTGAGGGAATAACCCGGATCGTCAAAAAGGTGAAAGAGCTGAGCAATGGAGAGCTGGGGATCACCCTTTCGCTGGGCGAGCAATCAGAAGAAACCTACCGCCGTTGGTTTGAGGCTGGGGCCCACAGGTACCTGTTGCGCATTGAGGTATCCAATCCGGAACTTTATCCCCGATACCATCCTGAGAATAAGATCCACGATTATCAGGCCCGGCTGCAGTGTTTGCATTTGTTACGAAAAGTAGGTTACCAGGTGGGCTCGGGGGTGATGATCGGGCTGCCTTTCCAGACTGTTGAAGATCTTGCCGATGACCTGTTGTTTCTGCGTCATCATGATATTGACATGGTGGGTATGGGCCCTTATATCGAACATGTAGATACTCCCTTATACCAGTACAAGGATCAGTTACTTCCAAAAATGGATCGCTTTTATCTGAGCCTGAAGATGGTGGCTGTGTTGCGCATATTGATGAAAGATATTAACATAGCTGCTACCACTGCTATGCAGGCCATTGACCCCATGGGGCGTGAAAAGGCCATTAAAATCGGAGCCAATATCATTATGCCCAATCTAACCCCCACCCGGTATCGTGATGACTACCTGTTGTATGAAGACAAACCCTGCACGGATGAAGATGCTGAAGAGTGTAAGCGGTGTCTTGAAGTCAGGATCACCATGGCAGGCTCTAAAGTAGGTTATGGAGAATGGGGCGATTCTCCGCATTTTAAGAACAAAAAGCAGTAAGGAATTTTTAGATTTACAGGAAGTATTTTGTATCTTGTGGTAAAAGTGCTCTGTTCTGTCAAATCTATGGCTTCCTTGCTATGTCTAAAGAAAAATTCTCTTCCGGCGCCCTGGAGGTAAACCTTGCTCAGACCCGCAGGGACAAAATCGTTATTCCTCCCGACCATCAACAGTTTATTGATTTTTCCAAAGATTACTGGGGAATACAGCAACGGACGCTGGCTTTTTTCCGGGAGTTGAATCACCCGTTGGCGAATTATAGCTTCCTGGTGGAGGAGTTCCGCAAAATCATGCTGGGCGATAGCTGGCTCTATGAAAAGATGCCTGAGGCCAGTAAGGCATTCCTGTTGTTACTGGATATTGCTGAGGATCTGCTTGAAAAGGACCTGAAAGAGAAGGATAAAGGGGTTCTGCTGAGAACCTTGTTAGAGTTCGCCGGTGCTTTTAATATTCCTCCGCATCATCAGGAGCACGAGGTAATAAAGAAGTTGTTTGGACTCCTGAATAAGGTTTTTAATAATCATCCCATGCTGGTGGTCCGTCATTCGGGTTCATTAAAAAAGCATTTCAACAACCAGGCAGATCACGAGGATTTCTACCGGCACGCTTTTGAATTTTCGCGTAAAGTAGCTTTCGAAAATCTGGAATATTGGGAGCAAAATTCACAAACCAACGATTGGTTTGAAAAGAAAAGACACCTGTTCTGCAAAGATTATTCTTCCCTGATCCGTGATATTGACCAAAAGTGGTTTTCGCGCATCAGGAAAGATCTGGAACAGGCACAGACCTGGGAGCAGCTGACCAGGAACATGCCCCTGTTTCCTGAAATGGGAAATCATTTCTATGGGTATATTGAGCATTTCGAAAAGAATATTGAACGTTTTTACTACATCATCTTTTTGCTCCATCTGCCAGGCATGGAAGAGCAGCAGGATCAACTGCTGTGGGAACTGAACAAGATTCTGCGCAACATCCACAGCGAACTACATCCCGACGAGCTCATCGATTTCATCAGTAATATTTTCAACCTGTTTCAGGAACTGAAGGCCACTCATATGTCTACAGTGCTCGACTGTATTCTCACCCTGGGAAAAGAAGTGATAGAGGTCCGTGAACGACGCATCATCAGTTTTTTTGAAAATGAGCTGATCAACCTGGGGTTTGTCGCTCCGGGCAAGGTTTTTATTCAGGAAAACTGGCAGCTGAAGGTTGATCCCAACCATGTTAAGAATATCCGGGTATGGCTGGAGCTGATTGAGCATGCCCCTTATACCTTTCGCAAACTACTCTCGGCCCTGATTGTGAATCTTAGAATGGGAGGCATCTTCATCTTTGATACCGACCTGTTTCAACGGGACGTTACCAAGCTGCTCAACAGCAATATCTCACCACTTTATAAGCAGATCAAACAGCTCACCCGAATATTTCCGGTTTATTTTAGTGAGATCGGGGCGGAAGGGGAGTTGCGTGAAGTGACCACCATGATGGATGAAGTATCCGGCCGACAGGATAAACTCATTCATTTTTTGCGCAAGCAGGTGCATATCGAAGGGAACAATTCGCATATTGAACTCACCCGCAAGATCTTTCTCTTCTGGCACAGCGGCCAAATTGAAGCCTTGCAGGAAATTCTTCCGCCCGATGTTTTTGCTTCCATCGACCTGCAAAGCCGCTGGTTCAAAGGCGTTCACCAGCTTGTTAACCAGCTGTGCATTCAGCAATCATGCCGGCCTGAAGAACTGCTGCAGATGAAGAAAGCAGCGTTTTTTGACCTTCTTGATGACCAGAAAGATGCACTCCAACCAGACGTGCAGCGGGTAAAACTTCTCTTTACCCTTTATTTTCTTTTAAGCGAAAAATATTCATTTGAAGCCACTGATATTGGAGGACACCTGCGTAAGTACAATTTTTTCCCGGAAGGTGAAATCAAAGGGCTCACCCTGTTACTGGAACAGGAAAAGCATGAAGAAGCCCTTGAGGTGATATTCGATTTCATGGAACGCCTCAATCAGGTCATCTTTAATACCGAGTTCAGCGAAGGCTGGGAAAATATTTACCACAAGCGGCATATTGCTTTTGGGATTCCTTCTATGTACGGGCAATACCGGGAAAACAAGTTTGAAGCCCTGGGAATGATCTTCAGGCTGGAGCGGTTGGCTTCGGGCATTATGGAACAACGAATCCAGAACTTTAAAACTGAATACATCACTGCTCATTCTTTGAAAGAGTCATTCAGCATCCTTTCTCTTTTCCGCAAAGGGCTGGAGCTTGACGGTGTTGCCAGCCAGGGGTTTGAGGCAAACCTGATGATGCTGAAATATGGTCTTACAACAGAAAGTTTTTCATTGAACCAGTTTATCAATCTGTTTCAGTTTATGGCCAAAAATGTGAAGGACATTACCAACACCTACTTTTTTGGCTTTTATGATCAACCCCTGCGAATGATCATTCCTCAGCTGTTTGATCCTGAAGGAAAACTGGAAGCCACAGCGTTAAACCAGTTGATCCTTGAAAAATCAGAGACGTTTTACCGGGAGATTTTGTATTCTTCTTTCCTGATTCAGCTGCTTGACAACTTCATCAGCCGGGTGATTCATTCACTGCATAACATGGTAGACAGTTTCTCGCCTGAGATCATCCGCCACATCATGTCTTACGATCCTGATCTGGTTGTAAGCCCTTTGTATGAACAGACTCTGAAGGTGGATAACCAGATTTTCCTGGGTTCAAAGGCCTATTTTCAGAAGAAGCTGCTGATGTCAGGCTTTCCGGTACCTCCCGGGTTTGTGCTTACTACAGAGGTGTTCAGGAGGCAAAAAGCGATTACCTCCAGTCACTCATTATCCAATCAGGTGGATGCCTTGATACGGGATCATCTTAAAGGGCTGGAGGCTATCGCCGGGCATCACTACGGACAACCAGATCATCCTTTATTGCTTTCGGTGCGCTCGGGTACGGCTATTTCGATGCCTGGTGCCATGAATACTTTTCTGAACGTTGGGCTGAATGACCGGATTGTAGAAGCCTTTAGCAAACAGCCCAACTTCGGATGGACTTCGTGGGATTGCTACCGGCGTCTGCTGCAAAGCTGGGGGATGACTTTCGGGATTAACAGAGATGTTTTTGATCAGGTGATGGTCGACTTTAAAAACACCTACCAGGTGGAACAGAAAATCCAGTTTTCTTCTGCACAGATGAGGGAGATGGCCTTCTCTTACAAAGAGATCCTGAACCAGCATGATGTGCATTTTGAGCAAGACCCATGGCTTCAGTTAAGGCAGGCCATCATGAGTGTGTTTGATTCCTGGTCATCCGAGCGGGCCAAAGCTTACCGCTCACATTTGCAAATTGCAGATCAATGGGGAACGGCAGTGGTGATCCAGAAGATGGTTCTGGGAAATATTTCTGAACATTCAGGCACGGGAGTGGCCTTTACCCACAACCCTCAGATTCAAAAGCCCGGCATTTACCTCAATGGTGATTTTACTTTGTGCAGCCAGGGAGAGGATATTGTTGCAGGGCTGGTGCATGCATTGCCAATATCCGAATTGCAAAAACAACTTTCAGGTCGTGAGAATCAAACTTCTTTGGAAGAGAAGCTGCCCAGGATCTTTTCGCGCCTTTATCAAATGGCCAATGAGCTGCTGGAAAAACATGGATTCGGCCATCAGGAAATAGAGTTTACTTTTGAGAGTGAAAACCCTGAGGATCTCTATATTTTACAAATCCGTGACCAGGATACACAAAAGTCGGAACGGATCACCCTGTTCAGTGATGAGGTGAAAAGCATGAAGCTATTGGCCAGAGGGATCGGCGGGGGAGGAGGTGCCCTTAGCGGACTGCTTGCCATTGATATGGAGGATATTGTGGCCATCCGCAAAAACCATCCCGGCAAATCCTGTATCCTGATGCGCCCGGATACCGTGCCTGATGACATTCCCCTGATTTTTGAATGCGATGGGCTGGTGACTTCACGCGGGGGAACCACCTCTCATGCAGCGGTTACTGCTGCACGCCTGGGCAAAGTTTGTGTGTTGAACTGTATTCCCTTGCGTGTAGATGAAAAACAAAAACAGGCGTTTATTAACGGCAGAAGCTTTAAACCAGGCGATCCCATTTCGATTGATGGGTTTGCGGGGAACATTTTTGAGGGCCATTATCCTACACAACAAACTGAGATCATTAACTAAAAATATTGTTTCACAAATAATATAAATCATGGATGCTTTGCTGGAAAACAAAAACCTTATCGGAATCAATGGGTTGGGACGTATCGGTAAACTCACCTTATGGAGTCACATTGCCTTAAGGCATTTTGAAGGAGCGGTCGTGAACCTGGGCAGGCAAGTGGGTACCTCGCTGGAAGACCTGATCGACATCATGCAAACAGATTCTACCTACGGCGCCATGAATCGTTTTCTTTATGGCAATACCGGAACCAATCGTTCTTTCACGATTGTTGATGAACAGCAAGGCATTCTGGAATTTGATGGTTTTGTAATTAAAATTTTACGCACCCATCGCAACCCCCGCGAAATACAATGGAAGCAAAATGGTGTAGCAGTAGTTATTGACTGTACAGGAATCTTTACGGATCCCACGTTGCCTGCCGATCATCCCGGGGGGAGCCTGCGGGGGCATCTTGATGGGGGTGCCCGCAAGGTTATCGTCAGTGCTCCCTTTAAGATCAAAGACAAGACTAAGAAAATGCCGGAAGATAGCTTCATGATGGTATATGGCATTAACCATCTGGAGTTTAAGCCTGAAAAGCATCATGTGCTTTCCGCTGCAAGTTGTACCACAACAGGGCTTTCTCACATGATCAATCCCTTGCTGCTGACCCAACAGACCTCACGCATTCTCACCGCATCCATGTCGACAGTTCATGCTGCCACCAATAGCCAGAGTGTATTGGATGCCGTTCCCAAGGCCAATGCCTCCGACCTGCGCAAGACACGTTCGGTGTTTAACAACATCATCCTGTCAACCACCGGGGCAGCCAAGGCGCTGGAGAGTATCATCCCACAGATCAGCCAGATCGGCTTTATGGCTGATTCCGTGAGGATACCTACCAATACGGTGTCGCTGATCATCCTGAACATTACTTTTAGCAGTAATCTGGACGAAAAGGGTGATCCTACTATCAACCAACAATTTCTCAACAACATTTACAAACAGGCAGCAGAAGGCCCGCAAAAAGATTTGCTGGTATATTCACAGAGGCAGAATGTATCCTCCGATCTGATGGGGTTTCCGGCAGCTATCGTGATTGAAGGTCATGAAACGCATACCCGGACAGGATTCCTGAATCTTCCCGAAAAGGTGCTTTCCTCCATGGGGGTTAAGGTTGAACAGGATTTGAATCTTCCGGTCACACACGCCAAGATATTCGGCTGGTACGACAATGAATATGGCAGCTATGTGAATTGCCTGGGTAAGCTGGTGGTGTATGTGGATAAAAACCTGGCCTGAGGCTCCTGATACTTTTGTGGCATATTAAAATCACTTCTTCAATGATTTCTGGCTGAATCCTCTTGTCAGGGCCCTGATTTCTTTTTGCATGAGCTTTTTTCAGATTTTAAGGACCTGCTCCGAAAAATGAATTGTTTTCTTTCTTCAAGGTTTTTGCAGGCCTTATTGCCCAATTCGTTATTTTTGTGTATCTGAATCGTTTCCTAACCTTCATTTTGTTTAAAAGATTTTTAATCATCATATTATTTAATAATGAAAGCACAACAAAAGCCTGACACCGAAATACTGGATATTACCCCCGATGTTAAATGGATCGGGATCCTTGATTATGATATTGTGACCTTCGATGTGGTCATGACCACTGAATATGGCACTACCTATAATTCCTTTTTCATTGATGCCGACAAAAAGGCTATTGTGGAAACCAGTAAAGAGAAGTTCTGGGATACCTATCTGGAGAAAATCCGCAAGGTGACGGATCCTTCACAGATTGAATACATTATCCTGAATCATACCGAGCCCGATCATAGCGGAAATCTTGATAACCTGCTGAAGCTTGCACCTGAGGCTACAGTAGTGGGCACCCGGCTGGCAATCAGTTACCTGCAGGACTTTATGGGCAGGAGCTTCAAGCATATCATTGCCAAAGATGGGGATACCCTTGATCTGGGCAACAAAACCCTGCGGTTTATTTCTGCAGCCAATCTGCATTGGCCCGATACCATGTATACCTATCTGGAAGAAGACAAGCTCTTGTTTACCTGCGATTCGTTCGGATGCCATTATGCGCATCCTGATATGATCGACAGCAAGGTGGGAGACACCAGTGAAGCCTTTAAATATTATTTTGATGTCATTCTCAAACCTTTCAGCAAGTTTATGCTTAAGGCCATTGACAAGATCAGGCCGCTTGAGATTCAGGCCATCCTTCCGGGTCATGGCCCTCTGTTGATGAACGACTGGCAAAAGTGGGTTGATGCCTCCGAAGAATATGCCCGCCAGGCACTTGATACCCCACAGGATGATTACGTTTTTATCCCTTATGTATCTGCCTATAATAATACGGGCAAGCTGGCTGAGGCCATTGCTGAAGGTGTTAGAAGCGAAGGAGATTTTATTGTTGAAGTGGCCGATATTGAGAATATGTCTGTTGGTGATCTGGATGAACGTCTTGCCCGCAGCAAGGGGATTGTGGTGGGTTGCCCGGTCATCAACCAGAACATTCTGCTGCCGGTTTACAAGATGTTTGCACTGATCAATCCCATCCGTGATAAAGGAAAGATTGCAGGATCCTTCGGTTCGTATGGCTGGAGTGGTGAAGGCAGGTCGTTGATCAATTCGGCACTGACCAACCTCAAGCTTAAAGTTCAGGAGCCTGGCGTTTTCGTAAAATTCACTCCCCATGAGGCCGAATATCAGAAATGTTTTGAATATGGCAGGTCATTGGCACAAACCATTATGGCAGATAAGAAATAGTTTGAAGTGATACGGATTTAAGTAAATGTTCCTGGCTCATGAAGTTTTCAAGTCATATATTGCCGGTCATCGCCGGATTGTTTCTGATCACTTCGTGCACCACAGGAGTTCATCTGGCACAACAATATGTGGTTGAACAGGATGATATTAATGTGTTGATCATCCCCCCGCAGGGGTTGATTAAAAATTACTATCCTGCTCATCCTGACAGTATTTCCTCTGATACTTTGTATCCTTTGGAAGAAGGACAATTTCTGTACCAGGTGGAGGATTCGCTTCTCATCAGGTTTTACATGGAAACCCTGATCCGGGAGCTGAACTACTTTGGTGTTAAGACGTTTACTTCTTCAAATAGCGATTCCTTCTATCAACTGGATTCCAATGCACACATTTTTTCAGTTGCACAAATGCAACTGATGGAATTTATTGATCAAAAACAGGAGCATACCATCATTGACGGGTTGCTATATGAGGCAGAAGTAGATATTACCACTTTGGTGCAGGATACCTGGTTTGAGTATCAGCATGATCAGCAGCCTGAAAATGAGATGCAGGTGCTTTTCAGCATGCAGTACCGGAGCGATCATATTGAAGGCTGGTTCAATGTTGACTGGCGCACCGATGAAGTGAGTTACGAATATGTGTCATACAGGCTCACCCTGGATGATGTTTACGATCTTGCTGCTACAGCTGCTCAGCAGCACGGTCAATATATATTTGATTACTTAATGAATCAATACATCCGCAAAAGCCTTGCTAAACCCGATGATGATCTGGAATATTATCAGTACGACCGGGAGCGTCATGTCATTCAGCCGGCTCATGAAAACCGGTTTTTCGTGAGCCCTTCTCAGGAGCAAGGCAATCAGGAATAGCGGGTAAAAGGGGTGGTTGATTGACCGGCAAAATTGCCTTGCAGGTATTTGAAGTAGCCGGTGATGGCAATCATGGCGGCATTGTCGGTGCAATATTCAAATTTAGGAATAAAAACCTTCCATCCTGAATGTTGTTGTTCATTCAGCAAGGCATTGCGCAGGCCCGAATTGGCAGATACTCCGCCTGCTATTGCAATCTGGGTAATCCCTGTTTCTTTGGACGCTTTCCGTAATTTTCGCATCAGGATTTCGACAATCGTATGCTGGATCGATGAGGAGAGATCATGCTTGTTGTTTTCAATAAAATCAGGGTCTTTTTCCAGCTGGTCTCTCAAAAAGTAAAGGATAGAGGTCTTCAATCCTGAGAAACTGAAATCCAGGCCGCGAATAGAGGGATGAGGAAAAGGGAATGCTTTGGGGTTTCCTTCTTTTGCATATTTATCAATCAGAGGGCCCCCGGGGTAAGGCAGGCCCATAATCTTGGCCGCTTTATCAAAAGTTTCTCCCGCAGCATCATCAATGGTCTGACCAATTACCTGCATCTCGAAATAGTCTTTTACCAGCATAATCTGGGTGTGTCCTCCTGAAACGGTAAGACATAAGAAAGGAAATTCAGGGGTGCCGGGTTGTTCATCATCCTCGATAAAATGGGCCAGAATATGTGCCTGCATATGGTTCACTTCTACCAGGGGAAGCCCCAGGGCCAGGGAAAATGATTTGGCAAAGGAAGCTCCCACCAGCAATGAACCCAATAAACCCGGGCCATTGGTAAAAGCCACTGCGTGGAGTTGATTTTTACTTATATTTGCAGTGCGTAAAGCCTTGTCAATGACCGGGATAATATTTTGCTGATGGGCCCGTGACGCCAGTTCCGGCACTACTCCCCCAAAATCTTTATGAACCTCCTGGTTGGCAATAATGTTGGCAAGAATTTTGCGATCTTTTATTATGGCAGCAGAAGTGTCATCGCAGGATGATTCGATCCCCAGAATATAAATACTCATTGAATGTTCTATTTTTAGGGAAGCAAAGGTATCAAAAAATCACGTAAAATATGGCTTATTGTATTGGCTGTAATGGTCTTACTGCCAATACTTTCTTATGGGGTGCTGCGCAGCAGCCGGGTACAGACCATGCTTGCCCAGCGGGTGGCTACTTATCTGTCTGAAGAGCTACAAACCAGCATTACAGTGGGCGGCCTGGATGTCTCCTTCTTTCTGAATGTGGTGCTGGAGGACGTTCAGGTGAATGATCAGGATGAGAAACCCCTGTTGGTGACCCGGCGTATGGTCCTGGATATTGAAAGGATCTCTCTCAGACCACGGTTCTTGCTAATCAATAAGATTTACCTGGAACAGGCCTTTCTGGGTACCGCTAAATATTCGGGCCATGAGCAATACAACTTTCAGTTCATTCTGGATTACTTCTCCCCGAAAAAGGATCCTGAGGCCCGTTCAAAATGGGATGTAATCTGCAAATCGCTGGAATTCAATAACTCAGGCTTTCAGCTTCATGTTCAGGATCAACCCCTGCAGCCAACAGGCTTCGATCACGCACATATTGATATCCGTGGCTTCAACCTGGCTGTCAATGACATCATCCTGGATCAGGATACCCTGATCTTCAACCTCGAAAAACTATCGCTGCATAGTACCGAAGACTTTGAGATAACCGGTCTTTCCGGCAAATTTCATATTGCTCCTGATCAGGCGCTGGTTTCTGATGTGGCATTTCACTCGCCCCTTACTGACCTGTCTCTGGATCTGATCATGAATTATGAGGGGTATGTCTCCTTCTCCGATTTTGTCAATCAGGTTGAGATGCAGCTGATGATCAATGATTCTTATCTGGACATGGCCGATATGGGTTTCTTCCTGTCGCCCATGTATGGCATGAAAGGTCGGGTAGAAGTGGAAGGTGATTTTTCAGGAACGGTATCTAACCTGAAGGGCAATGATCTGCTCCTGAAATATGGAGCCTCTACCCGGTTTCAGGGAGGCTTTCATCTTGATGGGCTACCCGTTCTTAGCGAAACCTTTGTGAACTTTTTTATCACTGAATTCAGGAGTCATCCTGACGATATTGTTGCATTCCAGCTACCCTTGCAGGCTGGTGGCTCCCATCCGGTGCTGCCGGCCACCTTTCATAACCTGGGGAATCTATCCTTCCAGGGGCGTCTTACGGGGTTTGTTAATGACTTTTTTGCCCAGGGCCAGATGGCTACCGATATTGGCAGGGCCAAAGCAACAAGACAGGTCGCATCGAAGACGGGAAGGTCATGCAGAACTTCTTCAAGAAGACCGGTCAGCCCCTGCTTCAGGAATGGCTGAAGGTGTTCATGTTCCGCAT
>JAWOCF010000072.1:0-6209 GCA_046483935.1 Bacteroidales bacterium | reverse complement strand
TAAGATAAATTTAAAAATATACCGTCCGGGACAGGCAAAAAAATCCCCTGTATGATGATTCATACAGGGGAAAGCTTTCAGATACCGCTGCCCATCGGGAATGTATCCCGGAAACAGCGATCAGGGAAGGTCTGTTATTTGCGTTGATGGATGGCCGCTCCGGCGCTCAGGTTCAGTTCGTTGATCATGGGCGTGCCGGCATAATAGATGCCACTGCCTGCCGAGCCTTCAGCCGACAGACTTTCAGAGGCATTGACTTCCAGGGTAGATCCGGCACTGCCTTTGGCCCTTACGCTTTTGGCCTCCAGGTCGTAAGCTGATACACGGCTTCCGGCGCTGGCTTCATATTCAGCCTCATCGGCCGTTCCCGACAGGGTGGCCCTGGAGCCGGCACTCAGGTTTACGATCAGTTGTTCAACCATAGCTTCCAGCTCCAGCTGTGCACCTGCACTTCCCAGCAGGGTCAGTTGTGGGGTGGTAATGGCATTGCGACCAAATATTCTGGCTCCGGCAGTGGCCTTGATCTGCCTGATGTCGCTGCTGCTGATATCCAGCTGAATGTTGCGCGACTGCAGGCGGTTGGTTGAATATACCCGCAATTCACCGTCAACCACTTCCGAGAGAATATACTCCATCAGGTTGTTATCGGCCGATACCATCAGCTTCGTAGGGCCTTCCTGGGTGAAATACACCTGGAAGTTTCCTCCG
Organism: Bacteroidales bacterium; assembly: GCA_046483935.1. GTDB lineage: Bacteria > Bacteroidota > Bacteroidia > Bacteroidales > UBA7960 > JAWOCF01. The sequence continues at coordinate 5,501 of JAWOCF010000072.1, read as the reverse complement.
ATGTCGATTCTGTCAAAGGCTTCCACGGGCCTGTTTTCCTGGCGCACATCGCCGTCTCCTTTAATGACATCCCCAAACACATTGGTTTTCAAAAAAGCTGCAGAGACGGTCATCAGGAGTACCACTACAATCAAGGCGCCGAGCAGAATTTTATTACTTGTTTTCATCTTATGTTCTTTTTAAAGGTAATTAAGATTGTTTTTCTATTTCTTCAAAGCGTTTTTCCAGGTCGTTGCAGGTGAAACCCAGCAGCTTCATGGTCCGGAAGAACGTGGGCATATCTTTGTGGATAAACTCTTCGCGTTTGAGCTGCAAAGCTTTGGTTAATCCACCTTTTGACACAAAGTATCCAATGCCGCGTTTGTTGAAGATGATCTCTTTATCCTGCAGATAAACATAAGCACGCATGGCAGTATTGGGATTTACCTCCATCATTACAGCCACCTCCCTGACGGAAGGGATGCGTTCGTTTTCCTTCCATTTGTCCAGCAGGATGTTTTCGCAAAAGCTATCAGCAATCTGCATGTATATGGGTTGATTTTCTAAGAATTCCATTTTTACACCTCCCTTTCTTTAAACCGGAAATAACTAACAATCAGAAAAAACGGGCCCACGATTCCCCAGAACACGATTTTTGCCATGGTGGGTAAAAACTCAGTAATAAAATCCGGAGTTCCAATGGTGGTTTGCTCATTGATGGTAAAGGAAGTGGTTCCGAAGAACAAGTACCCCATCAGCCCGGCCAGCATCGAGATGGCAACACTGATGACAAACAGGCTCAGGATGGTTTTCAGGAAATTGTTTTTCCTGAAGTATACGGCACCCAGGAAGAATATACTGTGGGTCACCAGGAAAACACCGGCGGCATAAAGGTTCATGGTAGTGAAAGGATTAAACACCAGAAGGGCCGATCCAAATAACAGTGCATTGAGCAGGGCAGCCAGCAGGCTGATCAGGGTCAATGCCAGAAAAACACCCACTACATAGAGAGGGGCAGAGACTACCCAGGCCGCAGCTACCTTCTCGAGGTTTGAAGCGGGCAGGGTGAGGAAGAACTGGCTGCGTGCAGGAACATGCAGCTCCTTAAATACCATGCTGGCCACGACATAGCCAAAGACGAAGAAATAGGTGATGCCGGAGCCTGAAAAAGCTTCCAGGGAAAAAACACCACCGCTGGCATAGGTTTGAATTACTGATTGTACCAGTAACAAACCACTCATGGCTGCCAGGCCGATCAGCAGGGTCTTCTGGTTGAGCACCATGTCGCGTCTCAGGACCAGGAAAAAACGTTGCAGAGAGAAAAAAGAACTTGTATTCATGGTTATTTAGCTTTTGAATTCATTATTAATGGTTGCAGGATTGTGGATTACTGCATTAAACAACAATTCAAGATCCACCTGGGTGTCATTACCGCTGTTGCGGCGGATGGCTGCTTTGCCCCCCAATATTTCTTCGGAATAAACCACATCCGAAACATCCCCATCTTTGATCTTTCCAAAGGTGAAAGCGTCGGCGATCTCATACACGCTTTTCTGGAAAATGATGCCTCCATTGTCAACAATAATGGCATGATCAATAATGCTGGCCAGGTCGCGCACCTGGTGGGTTGAGATCAGCAGGCAGCGGTCGCCGTTGGTTGAGGCGGCAATGATTCGCCGGAACTGGCTTTTTGAAGGGATGTCCAGACCATTGGTGGGTTCATCCAGCAACAGCAGGCTGGTATTGGCTGCCAGGCCAAAAGCAATCAGGAACTTTTTCTTCTGTCCGTACGACAGGGTGGTGAGGGGCTTTTGGGTATCCACCTCGAACTCCTCCAGGTGTTTCTTCAACTCAAAATGATCGAACCGGGGATAAAAAGGAGCATGAATTTTTGCATAAGTTTCGGCACTCATGGCAGGCAATTCAAATTCCTCCGGGATAATAAAGATGTTGGAAAGCATTTCCGGGGTGCGATCGCCCGAAGGTTGGTTAAACACCAGGCATTCGCCTTCTTGTGGGAACAGTAAACCGGAGATGTGTTTCAGCAAGGTGGTTTTTCCGGCTCCGTTCATTCCGAACAAACCGTAAATATTGCCAGCCTCCAGTTTCAGGTTCAGGTTATTAAAAAGAATTTTATTCTTTTTGTAACCAAATGTTAGATTTGTGATGTTGATCATGGTTGCTATGTTTATTATTAGACTACTGTGTTACTTGACTAATACACCACAAATGTAGAACAGGTTTTAATTATTTCCAAATCTTTTTGCATTTTTTTTCAATAATTTTTACTTTTCCTTTATTCATAGGGCATACAAGATATTTTCCAATAAGAAAAGAGGCTGTAAAACAAGGGAAAAATAACTTTCCGGGATTCCTGGCGACAACATTTTACCTGATTTCAACCTGTTTGGTGAATGATTTCAAAAAAAATGCATCCAAATAAAGGAAAAAAGGAAAAACTATTGCAGGATCAAAAAAAACATATACCTTTGCACGCACATTAATTCTAACGCCTGGGCAAACAGTGCAAAAGACAAAAGAATTAGTTGTTTCAACGTTCATCATCATCATAAAAGGGCGATTAGCTCAGCTGGTTTAGAGCACCTGCCTTACAAGCAGGGGGTCGGCGGTTCGAATCCGTCATCGCCCACTTTCTCTCAAAGGGTTACAACTTTCATAAGTTGTAACCCTTTTTTTTTGATACAATTCTGACACAAATTGAACCGGAATCACCGGGATTCCATTGCACACGGCTACTTTTTTGGTCAGGCCCGCACGGGTTCTTCCCTTCTCAGAGATCTGCCCACCTTGTATTAAGTGCGAACTTGATACGAAGTTGGTGCGAACTTAATAGAGTTGGGGGGTATTCAGGGGAGTCTTCAGAAAAGTGTGTCAGGTCCCTTGATTTCAGAGCGCCCCTGGGCAGATGGCTCAGGCAGCCTGTCGCAGCTTTTAAGGTAGTATTATGGAGCGGAATCAGAACGACCCGTACAGGAGTTCACCCAGGATGTCAGCCTGTCCAGACGCTTCCGGGGGCTCTGTGGCAACTGGTGTGATGCAGGATTGGGCATAAGAAAGCTTAGCCGGTTACGGACGAAATTTCCGCGAGGAATCATTCCTGACAATTCCTGACAATTCCTGACAAAATCTTTACAATCCTGACCTCTTAATGCCGTAACTTTCAGGGACTTTGTAATTATGGGTTACCAATAATTTAATCAGAAGCTTTATTTTTAACTTAAACGGGGGAGTATTATGAAAAAATCAATTGTTTGGGTATTCGCATGCATGATTCTTTTTTCGTGCGACAGTGAAATCGAGGAGCCTAAGGCAGCCAACGACATGAGGTTATCTGAAACCAAAAGCATGCCTGTGCAGAATTGCGTTAATGTTCATGTTCAGGATGTCTTCTACTTTGGAGGACCCATTTCTTTCGATTTTTCGGGCATGACGGATCTTTTTGATGCTTTAAAAGCTGCCGGCGCCTTTGATGTGCATTCTGTATATGGAAATCCGATGGCAGGGTTTGAGGGCTTTACTGTTTTTGGCGGGGGCGCTTTTCCGATCGGGACGACCGTTGCCGGGGTAGAGGGAATGTTAGGTTCTATTGTTACACATCAATATGCTGCAAATGAAAATGCTGCTGTTTTCATTCATCTGTTTCATTTTTTCGAAAGTGATGAAGGAGCATTTATTACCTGGGACCATGCCGTACAATCGCCCCTGAATCCCCAAAATTATACAGCCAGGATTAACAACAAAATGGAAATTCTTGCAGGCACCGGGGTTTTTGCAAACGCTTCAGGCAAGTTGATTAATAATGGGATGATAAATTATGGAGCTGAACCTCCGGAAATCCATGCCAACGTGCATGGCCGTATCTGTGCAGATGGTTTAGGTAAAGAACACTAACGTGTGTATTCCGGCCTGAAGGCATCAACCATTATATAAATGCAGGCCGCCAGGCAGCAATAAGGGTAAACTCCCTGCCAAGCATTTGCCGGGAGTTTTTCCTGCCCCCTGCTGCGTTTTAATAAATTCAGGCTTGTGCGGGTTGCTTGGGGATCTGCTATCCCTGGTTAGAGATAAAAGTCATACCCCATAAGAATAATAACCGATAGCACGATACTTCCTGATGCAAACATTCAGAACATAAATGGTCTGATTATTTCTTAAACAACCGGGTCATCAAACCAACGAAGTCTTCAGTTAACACTGGCTTGGTAAGGTATTCATCCATACCCATCTCCATGTATTTTTCACGATCTCCTTCGAAGGCATTGGCGCTAAGGCCCACGATGGGCGGAAGGTCCTTGTATTTCTTCTTCAGTTTGTGGGTCGCTGTAATGCCATCCATCACCGGCATCTGAATATCCATCAGGATCAGCCCGAAACGGCCATGTTCATATTTTTCGAGGGCCTGTTGCCCATGATCAGCAGCCACCACTTCATGGCCCATAGCGGTGAGCATCAGGGTGATTACTTTCTGGTTGACCATCTTGTCTTCCACCAGCAAGATTCGCAGGGGACCTGAAGGTTTTTCCTTCAAGGGGGTCTGCACCCTGAGCGCTTGCTGATTCAGTTCAATGGCCCTGGCACAGAAGGTGAACCAGAAACTACTGCCTTTCCCGGGTTCACTATTTACCCCAATGGCTCCTCCCATCATCTGGGCCAGTTCCTTGCTGATCGACAATCCCAGGCCGGTCCCTTCAATCACGCGCTGATCGGCCTGATCCAGCTGTGCAAAGGGTTTAAACAGCTGGCTTTGCAGTGCGGGTGCAATGCCGGGGCCCGTGTCGGAGACTTCAACCTTGATCTGGATCAGGTGGTCTTCTTTTTGACTTTCCAGCGACACCTGAACGGATATCTCGCCCGAGGCGGTAAATTTTACCGCATTGCTCAGGAAGTTGTTGATCACCTGTGAGATGCGTGGCTCATCGGCATCGATAAATTCCGGAATGCGCTCATCCAGCTGAGAATGAAACAGGATGTCTTTATGACAGATGGAATAAAACACCTTCTGGGCATTGAGCAACAACGACCTTGATGAGAACACCCTGTTTTTGATCTGCATCTGCCCGGCTTCAATTTTTGAATAGTCCAGGATCTGGTTGATGATCTCGCGAAGGTTTTCAGTAGAGAGCTTCAGGGTATTGAGGTATTCACCCTGTTGTTCGGAGAGGGCGGTTTTAGAGAGTATTTCTGCCATGCCGATGATCCCGGTGATGGGGGTGCGTATCTCGTGGCTCATGTTGGCCAGGAAGTTTTGCTTGAACTGGGCTGATTTCTTGGCCACAGCAACCTCCTGCTCCAGATTCTGGTGGTTTTTGCGGTAGGTAATATCGCGCATCACGCCCAGCACCCTGGGCACTGAGCTGTCTTCCAGAGCCACTACGCTCATCTCCACCTCCTTGAGCTCGCCGTCTTTGGTGCGGATCTCCATCTCGTAAGCCGAGGGTAGGGAGAATCCTTTTTTGCGGTCGGCATATCGTTTTTCGACGGCTGCAATACTTTTTTCGGTG
>JAWOCF010000050.1:0-14980 GCA_046483935.1 Bacteroidales bacterium | reverse complement strand
AGGTCAAGGTCATTGGTGGGCTCATCCAGCAGCAGGTTGTCGGGTTTGCCAAAAAGGGCCTGTGCCAGCAGTACCTTAACCTTTTCTTTCCCATTGAGCTGGTTCATCAGTTTGTCGTGCAGCTCTTCGCCAATGCCCAGGCCACTTAGCAGGTTCGCTGCATTGCTCTCGGCTTCCCAGCCGTTCATGTCGGCAAATTGTGCTTCTAGGTCTGATGCCCTGAGGCCATCGGCTTCAGTAAATTCAGTTTTTGCATAAATGGCATCTTTTTCTTCTTTGATGGCCCATAGCTGGGAATGCCCCATTAATACGGTTGAAAGAACAGTAACCTCATTATATTGAGAGTGATTCTGCCGCAATACAGAAAGCCTTTCTCCGGCTCCCAGACTAACATTGCCGCGTGTGGCGTCAATGTCTCCGCAGATCATTTTCAATAAAGTGGATTTTCCTGCACCATTGGCGCCGATAATGCCATAGCAGTTGCCCGGGGTGAATTTTAAATTCACATCCTGAAATAGTACGTTTTTCCCGAATTGAATACCCAGGTTAGAAACAGAAATCATCTGAAAAGAGAGTGTTAAGAGAATAAAAGGATTGATTTCGAAGGAGGTGCAAAATTACGCTTTTATTCCGGGCTTCAATAATATTTATAATATTTTGTAATCCTGCCATTTAGCATCCCCTGGCCAATGAGAAAGATTCTGCACAAGGTGTTGATTTATTGGTTACATCGTGTCTGCAGCCTGCAGGAGATAATCATGGACCAGGGCATGCTTCAGAGGAGTTGCCGGGTAAGCACGGAACATTGTTTCAATATCCTTTATTTTGTTCTGGAAAAAAAGAGGCTGTCCCTGATTAAAGAGACAGCCTCAGGAGGTTAGGAAAATTATGATTTAATCCTTTACACAGCGTACTGCCAGACCGGCTGACTTGTCGAAGTTGCCCTGGAACACCACGCTTTGGTCAAAATTGATATAGCGGTAGGCACCTGAACCCTCAATGCCTTCATTAGATGACCACCAGAAGCCGAACGCTCCAGCACTCTCAAAGGAACCCCGGGCCCCGCGCCCGCCTCCGGGCAAGGCAGCAAATCCAAAATCATTGGTGCCAAACTGGGTGTCATGAAAATTCCATCGGGGGTGGGTTGATGTGTCACACTCCCCACCAATGGGTGAATCTACCTGTCGGCATGACTTCAGCTTGTTGCCGATGGCATTGATATCATCAATCTCATTGGATAGCTGATGTTCAGTCTGCAGGTAGTTGATCAGACGGTTCCAGTCGTCATTGGTCGATACATGCCACCCTGCAGGGCATAGACCATTGGCATTATCAATAGCATACCAGTTATAACTTGCACCATAGGTCTCCTTCTGGTTAATATCATTGTTATACCAGCTATAGGCACCGTTGGTGTTGTTGCTCCAGGCTACATTGTCGATCCCTGGATTGTCAATATCAGTCCCGTTACGATATTTGGTAGTTTTTAAGTTTTCTGCCATCCATACCTGATCGCCTATTGAAACGGTTTCATACTCATTGCCGTCAGCATCAGTAACTGTATCAGGAATAACAGGGGGAGGTGGGGGGTCGTCTTCATCACAACCCGTAGTAGCGAATAAAAATGTTCCGTAAATTAACACAGAACAAAACCAAAAAAAACGGCTTCTTTTCATCTTGTTTTATTTATTTAAGTTATTAATGTTAGCATTTTAAAAAAGATGAACAGGCAAAGGTGCTTAAAACCCTTTATCCTTTTGGTAAATGTAATAAAATTTTTCTTTTTTGTGCTACTTAACCCTCAATTTGTCATTAAATATTAATAAAATAACTATTTCTATAATGAATGTTTGACGCGTTCGTTGAACCCCCCTAATCGAAGAGTGCAAATGGATCCTGATCTGCATTTTATAACTGAAAAGCCTTTTATTTCAGGATAAATCAAGATTTCATTTTCTATTGGCAGAAATCCCTTATTTTTGCGTTTAGTAAAATAAAATCAGGAGCTTTCAGTTATTAGTGTAATTACAATCAGAAAAAAACCAATACAATGCTAAACGCAATATTACTGCAGGTTCAGGTTGCCGCCCAGGCTGCCGATACATTGGCCGTTGAACCTTTGGCTTCAAGTGAAACCCTTTCTTTCTGGAGCCTTGCCCTGAAAGGTGGAATAGTGATGATACCCCTTGCGATCTTGTCGGTGGTGGCCGTTTATATTTTTATTGAACGCTATCTGGCCATAAGCAGAGCTTCTACCGAAGAAACCAACTTTATGAATAACATTAAAGATTTTATTCATAATGGACGTATTGATTCGGCCAAATCATTATGTAAAAACAATGATTCGCCCATCTCCAGAATGATGGCCAAAGGGATTGTAAGGATTGGCAGGCCCTTGAGTGATATCAATACCGCCATCGAAAATGTAGGGAAGCTGGAAGTGGCCAAACTTGAAAAGAATATTGCCGTGTTGGCTACTGTTGCCGGAGCTGCTCCCATGATTGGCTTCCTGGGAACAGTGATCGGAATGGTAAAAGCTTTCTACAACATGTCGATGGCCGGTAGCAATATCGACATCAGCCTGCTGGCAGGAGGAATTTATGAAGCCATGATCACCACCATCACCGGGCTGATCGTAGGGATCATCGGGTACATTTGTTACAATATCCTGGTGGCCCGGGTCGAAAAAGTAGTATTTATGCTTGAAGCACGTGCCACCGAATTTATGGACCTGCTGCACGAACCTGCATCTTAAATAGAAACCGGCTATGGCAATCAAACCTAGAAATACAAGAAACCTTCAGTTTAGCATGGCCTCCATGTCTGACCTGGTGTTTCTGTTGCTGATCTTTTTTATGCTTACTTCCACATTGGTAGCACCCAACGCCATTAAGCTGTTGCTGCCTTCCAGCGACAGCCGTACCATGGCCAAACAAACCATGACCGTCTATATTAATGCCGAGAACCAGATATTCCTGGAAGAAGTACCGGTTGACTTGCCCGCCCTGCAGGATGGGCTGGTGCTGGGTATGGCACAGGAAATGGAAGGCTCGGTAGTATTACGTTCTGATAAAACCGTGCCCGTTCAGTATATTGTTGATGTCATTGATGTGGTGAATAAGATCAACAGCCAGTATCAGACAAAGCATAAAGTTATTCTGGCTACCAGACCCTCAAGTTAATTGTATGAGTGAGACAAAACAAAAGGATACGATTCGTGCCACAATAGGAACTGCACTATTTCATGCAGTGCTGCTGTTGTGGTTTATCTTCTTTGGCTTGTCAACACCCTTGCCGCTTCCCGAAGAAGAAGGTGTAATGGTGACTCTCGGCTACCAGGATCAGGGCATGGGTCTCACTCAGCCCCTCACGGCTTCACAGCCACCCCCATCAACACCTTCGCGGCCCGCTTCTGATCCTGATCCCGTGGTGACCCAGCAAACAGAAGAAGCCGTGAGCCTGCCCGAGATTAAGCCGGAAGCCCCTGTCAGACAGCCTGAACCCGAAGCACCCCGCCAGCAGGAATCCGAAAGGGCTCCCCAGGCAGCTCAGGAAACGACACCTGAACCACCACAACCTACCGTTGATGAAAGGGCTTTATTCCCCGGATCTGATCAACGCTCCACCAGCCAGCAAAACCAGGGAGAGACCCAGCAGGAAGGCAACCAGGGGAGTCCCCAGGGCACGGTAAACGGTGAAGGATATACTGGCACCGGACAAGGTAACGGTCCTGAGTGGGACCTGTCGGGAAGGAAACCCAGCATGCTGCCCATGCCGAACTATACCACCCAGGCTCAGGGACGGGTGGTGGTTACCATTGTGGTGAACCGCCAGGGACAGGTAGTGCGTGCCACTGCGGGGGCACGTGGATCTACCACTTCCGACCAGACCCTTTGGCGGCTGGCTGAGGAGGCTGCCCGCAAAGCTCGTTTTGATGTAAAAACCGATGCTGCCGAAGAACAGCGGGGCACTCTCACATACAATTTTATCCGCCAGAATTAGATGAACTATCAGCAAACCATCGGTTATCTGTATAGTCAGTTACCGATGTTTCACCGCATTGGGCCTCCGGCTTATAAAGCCAGCCTCGATAACATCGTGATACTTAGCCAGCACCTGGGCAATCCACATCACCATTTTCCCACCATCCATATTGCCGGAACCAATGGTAAAGGCTCGGTGGCTCATATGATGGCTGCTATCCTCAGGGAGCAGGGATATAAAACCGGCCTGGCCACATCGCCGCACCTGAAGGATTACAGGGAGCGGATCCGCATTAACGGGCAGATGATTCCCCGCAAAGTGGTTTCTTCTTTCGTTACCAGGCATCAGGATCTCTTTGAACAAATAAAGCCTTCATTTTTTGAGCTGACCATCGCACTGACCTTCTGGTATTTTGCTGACCGGCAGGTTGATATTGCGGTGGTAGAAACGGGACTTGGCGGCCGCCTGGACTCTACCAACATAATCCTGCCAGAGCTTTCTATAATAACCAACATTGGGCTTGATCACGTGAACCTGCTGGGTGACACGCTCGAAAAAATCGCCCGCGAGAAAGCAGGCATCATCAAGGAAGGGGTGCCGGTAGTGATTGGCCGCAGGCAACAGCAAATTCATCATGTATTCGAAGAAATGGCTGCAGCCAAAAGGAGTCCTGTTTTTGTGGCCCCCGACAACTATCAGTTTATGAAATCATCTGAAGGCCTTACAGCAGGTCAGATGCTTCAGGAACTATCTTACAAAACTGCTGAAGGGGAAATAGTTGTTCATAGCGATCTGCTGGGTGCCAGCCAACCTGAGAATGTTGCCACTGTACTTCAGGGAATTGATGTCTTAAATGCAGGAGGACGGTTTTCAGTGTCAGAAGACAATGTTCTGAAGGCTCTGACAAAAGTGAGTGTTGCCACAGGTCTCAAAGGCCGGTGGCAGGTGCTTGGCCACAATCCTGCCATTATCTGCGATACGGCTCACAATACCGATGGAGTGGCCATGGTTATGGAAAGGTTGCTGACGATTCCCTTCAGGCAATTGCACATTGTTTTTGGTATGGTCGATGATAAGGAAATAGATTCAGTGCTTGCCTTAATGCCTGATTTTGCCAGCTACTATTTCTGCAAACCTGATGTACCCAGAGGGAAGGATGCCAAACAGCTGGCAGATCATGCTGCTGCTTTCGGATTAAACGGTGAAGTTTTTGATTCGGTGCCCCAGGCCCTGAAACAGGCGCGCGAGGCAGCACAGCCCAACGACCTGATTTATGTGGGAGGAAGCACTTTTGTAGTGGCAGAGGTGGTTTAACCAACAAAGCAACCTGTCGTATTCAGCTCCTCAGGCATGACCTGCCTGACCCATCCCTTTTTTTTCTTACCCGGTAATTCATCAAGCCCCGGTTTTTTTCAGGGCAAGGCTATACCATTGCCATATCATGGAGGTAGTTTATACGTAGTTCAAACGGCGGGGTGATTGCCTTTATGGCAATTTACAGGCAAACCTGGGCAAACGGGTGTTTGGCCTAATAAAAGGCAGGTAGTATTACGACCTATATACCCGGGCATTTCAGGGAAAGAAACTCTGATGGATTCAAAAAAAACAAGAATAACGAAGATTCAAATGAACGAATCTGTTATTCTTGTTTCAAGGTCAGGTTCTTCAGAACCCGGAAAGGTCAGCAGGCTTATTGTTCGGTACCTGGTTCTTCTTGGTTTTCTTCTTTTTCACGGTCGCGTTCTTCACGTATTCTTTCACGGGCACGTTCGGTAAGCAGCTCCTTCACATAGGCCTGCAGTTCGGGGTCCGAGCGGTAGTCAGCAATGATTTGCTGATATTTATCAGGAGAAATTCCATGGTCTACAATGGTGGCCTGGATCTGATTCTGCAATTCACGTTGAATGGCTGTGACTTGAGGAGCTACCTCGTTAAAAGCAGTAATTTCTTCCTCGCTAAATTGATCCATTGCACCTATCTGGGCTGCCCTTGCAATCTGGTTGAAGCGATCCATGGTCAGTCCTGCGCCTTGAGCGGCATCAGCGATTTTTTGCTGGGTTTCTTTTTGCACGACACTAATTTGCTGGTTGATGTCAAAGAAAGCTATCAACTCCTCATCAGAATGAGCAAATTCTTTGGTTTGTTCTTCAGCTTCGGGTGCTTCTTCTGTTTGCGAAAATACAGGAGCACTCACCAGAAAAGCGACGGCAAAGAGCACTGCAGACACTAGTTTCATTCCCTTCACGTTCATTTGATTTAACAATTTCATAAGTTCAGTTTTGGTTGTTTTGTTTTATTAAGAAGACAAAAATAACAATTATTTAAAAAGAACTATTATTTTATTGTGACAATCAATTCCTTCGGTTCCGGATGATGAATCAATCTCTTTGCTGATTATCATTTTATACTATAGCAAAAATGTAACCAAAAAAAGCATTATTTTGTTGAATAATGTTAAAAAAAGTAAAATCAGGACTTTGTTTTCCGCTTTATCCACTTAAAAAGTTCCATGATCAGTAACAGAGGAATGGCTAATAAAAGAACTTCTGCCCATTCAAAAAAGCTGATAGGTTCAATTCTGAGGATCTCCTGCATAAAAGGTATTTGCATGGAAAGAATATGGATTCCCTGTGCAATCAGCACCCCAAAGATCAGCACCTTGTTTTTGGCCAGGGGGATTCGGAAGGCAGAGAGGGTTTCTGAGCGGGCATTAAACACATGGAAGTTCTGCATTAACACCATCAGCAGCAATACCATATTCCGTGCCTGGGGTTCTTCAACACCCTGAACATGGATTAAAAAGGCCCAGAAGCCCAGGGCGATGAGGCCCATGGTAAAGCCTGCCGTCAGGGTCTGTTGAATCATCAGCGGGTTAAAAATCTTCTCGGTGGTTTTGCGGGGCTTGCGCTTCATGGCTCCCGGCTCACCGCCTTCAAATGCCAGGGCCACATCCTGAATGCCGTTTGTAACCAGGTTCAACCACAGCAACTGCACTGCCAGCAAGGGCAGCGGTAAGCCTGCCATAATAGCCGTAACAAACATGATCACTTCAGCCGCGCCTGTTGAAATCAGCAGGTAAATGACTTTACGTACGTTGTCGAAGGCAAACCTGCCTTCTTCCACGCCTGATACGATCGACGAGAAATTATCGTCGGTCACGATCATGCTGCTGATCTCTTTGGCAACATCCGTTCCCGAGCCCATGGCCACGCCTATGTTGGCACGCCGCAGGGCCGGAGCATCATTCACTCCGTCGCCTGTCACTGCCACAAACTCTCCCTGACGGATCAGCACATCCACGATCTCCAGCTTCTGAATGGGTGTGACCCGGGCAAAGACATGGGTGGAGGTCACCAGTTCTTCAAAAGCAGGAGAGTCAACAGGACCTGCCGCCGCAAGCTCACTCCCCGATATTGCTTTTTCATCCTCACGGGCAATGCCCAGCTGGCGGGCAATGGTGGTGGCAGTGGCCGGATGATCGCCCGTGATCATAATTACCTTGATGCCTGCCTGGTGGCACTTGCTGACGGCTTCTTTGGCCTCCATGCGCAAGGGATCAATAAAGGCCACCAGGCCATAGAGAATCAGCGGCGGGAGGTCTTCATTTTCGTAAACTTCTTTGGTTTCAAAATCTTTGTATTTGCCACCTGCAACAGCCAGCACCCTGTACCCTTCAGCCGACAGGCTGACAACTTTTTGCTCAATATCCGACTTATTGATGGGTTTCTGCTGGCCGTTGACCATGCTGTGTGTGCAAAATTCAAGGATGGTCTCCACGGCCCCTTTGGCCGCAACCATCACCTCCTGGTCCTTCAGAAAAAATGCTGCCGAATATTTGTTTTCCGATTCATAGGGGATTACCCCCTGCAGTGAATATTGCTGGCGCACTTCATGCGGATCAAGCCCTGATTTATATCCCATTGCCAGGAAGGCCACATCCATGGCATCACCATGATGTTTCCATTCCCCGTTATCTTTTTTGAGCATGGCCTCATTGGCCAGGATGCTGAGACGGGCAATTTTATGAAGTTGTTTCTGGTCTTGTTCTTCAAGGGGCTGGTTCTCAGCAGCAGTTACTTCTCCTTCGCCAGTATATCCCTCGCCACTGATTGAGAAGCTCTTGTTGCCCGGAAATATGATTTCCCTGGCTGTTTGCTGGTTCACGGTCAGGGTGCCTGTCTTGTCACTGGCAATGATGGTGCAGCTGCCCAGGCTCTCTACAGCAGGTAGTTTTCGCACAATCACCTTACGCTTCGACATGCGGGTGGTAGCAATCGAAAGGGCCACTGTAAGGGCTACAGGAAGGCCTTCGGGAATAGCCGATACGGCCAGTGCAACCACAAAGAAGAATATTTCGGTAGGGGCAGTGCCTTGCTGCCAGAGAATCAAGGCAAGAACAGCACTAAACACGACCACCAGGATGCTGATCTGGCGCGTGAAGCGTTCCATGCGATGCACCAGGGGTGGCTTGGCAGCCTGCGTGGTGGAAACATTTTCTGCAATTTTACCCACCTCAGTGTTGATGCCTGTAGCGGTCACGATGCCCACGGCGCGTCCTGCTGTTACTGCAGCCCCGGCAAAGGCCATGTTTTCACGTTCGGGCACCCCTGTATCTTTTTTGAGCCTTCCGGTCCGTTTGGAGGCAGCCATCGATTCGCCTGTAAGGAAACTTTCATCGGTCAGCAGGCTGCTTACTTCAATCAGGCGCAGGTCGGCAGGCACTTTATTGCCCGATTCGAGCATGACAATGTCGCCGGGCACCAGCTCTTCAGCGTTAATCTCTACAGCCTGTCCGGCCCGCATCACCCGGGCACGGATCTTTAACAGGTTTTGCAGGCTCGAAGCGCTTTGCTCGGCACTAAACTCCTGATAGGCCCCCAAACCGGTGTTGAGCACGATTACGATCAGGATGAAAATGGCATCGGTTGCCTCTCCAATCGCTATGGAGGCCCCGGCGGCAGCAATCAGGATAAAGATCAGTGGATTTAATACCTGACGCAACAGAATCTGCCAGATGGTGGGTGGCTTTTTCAGGGGCAGGGAATTGCGGCCATAAAATTGAAGGCGATGCGCTGCCTGTTCCCTGGTTAACCCTTCTTTGTCAGCTTTCAGCAAGCTGAGGACCTCTTCCTGAGGTAGTGCATGCCAGTGCTCGCCGGCCAGGGTCTTGACTTCTGTTTGTAAAGCCATAGGTAATTCTGTTTTTTAGATGTTCTTTAAAAAAGGAAAAGCATCTTTTCCCGAAAATTATTGCAAGGCCAGAATCAGGGCATCAAAAGGGCCTATCGTAACCTGGAGGCTGCTGTCGGATACCTGCTGAAGCGCTGTGTCAGGGTGAAGCCCCATCAGAACCGGGACGACCTTTTTGTGCGCCAAGGGGTGGGCATTGCGTATGCGGATGAAGTGTTCAGGAATGGTTACCCGCAGCGACAAGGTGTTGCGGGGGTTGAAGCTGCCCATTACCAGCCACACATCCTGCTGATCCCACCGTAGAAAAGTATAACAGTGCTGGTCGTTAAACCCGCTATCCGGATTGTTCGCCCACATCAGATCGTAGAAATGCCCTGAGGTGATAACCGGGTGCCTGCAGCTTTCCAACAGCTGGCTGTAAAAGTTCCGCAACTGATGTTGTTGGCTGTTGAGCAATCCACCATCACACAACCCATGGTTAAACCACTGCTGGAAGGTAGGGATGCGATCATAGTCGAAAATGGTGGTGCGCCCGTCATCCCCGCTATAGCCTGCTGCCCCTTGGGCCGGTTCGCCTGTTTCCTGCCCGCAATACAGCATAACAGGTCCCTGGTGAATGGTTGCTGAAATGGTCATGGCGGGAATGCCTGCCAGAGGGGTGCCGGCAAAATGGGATGAAGCAATCCTTTGCTCATCATGATTTTCCATAAACCGGAGCATGTGCTGACCAATGCCCTCCAATTGCTTCCAGGTGCCGGTGATTGAGGTGGCGGGTAGTCTTTGCTCAACCACAGCCCGCAGGGTGTCGTAAAGCCCCATCTTATCATAGAGATAATCAAATCTTCCTTTGAAGATAAAATTACGATATGCATCAGGGTTATAGATCTCGGCAATAAATATCACCCCGGGAAAGGCTTTTTTTACCTGGGGAATCACCCATTCCCAGAATTCTACAGGAACCATCTCCGCCATGTCGCACCGGAAGCCACTGATCTTTTTGGAGGCCCAGAACAGCAGGATGTCGCGCATCTTGTGCCAGGTGTCTGGAATAGGGTCAAAATGCCTTCTGCCCCCATTCAGATAATCGATCCCGTAATTGAGCTTGACGGTCTCGTACCAGTCATGGTAGTTCAGGGTTTCGTGAAACTGATCGTTGCCCGTGGCCCGGGCAGGGTGTTCCTCATACGGGTTCACAACTGAATCCTTCACATAGGGTAGTTGATACACCTCTTCAGGAAGACGGAGTTTTTTGCCGGGGATATAATAAAAGTTGTTGGACGGCACAAAAGCCTTCGAGCAATCATCCTGAAAGCCAAAGTCCTCTGCCTGATCCGGTTTGCTGTCAGAGGCATACTGCCGGGCAACATGATTGGGGACGAAGTCAATGATCGGGGCCAAACCTTGCTGATGACACCGCTGGACCAGCGACTCAAACTCTTCCATGCGCCTGGCAACGTCAACCGCCAGATCAGGATCCACATCATAATAATCGGTGATGGCATAGGGCGATCCGGCTCGTCCTTTAATTACCAGGGGGTTGCCGGCAGGAATGTCATGAAGACTGTAGTCGGTACAGGTGGCATGTTCAAGAATGCCGGTGAGCCAGATGTGGGTAGCACCCAGTTGCTGAATGCTTTTCAGGAACACAGGGGAGAGGTCGTTGAATTTGCCGCATCCATTCTGTTCGTAAGTACCGTAGGGTATACCTGCCGTGCTGGTATTGCCGGCCAGGCGCACCATGATCTGATAGATTACGGGTTTAGATTCTGATTTCATACAACAGGAAGGATTAAACAGTCATTCTTTGAAAGATCAGAGCGGATGACGACAAAAGCAATTTATTGCCGTTTTGATGATAAAAACAATTCTTTGGCAATAAGGAATTTTTTATTGCTTTTAAAGCTATATAAAAATAAGGAATTTTTTCCTTTCAGGCACTGAAGGGCGCAAGAAGTCTTCAGGTATTTTTGAAGAAGTCGTCGGTAAAGCCCATCAGGAAAACCTGGTGAGTGGCCCGGGTAATGGCCGTATAGAGCCAGCGCAGGTACTCGGTGTCGGGATGATTCTCGCGAAGGTACCCCATTTCCACGAATACATTTTCCCATTGGCCGCCCTGCGACTTATGACAGGTTAAGGCATAGGCAAACTTTACCTGCAAGGCGTTGAAGTATCTGTCCTTACGGATCTGTTCCATGCGGGTCCGCTTGTTGGGGATGTCGGCATAGTCGGCGGCTACGGCCTCATACAGCTGTTTCTGCTGCTCGGTGGAAAGGGCCGGGCCGGCAGCGTCAAGGGTATCCAGGATAATCCAGGTGTCCAGGTCGGGTTCATCAGGGTAATCCATCAGCTTAACATTGAGGTGTGCAAAACGAAACCCGTGCATTTCCTCTATCTGGTGAATGCGGCGGATCTCCAGGATATCTCCGTTGGCAATGAACCCCGCATTGGAATCTTCGGGAAGCCAGAAATAGTTGTTTTTGGCCACCAGCAACAAGTCGCCTGCACTGATCTCATCCTCCATAAACAACACCCGCTGCCTGATGAACTGGTTGTACATATTGGCCCTTTTATTGCTTCTGCAAATAATCAGGGACCCTTCGGGCGAGCCGCTCATGTAGGCACTGTTTACCTCATCGGCAGCCTCCGGACCATCCAGGCGCCGGAAGTCACGGAAGCCTGCCAGTTCAAATGCGGGGAAACCAGTCTGCCCGCCAGCCAGCATCTGCCTCAGCAGGGTGGCATTGTGGAGAATGCCGCTATCCAGGGCCTGGCGCACAACCTCTTTGATCTCGAAGGAATCAATATGCAGGTGGTAGCGGCGGTTCAGATAAGCCTCACTTAAAGCGGGGCTTTCAGGGGTGCGCACAGGGGGAAGCTGGGCCGTGTCACCCATCAGGATCAACCGGCAGTTGATGCCCCGTGATACGTATTGTATCAGGTCGTCAAGCAGGTGCGTTACCCCGAACAAAGATTCCTGCCCTGGTTCAACGCCTCCTGAAATCATGGAGGCTTCATCTACAATAAAGAAAGTGTCTTTGTGCTTGTTTTCCTGGATCACTACATTCATCGAGCCGTCGGTACCCGTCAGCATCCGGTATATTTTCTTATGAATGGTAAAGGCAGGATGTCCTGAATAAGAAGAGAATACCTTGGCAGCCCGCCCGGTGGGTGCCAGTAACACCGACTTGGCTCCCAGTGCCGGCAATACGTTTACCAGGCTGCTGACCATGGTGGTTTTCCCCGTGCCGGCATATCCCTTCAAAAGAAATAGTGAGGCGACCTCAGGATTCTTAATAAAAGCCGCTAACTTTTCTATCAGGATTTGCTGGTCGCCGGTGGGAGTATAAGGGAATTGTTTCCTGATGGCCTGGCTTATGGTAGGATGCTCGCTCATAGCCATCAGAAAGGATACCCGATTCCCAGGTTTAAATTATACTGACTGAGTTTGGGCAGGTTGTTCATCCATCGTTGCCCCGAAGGCAAACCGGGATCTCTGATGGGTACTCCCATATCTACTCTCACCACAAAAAAGCCGAAGTCCATGCGTAAGCCCAGGCCGGTGCCTATGGCAATTTCTTTATAAAAACGATCGGCAGCAAATGAGCCATTGGGAAACTGGGGATTTTCCTCAATAAACCATACGTTGCCGGCATCTACAAAGAAGGCACCATGCCAGAAGCTGTAAATGGGAAACCTGTATTCAATGTTGGCTTCCAGTTTAATGTCGCCGTACTTGTCGAAGCTCAGCTGCTGGGTGTCCTGATGCCCTCCGGGCCCCAGTGAGTAGATTCTCCAGGCCCTGATGCCGTTGGCACCCCCGCCATAATAACTCTTGATGAAGGGCAACACATTGGTGTTTCCATAAGGAACCCCCATTCCTGCCATGGCACGTACTGCCAGGGAGGTGTTGCCCGCCAGCATCCAGTAATGCCGTAGATCGACATCGGCCTTCAGATACTGGGCATAAGGAATGTTGAACAAGGTGGCACTGCCGCTGGCGTCGCGGGAGCTGCCGGTAGCTTTGGTAATCACATTTAACAGGTTGCCTGCTGCTTCGAAATTTCCCCTGAAGTACATGAAATTGCGTTCTGTATTCAGATTTTGGGTGTTGTAGGTATAGGTGTATTTGGAGCCAGCGATCAAATGATTCTTGAAGCGGCTTAATATTAAGGGGTTGTTGTCAGGGATTTTCGCCTGCAGCAAAGAGTCATTGAAGATGTTGATGGAGCTGATTTCCAGGGGGTGCAGGTAATGACGTTTGAGCGGATTTTCGCTCCACTCCAGCCCGTAGCTGATGTTAAAGATATAGCGGGTGTAATCGGGCCGTTGTCTGTAGTTGATCCCCGACAGAATGGTGCTCTTGGGGCGGGCATTTTTGGAGATCCTTTCCAATGGGATGGGAGAAAGCAGCTTGGGGAAGTCCATGCTGATTTCGGC
Organism: Bacteroidales bacterium; assembly: GCA_046483935.1. Lineage (GTDB taxonomy): Bacteria > Bacteroidota > Bacteroidia > Bacteroidales > UBA7960 > JAWOCF01. The sequence goes on along the minus strand of JAWOCF010000050.1, from coordinate 1,369 downwards.
ACCCAGCTCCAGGGTATTAAAGGGAAAACGCTGTAATACGGCGCCTGAGGTTGTTTCTCCGGAAACTTCCAAAGCTCCTTTCAGACGCAGGTTAAGGATCTCTGCCCCGCGAAACATGTTGCGGTTCTGAAACAAGAGGTTGCCGGCAACCCCCAGGTTTCCCGAGGAGTTAATCCCCTCGGCTTCCACGGTAAAGGCGTTGGCCGGGGATCGCGCCAGCAGCACATTGGCATCCAGATAGGCAATGGTATCATTGGGCTCACCCTTTTGGGGCGCCTGCTGCGATGAAAACTGAACATTGATAAACCTGAAATTGCGAAGCCCCGACAGGTAGTTGTAGGTCCTTTCAACATTCCGTATTTTATAGAACTCGCCGGGCTCCAGCAAAATATTTTGCACCAGAGTCTTGTGGCCTATACGCAGGGGCCCATTGTGCATAAAGGTATATCTCATCTGCTGCTCCCGGTTGCCCGTAAAATATGTTGTGGTGTCCAGGAAAGAGGTCTGAGGCCTGAAGGGCGAATGATCCGGATAAATAAAGACATGATCCAGAATATACCTTTTGTGGCGCGGGGCAGGGGTATTTGAAGTGTTAGCCATCTGGTTCTTTCCGGGGTTCAATACCACCATGAAAAGATCTACCTGATGACTGTTCAGGGTACTATCTACCTGGAATAATATAAACTCTTTGGAGAAAGCAAAAAATCCCTGGTTCTTCAGATGCCGGGTGATGCGCTCGCGTTCCTGTTGAAAGATCTCGGTATCATATCGTTGATTGCCCTGCACCAATGCATTGGTGGTATCAGCAAAAATAAAAGATGCCAGATGAGGATCCTCGATCTGGTAGTCAATGTTGCGAATGGTATAAGGGGTGTTGCCCTGAACGGAATAGGTTACCTCAGCTTTTTTCTTTCTGTATTGCTCTGTGGCATCCACCCGGGCATTAAAATAACCCTTGCTGTGCATGTACATCTCCATTTGATTGCGGCTGCTTTCAGTCAACACCGGTTGATATACCACGGGAGGCTCCCCGATGGTGTTTTTCAGGACGCTGCCTCGCTTCCTGCAACAACGCCAGTTCCCGCTGCCCGTGCTCCTGCTGCTGTTCCCATTCCTGCTGCTCCGCAGCCAGCGTGGCGCGCAGTTCCATCCAGGTCCGGGTAAGCCCTTCCAGTGCCGTCAGATCCGCGCCCTGCACCGCAGACACACCAACCAGCCAGCAAAGCCCCACCGCCATCGTCCTCTGCCGCCAAGGTTTCCCCCATTGCCACTTTCGCCCTTGCATACCCTGCTCCTCCCCTGCCTTCTCTGTCTGCTACCGCATAGCACGGATCGCGACCTGCCGCGTTCCTTGCACCGGTAGGGTTTT
>JAWOCF010000007.1:0-4110 GCA_046483935.1 Bacteroidales bacterium | reverse complement strand
ATGAGCATGAAGTATACATATCATAAGGGGATCCTGTGGCTGTTGGTGTACCTGGGCCTGGCGTTGCTGCCCATGGGGCTGGCCCTGTCGGGGGCTGTGCCGCCAGGGCGCAGTTTCTGGACTGAACTGGGGGTGGCTTTCGGATTCCTGGGGCTGGGTATGCTGGGACTGCAATGTCTGTTTACCGGCCGCTTTATATGGATTGCTCCCGGGTATGGAATGGATAACATCCTGCAGTATCACCGGGAAATCGGGATTCTTGCCTTTTTCTTTGTGATGGCACATCCGGCAATCAATTTGATTTCTCAGCCTGAATTCATCGAATATCTTGATGTTACAGTCAATGCTCCCCGTGCCCTGGGGCTGATATTTATTACCATTGCGTTGATAGCACTGACCGTAACCAGCATCTGGCGCACAGCCTTTCGCCTTAGCTACGAATGGTGGCGTCTGGTGCATGGCGTTCTTTCTTTTTTTATCGTGGTGATCTCGGCAGGGCATGCCTTCCAGGTGGGGCATTATCTGAACACTCCCTTTAAAAAAGGAGCCATCCTGGCCCTGGCAGGGGCTTATGGCTACCTGGTGATTCATTCCAGGATCGTCAGGCCCTGGCTCAACAGGCGTAAGCCTTACAGGGTGGTGGAGGTGAAGACCGAGCGCTGCCAGTGTCAGACCCTGATCCTGGAGCCGGTAGGCCATCGGCGGGTGCCCTATATTGAAGGCCAGTTTACCTGGATCACCCTTGGCGACACTCCCTTCTCGCTTCAGCAGCATCCTTTCTCGCTGTCCTCGAGTGCACGCGATAAATATGTGTCGGTAACGGCCAAAGAACTGGGTGATTTTACCGCCTCCTGGAAGCATCTTGAGCCCGGCACCCGGGCCTTTCTGGAGGGCCCCTATGGTTCTTTTACCCCTAAGGAAGGGAAGCACCTGTTCCTGGTAATGGGAGGCATTGGCATTACTCCTGCCATGAGCATGCTGCGTACCATGCGCGATGACCGTGATTCCAGGAACGTGATCCTGATTTATGGAAACAAGAACTGGAATGAGATACTGGGCCGTGAAGAGCTGGAGGAGCTTACTGTGCATCTGAATCTAACCGTGGTGCATCTGCTGGAAGAAGCTCCTGAAGGATGGAGTGGCGAAACAGGATTTGTTACTGCTGAGCTGCTCAAAAAGTATATGCCTCCCAGGCCTCAGGGCTATGCTTTCTATATCTGCGGCCCCAAGCCCATCATGGACATCACTGAGGTGGCCCTCCGTGATATGGGCATTGACTGGCGGCTGATTTATACCGAACGGTTTAAAATTATTTGATGAACATGAGCAGGCAATGGAAAATTCTGTATAAGGCCATCCGGCGTATCGCCGATATGATCAGCCTGTTGTTGCTCCTGGCAGCCTTTTTGTTTGCCTTGAGAATATGGTTCTGATCTATAGGGGTTGAACCCAAAAATTCAATGCCTCTGTGAGGCATTTTAAGGCCCCATTTGAAGGCCCTGTTTTGAGTGGATCAATGGGTTGTTTTGAGGAAGAAGATGCCTCCTGAGGGCTCCTGGGTGCCTCTGGAGGCATCTGAAAGTAGTTGAGGGGTTGAGAGGTGGAGGGGCAGCCCATTTTGTTTAAATCAGCGTTGATCTCTTTTCTGCGTCATTCAGGCACAGACAACCTAAACCCTAAAACCTAAACCCTAAAACCTAAACCCTGAAACCTGAAACCTTTTGCCATGAAAAAATTTACCATCCTGATCTTATTTACCGGCTTCTTTTTATCTGCCCAGGCACAATGGAGTGTTGATATTTCCAGTGGGCTGGCCTTTCAGAGTTATAATGATGTCAGAGTCCCTAATGAAACAGGGACCTTTTTCAGCTTTGAGGATGATTTTGAGATTCAGGGCCCGGTAATCCCGCTCAGGATACGCCTGGGGTACACCTTTGCCGAAAAGAACCACCTGTTTGCGTTGTATGCCCCTCTTTCTGTTGAATATACCGGCATGCCTGTTTTTGACATTTCCTTTGAAGGGTCCCTGTTTGCTGCCGGGCAAGAGACCGAAGGGCTTTACAAGTTCAACAGTTACCGGCTGACCTACCGGCGTGATGTCCTGCTGTCGGACAGCTGGGTTGTTGGGGTGGGCTTCACGGCCAAGATCAGGGATGCCCGCATCAGGCTCACCACCGACGACCTTACCAATAAGAAGGACGATGTAGGATTTGTTCCCCTGTTGCACCTTTATTTCTCCTACCGCCAGGGTCCCTGGGAAGTTTTTCTGGAAGGAGATGGCCTGGCAGGGGGTCCTGGCAGAGCCTTTGACTTTTTGCTGGCCGCACAGGCCAACCCCTGGGAGTTTATGAGTGTGTATCTGGGATACCGCGTGCTGGAAGGGGGTGCCAATGTGGATGAGGTGTATAACTTTGCCTGGATCAACTTTCTCAGTGCCGGGGTGGTTTTCAGGTTGGTTCCCTGATTTTGATCCTGCATCAGAACCAGTCAGTTGCCATGGTGTATGCGGTGGCTGTTGCCCACCATCCTTCTGATCTTGTCGGCCAGGGGGGAGGTCATGGGATTCTGCTCGGGAGCGGGCTCCTGAACAGGAGGTTCCAGAGCCAGCAGATCGGCAATATCTTTGTAAGATCCGCTTTCTTCCTGCATGGCACATCCCATGGCTTCCACCAGGTAATTGGCGGCGTGATCAGGAGGGATCATCAGCCCCTTTTGGCGCATCATCTGCAGCTTGCGCACGGCCGGACACTGCTCATCATTGGGTAGTTGTGAGATATATTCCTGTAATCCCGAATCTACAAATCCCGGAAACAGTGCGGTAAAGTGTGTTTGGGGTACCTCACGGGCATATAGCCGGATCCATCGATTCAGGATGATTTTTGATAAGGCAAAGGTATGCAGGCTCCTGGAATTGTTGATCAGCGAGCCGGTGGTGATGGCCACCACCTGATGGATGAAATGAACGGTCTTCAGCAATGAATCAATAATCACTTTATTGGCCCAGACGTTCACCTGCATCAATACCGACAGCTCTTTCACCGAAATGGCACCGTTAAGGCTTTTACCCGGGAAAGTGCCGGCATTCAGCACCACCAGGTCCAGGGTAGTGACTCCTTGCAGAAACCTCACCAGCGCTTCTGGCAGCTCATCCAGAAAGGAAAGATCCTGTGAGAGATGATGGTAATCGTCATATTGTTCCAGCGCTGCATTCTGCCTTCTGCTGATGCCGAATACGGTTGCCCCGTTCTTCAGAAATTCGTTTGCCAGGGAATACCCTAACCCGGAGCTTGTGCCAGTGATTAATATATTCATAGCATAAATGATTTTGTAATAATGAAGGTAACTAGCAAATGTGATACCACAAACATCAAAAAGAACAGCTGATGTGAATGTTTTTTTCACTGGTAGGATTAAAAGGCTCAATGACAGGATTTATATTTTTAAGCTACATCATTCAGATAAATTGCTCCATTTAATGCAGAGGATCCCGACAATCCGTAATTCTGTGAAATCAACAGGTTGTCACGGTAGAATATGTTACACGTTGGGTAAATTTTGTGACACAAAAAATAAGAATAAGACTCAGGTAATTTTCTTTATAATAAACACTTGCACGACTAAGGTGTTTTTATTAAAAGGAGGAATGTGTCAGTAGGACTGCATCCTGAGGTTATCCTTCCCAGGGGTTCTGGTAATGCTGCAACAGGATAGAGGACTTCCAACATGTTCAGCATGAAAATGGCAGATGTCTTCCCAAAGGGTAATTCCTGAGTTTATGAAAGGGGAAAAAGATCCGCAGAAGCTGCAGGCAGATAAAAAGACCTTACAGGCTGCCCTGGATGATGCGGCAAAAGGGGCCCATGCTGTTGGGTTGGTCTATGTCTCTGACAGTGAACCGGGCTATAGCCGGATAAAGAGGGGGTCCAGGTTCTTCTTTCTGGATCAGGACCGGGAGTTGCAGCAGGAAGAGCCTCTGAAACGAATCAAAGGGCTGGTCATTCCACCAGCCTGGGAACGGGTATGGATCTGTAAACTGGAAAACGGGCATCTGCAGGCCACAGGCTATGACAAAAACAACCGCAAGCAATACCGGTACCATGCACAATGGGT
>JAWOCF010000285.1:0-3041 GCA_046483935.1 Bacteroidales bacterium | reverse complement strand
ACAAGGAAGAGATCGTGGAGCTGATCACCACCCGGTATGATGTAGCACCCAACGCCTTTGAGCAGTATTATTATGACTTTGTTTCCATGTTGAAGCATTTCCAGATTACCGAAGAACATGGAGAAAATTAAAGTCACCGTAGCTGTTTCGGGGTTGAACAACATCGACAGCCCGGGCCCGGGCATCCCGGTCATCAGGGGCATCCGCGATTCGAAAGTCTTTGATGCCCGGATTATCGGGTTGGCTTACGAGAACCTGGAGCCTGGAGCCTACATGCATCAGCTGGTCGACAAGTCCTACAAGGTGCCCTACCCTTCGGAAGGTTCCGAGGGCCTGCTGCAGCGTATGATCTACATCCATGAAAAGGAAAAGATCGATGTGCTGATCCCCAATTTTGATTCCGAGTTGTATGCTTTCATGAAAGCTGCCAACACCTTGCGCGCTGCAGGCATCCGTACCTTCCTGCCCCGGATGGCCCAGTTTGAGGAAAGACATAAAGCCAATTTACCTGCCTTTGGCGAAAAGTACCAGGTGAAGGTTCCCATGAGTAAACCTTATACTGCTGTGGGTGACCTGGAGAAAATCAAAGAGGATTTCGATTTCCCGGTGGTTGTTAAAGGGAAATTTTATGACGCCTATATTGCCAGCAACAAAGAGCAGGCAGCCATGTACTTCAACAGGATTTTGGCTAAATGGGGGCTTCCTGTCATCATTCAGGAATACATACAGGGCACCGAGGTGAATGTGGTAGCCCTGGGCGATGGACAGGGAAACACCATCGGAGCTGTACCCATGCGCAAGCAATACATTACCGATAAAGGAAAGGCCTGGGGGGGCATCACCCTCGATGATCACAACCTGCTGGAGCTCACCCACCGCATCATTGCCACTACCCGGTGGCGTGGGGGAATGGAACTGGAACTGATCAGAACCTCCCGCAATGAATTATACCTCATAGAGATCAACCCCCGGTTGCCCGCATGGGTATATCTGGCAGTAGGTGCCGGCCAGAATCTTCCTGAAGCGCTCGTGAAACTGGCCCTGGAAATCCCCCCGGAACCCTTTACCCATTATGACGTGGGCAAGTTGTTTATCCGCTATTCGTACGACATGATCTGCCAGCTTGATGAGTTTCAGAAGTTATCTATGCTGGGGGAGCTGTAAAAAATAAAAAATGTTGCCGTGATTGCCTGTTGAAAATAAAACAATTCTAACCACCATGGAAAAACTTCCTTTCGAACGGCCCCTCATTCAAAAGATCAATGCAGGCTTGCCCAGCAAGTTTGGTATACAAAGAAAACCTGACCCCATAACAGATATTGAAGGAATACCTGTTTCCAGCCTGATCAGCAAGTACGGCTCGCCGGTATATGTATTTTCGGAGGCCACTATCCGCAAGACTTACAAAGAAGCCTACCGGGCCTTCTCCTCCCGGTATCCTAAGGTACAGTTTGCCTGGTCTTATAAGACCAATTACCTGAATGCCATCTGCAGTGTGTTCCACCAGGAAGGCTCTTGGGCCGAGGTGGTGTCAGGCTTTGAATATGAGAAGGCCATTGCCCTGGGCGTATCCCCTTCGAAGATCATCTTTAACGGCCCTTACAAAACCTCTGAGGACCTCACCAAGGCCATTACCGGCGGCTCACTGATACATATTGATCATTTTGATGAGCTGTATCAGATCATTGAGCTTTCAGGGCAGCTGGAAGAGCGGCCCCAGGTAGCCATCAGGGTCAACATGGATACAGGCATCTATCCCCAGTGGGACCGTTTCGGCTTCAACTACGAAAACGGGGAAGCCTGGGATGCCCTCAACCGCATCATGGTCAGTGGCACAATGGATCTGGTGGGGCTGCACGCCCATATCGGCACCTACATGATGACGGCAGAGGCTTATCATGTGGCTGCTTCCAAACTCATACAGCTTGCCGTAGGGTTAAAGCGCAAGCACCAGCTCCAGATCAGCTACATTGACCTCGGGGGTGGCTTTGCTTCCAAAAACACCCTGAAAGGGGCCTACTACCCGGGCAGTGACACCTCTCCCTCCTTTGACGACTTTGCGGAAGCCATCACTTCGGCCTTCATGAAATCGGAGATCAAACCCGATGAACTGCCCCTGCTGATCCTGGAAACAGGACGTGCCCTGATTGATGATGCGGGCTACCTGCTGGGTACCGTGGTTGCCAATAAGAGGCTGGCCGACGGGAGGCGGGCTACCATTCTGGATGCGGGAGTTAACCTGCTGTTCACCTCCTTCTGGTATGATCATGATGTCAGGCCTGCTCAGCAGGTATCCGATCAGACGGAAGATTCAACCATTTACGGGCCGCTGTGTATGAACATCGACGTGGTCAGGGGCAACCTGTTGTTCCCCCTGATGAAAAAAGGCGATCATTTTGTCATCCGCAGGGTGGGTGCCTATAACAACACCCAATGGCTGCAATTCATCACCTATCGTCCCGCGGTGGTGATGATCGACCAGCAGGGCACTCCACACCTGATCCGTCAGCCAGAGAACCTGGATAGCCTGAACCAGCATGAGAGGTTGCCTGGTCATCTGAAAATTTAAACTACCCCGGTCAGAATCATGAGAGAAGACAACACCATCAGATGGTATTTGAAGAGCATCCTCAACGGGTATTCCCAGGTGTTCTTTTCCGATCAAAAGGCTTTTGCCATCATCCTGCTGGTGATCACCTTCGTGGATTTCTATACCGGGCTCACCGGCCTGTTGAGTGTGATTATTACCACAGGACTGGCTCACTGGATGGGCTTCGACAAGTTCAAAATCCACCAGGGATATTATGGTTTCAATGCCCTGCTGGTGGGGCTGGGCATGGGCATCTATTTTCAACCTGGCATGCTGTTGGTGCTGCTGGTGATTCTGGCGGCTGTTCTCACCCTGTTTCTTTCCATTTCACTGGAGGGTGTCATCGGCAAGTATGCCCTGCCCCACCTGAGCCTTCCCTTTGTCTTCTCATTATGGGCTGTCATGCTGGCCTCCCGTGAATTTCAGGCCCTGGGCCTGAATGAAAGAGGCA
>JAWOCF010000250.1:0-6965 GCA_046483935.1 Bacteroidales bacterium | reverse complement strand
CACGCACAGGCCTGCGCATGGGCGATGCCATGCAGCCTGATTTCGCCATGAAATACCAGCAGCTGAAAGACAGTCACCTCAGGCTGGTCAAGGCACTGAACTTTTCCCCGGCCGACTTCACCCCCGAGGGCATGTCGTTCGAAGCCTACGAAAAGCAATGGATGCAGAGCCTGGAGATGATCCGCCAGCTGCCCATGATCGAGAGCGAGTGGTTCGTCAACCAGGCCCTGGAACAGGGCACCAAAGTATTGGCTGAAGGAGCACAAGGCTCCCTGCTTGATATCGACTTCGGCTCCTATCCTTTTGTCACCTCTTCGAGCACCATCGCCGCAGGCGCCTGCACCGGACTGGGACTAGCCCCCTCGCGCATCGGCGAGGTGTACGGCATCTTCAAGGCCTACTGTACCCGCGTGGGCAGTGGTCCCTTCACCACCGAGCTGTTCGACCACGACGGGGAGCTGATGCGCAAGGCCGGCAACGAATTCGGTTCTACCACCGGCAGGCCACGCCGCTGTGGCTGGCTCGACCTGCCTGCCCTGAAGTATTCGGTGATGATTAACGGCGTGACCCGCCTGATCATGACCAAAGCCGACGTGCTCAGTGTGTTCGGCAAAATTAAAGTATGCACCGCCTACCAGTACCAGGGCCGCCAGATCGACCACCTGCCCACAGGCTACAATCCTGAGGAACTCACCCCCGTATATCAGGAGTTCGAAGGCTGGGGCACCGACCTGCGGGAGCCTGCCTCGTACGACGAGCTGCCTGCCACCCTGCATCGTTATGTGGAAGCCATCGAGCAATATACCGGGGTGCCCGTGTGGATTGTCAGCACCGGCCCCGATCGCTCACAGACCCTGTTCAGGGACTAAAGACCTTTTTCTGCTTTTACCGGCAGCACATTTTTCCGGCAGGGCCGTTTCGCCTATCAGGGTGAGGGGCCCTGCCGGTTATTTTTACCCATTATAAATTAGGCATTCCACTGCCTGATTCAGCTCCGGAAATGTTGCTTTTGAGAATATTTGGATTATTTTTGCCGGTGCCAGGGTGGAAAAGCAATCCATCACCACATGACAAGTCATTCAACCTTAACCATAAAAGATAATCATGGAAGAAAAAAGTATTAAAGGAACCGCTACTGAGAAGAATTTGCTGAAAGCCTTTGCCGGCGAGTCGCAGGCAGCACGCCGGTACCAGATGTATGCCAAGGTGGCCCGCGAAGAAGGCTACGAGCAGATTGCAGGCTACTTTATTGAAACCGCCGAACAGGAAATGATGCATGCCAAAATGTTTTATGGCCACCTGGAAGGGGGCATGGTAGAGATCACCGCCAGCTATCCCGCAGGCAAGGTCGAAACCACCGAACAGAACCTGCTGCATGCCGCCGATGGCGAAAACGAAGAATGGACACTGCTGTACCCTGAGTTTTCGCGCATCGCACAGGAAGAAGGCTTTCCCAAAGTGGCCACTACCTTCAGGATGATTGCCGCCGCCGAGAAAAACCATGAGGAAAGATACCGCAAGCTGCGCCAACGCCTCCTGGACGATAGCGTGTTCCAGCGGCCTGAAAAGATCAAATGGTATTGCCGCAAGTGCGGGTACATCCACGAAGGCGAAAAAGCCCTCAAAAACTGCCCCACCTGCCGCCACCCACAGGCCTACTTCGAGGAGTGGAAAGAGAATTATTGATTAGCAGATTAGCAGATTAGCGGATTAGCGGATTAGCAGATTGGCAGATTTTGGGATTTGAGAATTGGCTGATTGTTATATTTTAAGGGAGGGTAGAGACGTGATGAAGCGTTTCTACCCTCTGCTGTTTTTGGGCTGAGCATTCTAAACTGCTAATTTAAAACCTCTTAGTCCTGAAACTTGAACCGGCTGATCCGCTAATCTGTGAATCTGCGAATCAATTTCTTCTTCACCTCTCCACTGTTTTTGGTTATACCCTCGCCTGATCAAACTCAGTTCAAACTCAGTACAAACTCAGTACAAATTCAGTTCAAACTCAGTCATGACTGAATTTGATGTGACTTTGATGCGAATTTAGTGCGAATTTGATGTGAATTTGAGTGGGGGAGGAGTGGGCTTTGGGAAGTGGTGGTTTCGGCAGGCTCAACCACCGGGTGCTGGATAGTTGCCTGGTTACTGGTCGGTCGCTGAGCTTGTCGAAGTGACAGGGGAGGGCTCTGTTGATGGTTTCGACAGGCTCACCGGGTAATGCCCCTTTGGAAGGCTACACTAGAATCTTATCAAATCTCTTGAGGCGTGATGGATGGTCAGGATGTCGACATGATCCTGACTGACAATCCGGTATATGATCCGAAAATTCCCTTCGATAAGTTCTCTTATTTCCGGCCGGTTTATTTCGGGGACAACCTTTCCTGCATACAGATGATTTTCCAGTAGCTTTGTTCTGGTGCGGATTTTTATGATTTGAAGTTTTGCATATTTTAAAGAATCCCTTGAAATATATTCTGCAATATTCTTCAGATCATCACGGGCCCTGAGCGTCCAGTTTATCTGAACCATTTTTGAATCTCTTTATCCAGCGCCTCTTCGGAAATCACTTCTCCTTTTTTGGATTGCTGGATACCTTGTTCCACCTTTTCCAGAAAAATAAGCTTCTCAATCAGCTCATCGATTGTAAAAGCTTCGGGAAACTTTTCAATCGTTTCAATGACCCTGGATTTTTTTAGCATGGTGATTTGTACTTAGGGGTGTTTATCCAAAGGTATCAAAAACTAAACTCATAATCAAAAATGAGCATAAGGTTGGCAGGTTGACCAGATCGTTCAATCTGCTAATCCTCAAATCTGCTAATCTGCTAATCCTTCTCTCATCACCGACACCGCCACGCTGCCTTTGCCCACGCTGATGGCCACCACAGGCGACAGCTCCATAACATATTCGGGTTTCTGGCCGGTGAGTTGTTCCATCTCCCCGGCAAACCATTGGGCGGTGTCGGGGCTGTAGGAGTGGGTGATGCTGTATTTCCAGAGGGGCTTCTGGTGGAGGTCTTTCCTGATGAGTTTCATGATCTTTTTCAGGCTGCCTTTCTGGCTGAAGGTTTTACTCAGCAGGGTGGCATACCCTTGCTTGTCCATGGTGACGATGGGGCGCAGGCCAAGCAGCTTGCCGATGAAGCCCCGGGAGGCCGATACCCGCCCGCCTTTAATGAATGAGTCGAGCGACTGGATGCCCACCAGCACGCGCGAGTGATCGATCCAGCTGTCAATCTCCTGAACGATCCTGTCTTGTTCCCATCCCTGCTCAATGGCCTGTGCCGTACGCAGGGCCAGCAACCCAAAGGTGCCGCTCAGGGCCCGGGTGTTGATCACATCAATGCGTTTGCCGGTTTGCTGCGCGATGGTACGGGCCGCGCTCAGGCTGTTGGCATAGGTGCCGCTCAGCTTTTCGGAAAGGTGCAGGGCAATGACTGAGTCGTAGTTGGTTGAGAGGTAGTTGAAGGTGTTGGTCAGGTCTTTCAGCGAGGGCTGCGAGGATGTGGGGTATTCGGGCGAATGTTCAAGCAGGTGGAAAAACTTTTCCTGGGTGATGGTCAGCCGGTCGAGAAACTGTTGCTCGCCAAAGAAAACATTCAGAGGCACCACGTGGATCTGGTACTTGTCGATCAGCTCGCGGGGCAGGTCGCAGGTGGAGTCGATCACCAGTGCGATCTTGTATTTGCGGTTGCGGGCAATCTCATTCTGCTTGTGCATGTCGTCGACCTTCTGCGAGATGACGCGGCCCTGTTGTGTGATCAGGGCAAACACCTCGGCCGGCTCGTTGGTATGAATGTGGATGCGCATCCTCTTGTCGGGCCCTGCCATCACCAGTGAGTCGCCCATGGTTTCCAGCGTCTGCTTCAGGGCCTCATGTTCGGGTTGGTGCAGTGATACCAAGGCTTCGGTACAATAGCGGAATTTCGTGTTCTCGTGCGACCCGGTGATTACATCGGTGCTGCCTAAACCTAATGATGAGAAGCTGAGGATTTTTTTCAGGGTGCCCTTCTGGAAAAATTGTGAGATGCCTTCCAGAAAGAGCACGAACCCTTTGGCTCCGGCATCTACCACGTTGGAGGTGGCAAGGATTTTTAATTTTTCGGGGGTCAGGGCCAGTGATTCCTGGGCTTTCAGGAGCGATTCCCTGAGCAGTTGTTCGAAGCTCTCAAACTTTTCATGAAGCATGAAGATGAACTCAGCCCACTCGCGCAATACCGTAATGATGGTGCCTTCGATGGGGTTGGAAATGGCCTGGTAGGCATATTCAACCGCTTTTTTCATGCTAAGGGCAAAGTCCTTCAGGGTGATATGTTCGGCATCCTGCATCTCGTTGCTGAAGCCATAAAGAAACTGTGCGATGATGATGCCGCTGTTGCCCCTGGCCCCGGTGAGGGCTGCCTCGGCAATGGCAACAGAAGTCTGCTTGATGTTGGAGCTTGGCACGGTGTTTTCGACGATCGACCGAAAGGTAGATGCCAGGTTGGTGCCGGTATCGGCATCGGGAACCGGAAATACATTGATCTGGTTCAGTAGTTTTTGATTCTCAAAAACATTATACGACCCGGCAAGAAAACTATAGTATAATTGTTTGCCATCCAGCAGATCAGGTTGCGACAATTTCATTCCTGTGACTTTTAATACATTTTGTTTATTCCAATAGCGAAACAGTTATTGGAAAGAGAACCGGCAAAAATTATCTGCTTTGCTGGTTCTTTAAAAGAGGGCAAAGGTATTGCTTATTTTTTAAACAAATGTATAACAATCGTTAAAATGTAAGGTTCATTCAATCAGTGCAGTATACCTTTTTGGGTTGTACTCGTGCATGATCGAATAGATGGTGTCGAAGACATCTTCGGCATTGGGGTTGGAAAAATAATCCCCATCGGTGCTATAGGCAGCACGATGCTCGCGGGCCGTCACCGTGGCAGGGCCGGCATCCAGGTAGCGGTATCCTTTCTGTTCTTCCAGCACCTTCTGCATCATAAAGGAGGTGGCGCCACCGGGTACGTCTTCATCAAAGAATACGATCTTGTTGGTTTTCTTCAGCGACTCTACGATGGTGTGATTGATATCGAACGGCAGCAACGACTGGACATCGATCAGCTCGACAGAGATGTCGAACTCATTGAGTTGTTCGATGGCATCCTGGGCAATACGCACGCAGGAGCCATAGGTCACCAGGGTGATGTCGGTGCCTTCGCGCAATATCTCAGGTTCTCCAAGAGGCGTGGTGAACTCCCCGATATTTGATGGCAGGGGCTCCTTGAGCCGGTAGGCATTCAGTGGCTCGATGATCAGGGCGGGATCGTCGCTTTGCATCATGGTATTATAAAATCCTGCTGCCCGGGTCATGTCGCGGGGCACCAGCACATGCACCCCACGGATGGAGTTGATTACCATGCTCAGGGGGCTGCCCGAGTGCCAGATGCCTTCCAGGCGGTGGCCCCGGGTACTGATGATCAGGGGTGCTTTCTGGCCGCCCACGGTGCGGTATCGCAGGGTGGCCAGGTCATCGCTGATCACTTGCAAGCCATATAGCACATAGTCGAAATACTGGATCTCGGCAATGGGGCGCAGGCCCCGCAGGGCCATTCCCAGGCCTTGCCCTATAATGGTGGCCTCGCGGATGCCCGTATCGCCGATGCGGGTGGCCCCGTATTTCTTCTGCAGCCCTTCAAGGGTCTGGTTCACGCCCCCGATACGTCCTACATCTTCCCCGAAGATCAGGGCCTCGGGGTATTTGCTGAACAGGTGGTCGTAATTCTTCACCAGGATCTCGCGCCCGTTGACCATGGGGGCATCATCCTGATAAGTGGGTGCCACCGCCTTGACTTTTAATGCCGACCATTGGGTCTCGCTGTACAGGTGGGAGTTGTAGAGGCTGTGACTTTCTTCGTTTTCGTGTTGCAGCCAGCGGGTCACCCTTTCCTTCATCGACTGCTCGCCCGAACAGTCATGACAGATCAGCCGCAGGATCTTTTTGGCCGTGGCAACAATATCCATCCGGATGGGCTCCTCCTGATGGTTCATTTCTTTGAGCAAGGCTTCTATCTGAACCGTTTGACGGCAGTGACAATCTTTCAGGTCTACCACCTGGTTTAATTTTTCACGTTTTGCCAGGATGGGTTTCTGGAACCCATCCCATGACTTTCTGCGTGCCTGGCGTGCCTGTGTGGCCGCTTCTTTTTCAATCTCATCCAGGCGGGCCTCCCCGGCAATTTTTTCTTCAATGATCCACAGGCGCATCTGGCGGTTGCAGTCATAATCCTTCTCCCATTGCAGGCGCTCCTGATCTTTATAGCGTTCGTGCGAGCCGCTGGTTGAATGGCCCTGGGGCTGAGTGACCTGGGTAACATGAAACAACACCGGCACATGTTCTTTGCGGCAGAGCTCGATGCCCTTGCGGTACATCTCAAGCAACCCGGGATAGTTCCATGCTTTTTCGGTGAAGATCACGATGCCAGCCTCACCAGGTTTTTCGCGCTCAAAGCCTTTAAGGGCCATGGAGATGCTTCCCCTGGCGGTCTGAAATTCGATAGGCACGCTGATGCCATAGCCGTCATCCCATACAGATAGTGCCATTGGCACCTTCATGACCGCAGCAGCATTCAATGTTTCAAAGAAATGGCCTTCGCTGGTGCTGGCATCCCCGATGGTGCCGAAGGCTACCTCATTGCCTTTGTTGCTCAGGTGGCTGAGGTGTTGCAGATCCTTATGCAGGGCGCGGTATACCTTTGAGGCTGCCGCCAGCCCGAGCAGACGGGGCATCTGGCCAGCCGTGGGGCTGATGTCGGGCGAGGAGTTCTTCTGTTTCACCAGTTCTTTCCATTGGCCGTTTTCATCCAGGCTACGGGTGGCAAAATGGTTGTTCATCATACGGCCTCCGTTGGCTGGATTGGCTTCCAGGTTGGTATCGCCATACAGCTGGCTGAAGAAGCCCTCGGGGGTCATCATGCCGGTGGCCAT
>JAWOCF010000170.1:0-10200 GCA_046483935.1 Bacteroidales bacterium | reverse complement strand
TGCCAGGACAAATAAATACTTTAAATTTTTCATAGTTGCAATATGAATGGTGTGTTTGTAAAGAAATAAAGATATAACTACCTGCCAGGGGCAGTGCCTGTTGGTAAAAGTAATGAATTTTGGAAATACGGATTATGTTTGTTCTTTGTGTTTTCTCTTTTTCAGGTAAAAATAGAAAATGACAAATATCTTCAGCGTAAAAAATGCCCGGACAGCAATTACAGGAAAGAGATTGTCCTGTAATTGCCGCCAGGCAAGGCATGTGTGGGGTTGATTACTTAAAGGCAATATTGCTTTTGCGGGTGATTTTTTCGCAGTAATGGCATTTGAGCCTCAGGTCTTCAGTATCGACCACTGTAAAGCGGGTGATCACCTGCTCCAGGTTGGTCACGCAGTTGGGGTTAAAGCATTTCACAATGCCGGTTACTTTTTGGGGAATTTCAACCTGCATTTTATTGCTCACCTGAAAATCGCGGATTTCGATAATAGAGGCATGGGGCGCTACCAGGGCGATCTTGTTGAGTTCCTCGGGCTGAAAAAACTTGTTGCTTACCTTGATCATTCCTTTGGTGCCATATTTCTTGCTTTCCAGGTTGGTGGCAAAAAGCACCATATCTTCAAAAGTTTCCAGCCCCAGGATCCGGATCACGTGGAACACAGCATTGGAAGGAATATGGTCGATGACCGTGCCATTCTCGATGGCCGATACTTTCAGTTCTTTGATTTTTTCACTCATGGCGTCTTGTTTTATATAAGTTCTGTTATTATTACCGAATACCCAGGATCAGACACATGAGGGCCTGCCTGACATATACCCCGTTGAGGGCCTGCTGGAAATAGTAGGCTTTGGAGGTGCCATCAACATTAATGTCGATTTCATTGACCCGGGGCAGGGGATGCATCACTTTAAAGTTGTCTTTGGTGTTGGTGATCATGTCCTTGTGCAGGTTAAAAGAATCCTTGATTCTCTCAAACTCCAGGGGATCGGAGAAACGCTCGCGTTGAATGCGGGTCATGTAAAGCACATCCGAACCAGGGATCACCTCTTCCATGTTGGTATACTGATGATAGGAAAGGTTTTTCTCTTTGATATGCATTTTCACCGAGCTGGGTAGCTTGAGTTCCTGGGGGGATACCAGGTGGAAGGTAGTATTGAAATTGCACAGGGCGATCACCAGGGAGTGCACCGTGCGACCATGCTTGAGGTCACCTACGAAAGTGACATGCAGGTTGTCGAGGGTGCCTTGTGTTTTCTGGATGCTGTAAAGATCCAGCAGGGTCTGGGTAGGATGCTGATTGGCCCCGTCGCCGGCATTGATCACAGGCACTGTAGATACTTCCGAAGCGAAACGGGCGCTGCCCTCCACGGGATTGCGCATCACGATCAGATCGGAATAGTTGGCAATGGTCAGGATGGTATCGCGCAGGGATTCCCCTTTTTTGACGCTGGTGTTGCTGGCTTCCGAGAAGCCGATCACTTTCGCGCCCAGGCGGTTGGCGGCGCTTTCGAAGCTCAGGCGGGTGCGCGTGGACGGTTCGAAGAACAGGGAGGCCACCACATAATCCTGCAGGATATTTTGTACAGGCCTGGCTTCGAATTCACGGGCCACCTCCAGCACACGCAGCTGTTCCTCGCGGGTATAATCGTTAATGGAAACGAGACTTTTGTTTTTCATTGGGTTAAAAGTTTAAAGTTGATTATACAGTCAAAAAAAAGATGTTTCTGTTCAAAAGAGGCAAAAAAAAAGGGGCCGAAGCCCCTAAAGAAATTATTTGCAACCGCAGTCGCTGCGAACCAGTTGCTTTTCTTTCAGAAAGTCGCAGACCAGATCACAGAGATTTGGTTTTCCGATTTCCTGCAGTTCGTAATCTACCTTTACCGTGGGCTTGTTGATCTTGATCAGACGGCTCAGATCGATGGGGGTAGCAATCACTACGGCATCGCAATCGGTGTTGTTGATGGTTTTTTCCAGGTCGGCAATTTGTTCATCACCATATCCCATGGCTGGCAGCAAGGTGCCGATGTTGGGATAAATCTGGAAGGTTTCGGCCAATCGACCTACCACGAAGGGTCTGGGATCTACCAGTTCGGCAGCACCAAATTTACGGGCGGCTACCGTGCCGGCACCGATCTGCATGTGTCCGTGAGTCAGGGTGGGGCCATCTTCCACAACCAGCACCCGTTTGCCTTTAATCAGCTCCGGCTTGTCAACCGTAAGGGGTGAAGCACCATCAACCACAATGGCATCAGGATTTACTTTGGCAATGTTGTCGCGAACGATCTGAATGCCTTCGGGTCCTGCACTATCCATTTTGTTGATCACCACAATGTCGGCCAGACGCAGGGTGACCTCTCCGGGATAGTAATTCAGTTCATGGCCCGGGCGGTGCGGGTCAACCACTGTAATGGTAAGATCGGGCTTGTAGAAGGGGAAGTCATTGTTTCCACCATCCCACAGGATCACGTCAGCTTCTTTTTCTGCTTCCCGCACAATGGCTTCATAATCGACGCCTGCATAAATCACATTGCCACGAACCACATGGGGCTCGTATTCTTCCATTTCTTCAATGGTACATTTGTGTTTCTTGAGGTCTTCGATGGTAGAGAAGCGTTGTACCTTCTGTGCTACCAGGTCGCCATAAGGCATGGGGTGGCGGATGGCCACCACTTTGATGCCATGATTCATCAATACCTCAATGACCCGGCGTGAGGTCTGGCTCTTGCCGCAACCTGTACGTACCGCCCCAACGGCGATGACCGGTTTGGTGCTTTTTACCATGGTCTCGCGTGGGCCGATCAGCAGAAAATCAGCTCCTGCTGCATTCACGATGGCACTAACAGCCATGACCTGCTGATAGGAAACATCGCTATAGGAAAATGCACATATGTCTACATCCAATTCTTTGATCAGCCTGGGCAGTTCTTCCTGGGTGTAGATTGGAATGCCTTCGGGATACATCTCTCCGGCCAGTTCTGCCGGATATTTCCGACCATCGATGTCGGGGATCTGTGCGGCTGTAAAAGCCACTACATTGTGGTTCTCATCCTTCCGGTAGTAGGTGTTGAAGTTGTGAAAATCCCTTCCGGCGGCTCCGATAATGATTACATTCTTCCTTTGTTTATGCATACAAGATGATTTTGGAATTATGGTTTGTATTCAATTGGACTTTCAAAGATGACTTCACAAAATTAGTTGTTTAACCATTTTTTCCAAGAAATAGCAAAAATATTTTTTCCGGACAGTAAATATTTTTACTGTCCGGAACAGATAAAGCCTTACCAATCAGAGAATCTTTGGGTTTTTTATTTTTTGGACCACCCGTGAATGCTTTGCTCAATATTTGCGGATCACCACATCGCCATTGATGTTGCGGATGGTAATGCTTTGCCCCTGGTTGCCGGCTACCGATTTGCCGTAGACGTAGCGGCGGGGGGTGCCGTAGCGCGCGTCCCATTGCTGGGTCTCTTCTGTTTCAAGCACTATATCACTTTTTATTTCCTGGCGCAGGAATTTCCTGGTGTAGGCCATTTCAATATCTACCATGGGATCCATTGTGTTGGGAATCTCAACAGTAACTTTTCCTGAGCCGGTATTTAATTGCATATCCATTGTTTCAGGATTGGAATCATGTGCCATTCCTACCTGAATGCTCCCAGCTCCGGTACTCATCGACAAAATCCCTTTTGATGGTTCATTATCGCCGGGCGAAAAGATGTAAATCCCTGAAGCTTTTATGTTGCCGCCTCCGGTACTCAATTTCCCTTTAACATACGCATTGTTTATTTCAATATTTCCCCCACCCGTTGCCAGGGAGGCCTGTAAATGACCCCTGTCGATGGTGATTGCGCCGCCCCCGGTATTGAAAGCCACCTTGCCGTTCATGTCGTTAATTTTCAGGTTGCCGCCACCGCAGCGTCCGGTCAGGCTGCCATTCAGGCCGGTGGCGGTGATGGCTCCTCCGGCTGAAGTGATTTCCACATCAAAATCATTGGGCAGCCACACATCGATTTTAATGCTGGTGGAGGTTGAACTTCCTGCACGATGATCGACCTGCGACTTGAGCAGTGCACCGTATTCAGTGGCTTCCAATGAAACCTCACATTCTCCGCCCTGGCACTTAATGATCTTGATTTGTGCTTCCACCGATTGCTCCGGCCAGGTGTAGATATTCACACTGGCCCCGGAAGAGAGTTGCATTTTCAGGGTTTGTCCTGATTGGGCCTGAATCTTTTTTGTAAAGTCCTGCTGGGCCACAGTAGGATGAAGGTATAATAAAGTGAAAAAAAGAAACCAGATTGTTTTCATGGCTGAAAAGGTTTGGATGAATAACCATCGTATTTTCCTATTCTTTATCAAAATATATGCAATAGATTGTAACGAGTTGTAAAACAGCAAATTAAATAATGAAGGGTATTGGTTCGTGAGGCGGCGAGGTTTGGTGATTCGTTCGTAAGCGTACACTTATTGTACGATTATTGTACAAGGAAGAGTGGCCAAAGGAAGTGATTCTTAATTTTGAAACTCAAAAAACTGATCATCCTGCTTTGGCCAAATAGCGGGCGATGAAAGTTAATCCGTGTAATCTTTGTAAATTTGCGGCTGTAATCAAAAAACCAGCAACAGGATGAAGATTGAAGAGAAAATTGCCCGGGAAGTGGCCACTATCATCGAAGAGCAATTCGGGCAACCCGTGCCGGCCTCGGGTGTTTCGATCCAGAAAACCCGGAAGGAATTTACCGGTGATTTTACTATCGTGGTATTTCCCTATGTTAAGGTGGCACGTCGTTCGCCTGAGCAAACCGCTCAGCTGCTTGGTGAAGCCCTCAAAGAGCGCGTGGAAGAAGTGCTGGATTTTAATGTGATTAAAGGATTCCTGAACCTGGTGCTTGCTCCCGGCTTCTGGCTGGACTTTCTAAAGGCACAAATGGGTAACCCCACCTTTGGATTCAGGAATCACCATGAAGAAGCCCCCGTTGTGGTGGAATATTCATCGCCCAATACCAACAAGCCCTTGCATCTGGGGCACATCCGCAACAACCTGCTGGGGTATTCCGTGGCCCGGTTGCTGGAAGCCAGCGGACAGAAAGTGGTGAAGGTGAACCTGGTGAATGACCGGGGCATTCACATCTGTAAGTCGATGCTTGCATGGATGCGCTACGGCAACGGACAGACTCCCGAATCGTCGGGCATGAAAGGCGACAAGCTGGTGGGTGATTATTATGTACGTTTTGAAACGGAGCTGCGCGCACAGGTTAAAGACATGATGGCCCGCCTTGGGGTGGATGAGGAAACAGCCCGTAAAACGGCCCCCCTGATGCTGGATGCCCAGCAACTGCTGCGCAAATGGGAACAGCGTGACCCTGATACCCTGAAGGTATGGAACCTGATGAATGGTTGGGTTTATGAAGGGTTTGATGTTACCTACAAACGGCTGGGTGTAGATTTCGACAAGATCTATTATGAATCGCAAACCTATTTGCTGGGCAAGGAAATCGTGCAGGAAGGGTTGGAAAAAGGGGCCTTCGGGCGAAAGGAAGATGGCTCGGTATGGGTGGATCTTTCGCAGTACAACCTGGATGAGAAACTGCTGCTGCGTTCTGATGGCACCTCGGTATATATGACCCAGGATCTGGGTACCGCCCAGCTGCGCTACGATGATTTTCAGCCACAGAAGATGGTCTATGTGGTGGGCAACGAACAGAATTATCACTTTGATGTGCTGGCCAAGGTGCTTAAAAAACTTGACAAACCCTTTGCGGGTCATGTTTACCACCTGAGCTATGGAATGGTAGAGCTGCCGGAGGGCAAAATGAAGTCGCGGGAAGGCACCGTGGTAGATGCCGACGACCTGATGGATGAAATGGTGGAAACGGCCCGTCGCACTACTGAGGAGTTGGGTAAGACCCGTGATTTTGATGAAGCCCGGAAAAAGGAACTCTACGAAATGATCGGGCTGGGAGCCTTGAAGTACTTTATCCTGAAAGTGGACCCCAAAAAGAACATGTTGTTCAACCCGGCTGAATCCATAGATTTCAACGGGCATACCGGCCCGTTCATACAATATACCCATGCACGGATCCGCTCCATGCTGCGTACGGCAGGGCAGCAGCGCCTGGAAGGGATTGTGCTGCAGATGAAACCGCAGGAAATGTTTCCCAGGGAGGTGAGCCTGCTGAAGGTGCTGTACGATTTTCCACGTATTGTGGAGGAGGCGGCTGCCGAACTGAGTCCTGCACAGATCGCCAATTATGCTTTTGAGTTAAGCAAGGAGTACAACCAGTTTTATCATGAGCATTCGGTGCTCAATGAGCCCGAAGCGCGTATCAGTGACTTCAGGCTCAAGCTCTCGGAGCTGACGTCACAAACCATCAGGAATGCCATGGGGCTGCTGGGCATCCAGGTGCCCGAGAAGATGTAAGGCCCTGTTCTGATTACTCTTCTTCTTCTTCTTTTCTTTCCAGCTGCATGATCTGCACATTGCCCCGGCTGTCGGTAGAGCGCCAGTGCTGGCTGTTGCGGCTGGAGTCTATCACGATCCATGCCTTGCGGTAGTCGGCATTATCGCCTGTGATAAAGACGACGCCAGATTCATTTTCCCATCGAAAATCACCGGTATTCTCAGCATCCATCTGTGCGATGGCATTGGTGAATGTCTGGCTGCCCCTGCCATTGGGCCGGAAGATGATGGTGCCTGCATTCTCCAGGGTGGTGGTGCTGCCATTGTTCATCATGGTCTTGTAGCTGTCAATCACCCATTCACCTTCCAGGCGGCTGGCCATCTGACGCTGCGAACTGCATGAGACAAGAACCAGCAACATCGCGAAGGGAAATATTTTTATCAGGGTTTTCATGGATCGAATTTTTATGTTTAAATTAGCATTAGCTTGTTTGTAAGTTACATCAAAGATAACGAATTTTATACAAATAATCAATAAACATGATTTTGATTTGTTGTAACCATTGAAAAAAGAAACATCATGAGTGAACTGATCAACAATTCAGAAAAAAGAAAAGCTTTGTTAAAGCATATGATCCTTGAATTGCATCAGGGCGAGGCCCCTGAAGTGGTGAAAGGAAGGCTTCAGGAACTGCTCAGGAGCATCCCCTATGGAGAGGTTGTGGAGGTGGAGCAGGAGCTGATCAATGAGGGCCTGCCCGAAGAAGAGGTGCTGCGCCTGTGCGATATACATACCAGTGTGCTGGAAGGAAAGGTAGATCTTTCAGGAATGAGGATCATCCCTCCGGGGCATCCTGCCGATACCTTTATGAAAGAGAACCAGGAGCTGGTAAAGGTGGTCAGGGAGCTCAACGGGTTATATGATGAAATCAAGGGGATTGAAGACCCCGGGGTGCCTTCCATGATGATGGCCCTGAAGCAACGTTTCAATGCCCTGATGGATGTTGACAAGCACTACCGGCGCAAGGAGAACCTGTTGTTTCCTTACCTGGAACGTTATGAAATTACCGGCCCTCCCAAAGTGATGTGGGGCAAACACGATGAAACCCGCGAACTGCTGAAGGCAGCCCTGGAGGGATTGAATGCTTCGGGCAGCATTACAGCGGAGGAATTACAATCGCTCACTGAAATGGTGTTGAGGCCTGCCAGCCAGGCGGTAGAGGATATGACCATGAAAGAGGATGAGATTCTGATTCCCATGAGCATGGATAAGCTCACGGAGCTGGATTGGTGGGAGATTTATAAGCAGACCCTGGAAATCGGCTTCTGCCTGTACGATCCCCAGGTAGAATGGAAGCCTGAAGCCGGCATTGATGATGAAAAAAAGCCGGAGGACAGGGTGGAGGGAGAGATACAGCTTCCCAGCGGCCGGTTCAGCGTTCAGGAACTGACCGCCTTGCTGAATATACTTCCGGTAGATATGACTTACGTGGGACGTGACGACAAGGTGAAGTACTTTTCGCAGGGCAAACACCGGATCTTTGACCGCAACCGGGCCATTCTGGGGCGCGATGTGCGGCTGTGCCATCCTCCTTCGAGTGTGGATGTGGTGGAGACCATTTTGGAAGACTTTAAAAGCGGCAAGCAGGAAGTGGCTTCTTTCTGGATCCAGATGGGGGGCCGCTTTATCCTGATCGAATACTTTGCCATGCGCAGCCCGCAAGGGGAGTACCTGGGTACCCTCGAGGTGTCGCAGGATCTTACTGAAGCCCGGAAGCTGGAAGGAGAACAACGGTTGCTCAGTTATAAAAAAGCAGAATAATGCCCCGGGCAGATATAAATGTTGATACCCGCATTGCCCGGCTTCTGGATGACTATCCTGAACTGGAGCATCCTTTAATGGAGATTGCTCCTGAGTTTAAAAAGCTTAAAAATCCTGTATTGCGTAAAACGATTGCCCGGGTTACTTCGTTGAAGCAGGCCGCCGCCATTGCAGGCATCCCCGCCAGTGATCTGGTGAGCCGCCTGCGGGTGATTGCCGGGTTGCCTGCCCTGGAGCTGGATGAGAATCACCAACAGGATTATATGGGTCCCCACCCCCAATGGCTGCAACAGCAACCTGTGCATCAGCAATATGATGCCAGCCAGGTTATCCGCTCGGGGAACATGCCCTTGTCGCAGATCATGAACGATCTTGAGAAACTGCCCTCCGGGCAGCTGTACTTATTGGTTACTCCCTTATTGCCTGCTCCGCTGCTTGACAAGGTGCGCCAAAGCGGATATCTTACCTGGACGGAAAAACAGGCAGAGGAACGGTACGTAAGCCATATCCTGAGAGGCGACTGATGGATAATGAATCGCCTCAGAATGCTGTTGTCTGGCAAAAAAAAACCGCCCCGGAAATGGGGGCGGTTTTTTTATTATTAACTGTTCTGTGAGGGGTTTTAAGGCCCCATTTGAAGCACCCTTTTTGAGTGATCCTCCAGCATTGCCCTTGGGAAGAAAAGGCCTTGTGTGGCTCCTGAGGCTTCCTGAAGGGGATTATTTACTACAGGATCATGATGGAATATAGATGGGACCATCAGGGCCCAGCGGAATGCCCAGTAACATCCATACAACCAGCGCAATCAGCCATAATACGGTAAGTACCACCGTATACGGGATCATGGTGGAGATGATGGTGCCAATGCCATATTTCTCATCATACTTCTGGGCGAAGGTGACAATCAGGGCAAAGTAACTCATCATGGGAGTGATCAGGTTGGTTACCGAATCGCCAATACGGAAAGCTGCCTGGGTAAGACCCGGATGATAAGGCGGGTCGATAAGCATGAGCATGGGAATAAAGATGGGTGCCATGATGGCCCATTTGGCCGAGGCACTGCCCATAAACATGTTGATGAACGCAGACAGGAACACAAACGCAACAATCAGGTTGATCCCCGTAAGGCCGATGCTTTGCAGCCCCTGTGCCCCATTGATGGCCACGATGATGCCCAGGTTGCTGTAGTTGAAAAAATATACAAACTGGGCAGCAAAAAACACCAGCACAATATATGAGCCCATGCCTGCCATTGACTGGGAGATGTGCTTGGCCACATGCTTGTCGCTGCGGATGGTGCCAACCACAATGCCGTAAATCAGCCCGGGAATAAAGAACATCAGCAGAATGGCAATGATAATGCCGCTAAAGAAGGGAGAGTTCAGGATTTCGCCTGTCTCGGGATTTCGGAGGATGCCCCAGGTAGGAACAACAGTCAGGGCCAGTAAGGCCAGAGTGACCAGCAAGCCATATCCTGCCCAGCGCAGTCCTTTTTTCTCATCTGGGGTAAGTTGCTCGATGGCTACCTTGGAAGTCGATCCGGTATATTTTCCCAGACGGGGTTCCACGATTTTCTCGGTAACCCAGGTGCCTGCTATCACTACCAGGAAGGCAGAAAAGAACATGAAGTAATAGTTGACAGCAGGGTTTACCGTCATGTCGGGCATGATCATTTGCGCGGCAGATTCACTGATACCAGCCAGGATGGGGTCGATGGAGCCGATAAAGAAGTTGGCCCCAAAGCCACCACTTACCCCGCAGAAGGCTGCTGCCAGCCCTGCCATGGGGTGCCTGCCCAGGGCATGAAAGATCATTGCTCCCAGGGGAATCAGCACTACATAACCAGCCTCGGAGGCCAGGTGCGAGACCAGGCCGGCCAGCACGATAGCACCGGTGATCAATTTCGGGGGTGAGCTTAATACCAGCGAACGGATCATTACAGTAAAAAGTCCTGAACCCTCGGCCACCCCGATACCTAC
>JAWOCF010000043.1:0-22444 GCA_046483935.1 Bacteroidales bacterium | reverse complement strand
CCCATTATTATTCCTGATGTTGACCATGATGGGGTGTTTGGTGATAAAGGAATTTACTCCAATGCCATCGACCTGTACAAATGGGATCAGGCCATTTACAACAATGCCCTGCTGCCTGCTCATGTGTGGCAGGAGGCTTTTGAGCCGGCACGCCTGCGCAACAACAATGTGGTAAATTATGGCCACGGATGGAGGCTGCAAACCTTCATGGATCGCCGCATCGTGCATCACCCGGGCCGCTGGAACGGCTTTCGCAATTCGATGAAGCGTTATGTCGATGATCATGCCACCCTGATTCTGCTCAACAACACCAACAGGGATATCTCCTGGCTGGTCAACGAGATTCAGAAAACCATCTTTCATGAGGAGTTTCTCATGCTGGCTGACGCTGATGACCAGCTGGATGATGAGGAAGGATGGACCGAATAGGTGTTTCTTTTAAGATTCTTATCAGAGCAAGAGCCCAACATTTCAACCTTGCCTAATCGGGCAGGGTTTTTTTCTGCCAGGGGAATTTGCCTTCAAGCTCTACCTGCAGGGTTATGCTCAGGAAAGTCCTGATCAGCACCACAAGCCCCAGTACCAGCACCCTGTTCAGGGTAGCATCGGCCGAAACAGTTGCTATAATATCAGCGGCCACCAAAAACTCCAGCCCCAGCAAAATGGCTTTCCCAAGCTCCAGGCGCAGTCGGGTGTAAGTATGTTCGGCTTTTCGGGAAATATTTAAAAAGCGGAAAATGGCATAAATGCTGCCTATAGCAATGGTTGCCACTCCGATTATTTCAATTCCTGCAGCAACAATTTCAATGAATTCTTTTAAATGCTCCATAAATACGGTATTTGAGGATTATTCGGTTCTTTCCGATCGTTTCTTCGGCCAGGAGCAACTGCATCATCAGTTATTGTCGGGGGCAGTGGGGCCTGATAGCCTGAAAGCTCAGTGGATGCATGCCTGGCAGTTATCTAACAAATGAACATAAAAATGGTTCGTCAGACATATGATTTAAAGAAACCTGAACCAGAAGAAAGAGAAACCAACCTTTTCATTAAATTTGCAGCTACTCATTAACAAACAGCTTGTATTAATCAAAAGGCATGGACATAAAAATCGTCAATCAATCGGGAAATCCTCTTCCTGCGTATGAAACAGCGTATTCAGCCGGGATGGACCTGCGGGCGCATCTTGAATCACCGGTGTTGTTAGCCCCCCTGGAAAGATGCATCATCCCCACAGGGTTATTTATTGAACTGCCTGCCGGGCACGAGGCCCAGGTGAGGCCCCGCAGTGGTCTGGCAGCCAAAAAAGGGGTTACGGTGCTCAACACTCCAGGCACCATTGATGCTGACTACCGGGGGGAGATCAGGGTAATAATGGTGAATCTTTCGCAGGAAACATACACTATTGAGAATGGCGACCGGATTGCCCAAATGGTGATTGCCCGGCATGAACGCGCCAACCTCATAGAAGCAGGTGAACTTAGCCAGACGGTTCGTGGGCAGGGGGGATTTGGTCATACCGGGACCCGATGATCCAACGATTGTTTTTATCTTTTATCGTGTATTAACAACATATAATTATACCATGAAAATCATCATTCCGATGGCAGGCATGGGCAAGCGCATGCGCCCCCAGACCCTGACCACCCCCAAGCCCCTGATTCCCGTTGCGGGTAAGCCTATTGTCCAACACCTGGTGGAAGACATCGTAAAAGTTTGTGGAGAACCCGTCACTGAGATTGCCTATGTAGTGGGGCATTTTGGAGAGCAGGTGGAGCAACAGCTGCTTGATATTGCTGCGCACGAAGGAGCCAAAGGAACAATCTGTTATCAGGAAGAAGCCCTGGGTACTGCCCATGCAGTGCTATGTGCCCGTGAGGCACTTTCAGGGAAGGTGGTGGTGGCTTTTGCCGATACCCTCTTCCGGGCCAACTTCTCGCTGGATACTTCAGCCGATGGCATCATCTGGGTCCATCATGTGGAAGATCCCAGGGCTTTTGGAGTGGTGACTACTGATGAACAGGGCATTATTTCGGGGTTTGTGGAAAAACCACAGAGTTTTGTGTCTGATCAGGCCATTATCGGGATCTACTATTTCAGGGACGGGGAAACCCTGCAGCAGGAACTTCAATACCTGATCGATCACAATATCCGTAAAGGAGTAGAATATCAACTCACCGATGCCCTGGAGAATATGCGGCAAAAAGGCACCCGCTTCTTTACGGGCGCTGTAGATGAATGGCTGGATTGTGGAAACAAGGAAGCTACTTTGCATACCAACCTTCGTTTGCTGGAAACCCGCCAGCAGGCCGGCAAGCAGCCTGCCTCACTGAAAAGGAGCAACAGCCTGGTCGTTGAACCTTGCCAGATCGGTGAAAATGTAGTGCTTACAAATGCCGTGGTAGGGCCGCATGTGAGTATTGGCGACAATACGGTGATAGAAAACAGCGTGGTTGAAGACGCCATTATACGTGAACACGTTGTGATAAAAAATATGATACTCAGTAATTCAATCATTGGGTCACACGCTGTTTTAGAAGGTTCTTCCCGCAAAGTGAACCTGAGTGATTACTCCGAACTTTTGTAAATGGGGCTGGCACTGCCAATGGGGGCTGGTGTTAAAACCTGATTCTCTGGTTTGAATTTTGTACCTTTATCATTTGATACTGAGTGCCCCAAAAGGCTGTGGAGTGATCATTTTGTCTTTATTAACATCTTTAAAAACAATCTGATACAATATCCTGCGTTGAATCAGACAGGGACCAGCCACTAAATATTATAAAATCAAATTTTGATGAACCCGACACCCCGACTTTCTTCATTATTGCTGCTGTCCTTTGTTTTTTTCATCTTGGCAGGATGTAGTTCGGTGCAGCAAGCTGCTGCTCCTGCAACAAGCGAGGAACCCCCGCAGGCTGTTTCGCAGATTCAGCAGCTTGAAAGCAGTGCCATCATGATAGATGCTGTTCGCCAGAAAACCTTGGGCAACTGGGCTCAGGCAGCCCTTATGTTTTATGAAGCGGGTAAAAAAGACCCCTTGAATGATGCGGCACATTTTGAGTTGTCAAAGATTCATGCCATGCAGGGAGAGTTTGAGGATGCCCTTACTTATGCCCGGAAAGCCGTAGAGATAAATCCTGAAAATGTTTATTATCAGTTTCTGCTTGCCGATGTGCTGATGCTTTCGGACCGCATGGAAGATGCATTATCTGTGTATGAGGCCATGGCACAGAAGCATCCTGAGAATGTCGATTATAATTTCCGGCTGGTGAATGCCTACATGCAGGCCGAAGAATATCAGCAGGCCCTGGGGGTGCTTGATCATATTGAAACGCTGACCGGATACGTGGAAGAAATCATCTTTCAGAAGCAAAAGATTTTAATGGAAATGGGCGATTATGAGCGCGCCATCGTGGAAACACAGAAGCTGCTGCAGGCCTTTCCCCATGAAAGCATGCTGTACGAACAACTCGGAAGATTGTATAATGAAACCGATCAACCTGAAAAGGCCTTTGATATTTACGAAAAGTTACTCGTGGCAGACCCTGGCAATCCTATGGGTTTTTTGCTGATGGCCGATTATTATCAGAACCAGGGAGATAGCGCCCAGGCTTTTGTTTACCTCAGGGACGCCTTCCGGTCTCCCGAGTTGGATACCGAATCAAAGGGACAAATCCTATATACTTTTTACCTGCTTTCGCAGGAGGATGAGAAATATCTGGATCAGGCCATTGAACTCTGCAGCATCCTGATTGAGGTGCATCCCGACGATGCAGAGAGCTACCTGATATACGGGGATTTTCTGGTACGTAAGGACCAGGTGAGTGAGGCCAGGGAGGTTTTTCTCAAGGGGGTAGCGCTCGATCCCTCCACGGTAGAGGTGTGGCAACAGATCCTTATTCTGGACAGCATGCTGGAGGACTTTGAATCCATGAAATTGCATTCCGAGCAGGCTCTTGAATATTTCTTTGAACATCCCATTTTGTTCCTTTTCAATGGCATTGCCAACGTGAGCCTCGAGAACTACAAAGAGGCAGCCTCTTCGCTGGAAATGGGACTGGAAATGGTTGCCTCCGATCAGGAAATGGAAGAACAGTTTCTGACCATGCTGGGCGATGTGCATCATTACCTGGAAGACCACCCCCGCTCAGATGCCTTTTATCAGCAGGCGCTGGATGTGAATCCTGAAAATGCCACCGCACTCAACAATTACAGCTATCATCTGGCTCAGCGCAAGGTGCGTTTGAAAGAGGCTGAAGTCATGGCCCGCAAAGCCATTGAACTGGAAGAAGGCAATCCGGCGTTCCTTGATACTTATGGCTGGATTCTTTACCAGCTGGAACGGTATGAAGAAGCACGCCAATGGATTGAAAAATCCATTCAGGCCGATCAGCAACCTGGTGGGGGCGTGCTGGAGCATTATGGAGATGTGTTGTTTAAGCTGGGTGATGTAGAACAGGCCGTTGAGTATTGGAACAAGGCACTTAAGGCCGGAGATGGCTCTTCGCTGCTTGACCGGAAAGTAAAAAACAGGACTTTATATGAATAACAGATTGATTTCAGGGGGTCTCAGGTTGCTGATGCTGTTGATGGTATTGGTGATATTGGATTCCTGTAAGGCCAAAAAAGAGATTACCCCCGTTTCTGAAAGCATCCTCAGGTCGCCCCGCAATGTGGTTTCTGCCATGCATGAGAACCAGGTAGCGTATGATTTTCTGGATACCCGGTTTTCAGGAAGCGCCATGATCGGCAGTCAGAACTACAACATCAGCGGCACCATCCGCATTCAGAAGGACGAAGGCATCTATATATCGATCACCCCGGTGCTGGGCATTGAGGTGGCCCGGGCACTCATCACCCCCGACACGGTGAAGGTGATCAACCGCATGGAGAGCAGTTATTTTGTTGGTGACATGGAGTTTATCAACAAGCTGCTCAATACCCGTATGGATTATTATATGCTTCAGGCCATCCTCACAGGTAATGATTTTGATCATTTCTCCACCAGCAACTTCACGGTACTCGACGAACAGGGGAAGCTGTTGTTGCATTCGGCCACCCGGGGCGGCAGCAAAGGTCGTTTGGAACCATCCGGCTTTGAGCACAGGTTGTGGCTGGACAATAATACCCTGAAAATCCGGCAGGCAATCCTTCACCAACCTCAAACCCGCCAGACGGTTAAGGCCGATTACAGTGGTTTTACTACCCTGGGAGGGCAGCTGCTGCCCACAGAGGTTTCTCTGGAGTTTGTCAGTCCTTCAGATACCGCAGTCTTTTCTCTCCGCTATCATCGTACTTCATTGAATGAGCCCCGACAGATGTCTTTTTCCATTCCGGCAAGATATATTCCTATGAATTTTTAACGATTAACCTCCCGCTGTCATGGTATTAATGATCAAGCCTATTCATCATGTATTTTCAAATGGCGCGCCCACCCTAGGGTTGTTGTTGATCATGGCCCTGATGAGCACTCAATTGGCTGCCCAGACCCCCTCGCGCGAAGCCCTGGAGCGCGATAAGCAGAAGATAGAGCAGGAGATCCGGCTAATCAACCAGATGCTGCAGGAAACCAAGAAAACCGCTGAGGTAAATGTCGGGCAGCTGGTCATGCTCAATAACCAGATTAAAAGCCGGGAGAACCTGGTGAGCACCCTGAACAATGAAATAAACACCATCAACCGGCGTATCAAGTCATACACCCAGTCAATACAGGAACTGGAGCAGGAACTGGAAGCCCTGCGTGAGGCTTATGTGGGTATGTTGAAATATGCCCAGCTCAACCGAAATGCCCATCAGCGGATGATGTTTCTTTTTTCCTCCCGCGATTTTCACCAGGCGTTTCAGCGGATGAAATACCTGAAGCAACTGGCCAGGCACCGTCAGATACAAGGAGAAAAGATCATCGAGACCCAGCAGTCGCTCAAAGAGCAGATCGAAGCTCTCGATAAGCAGAAAGCCGAGCAACAGGTGCTGCTGGCCGAGCATCGTGCTGCGGTGCAAAGTCTTTCACGTGAGAAAAATGATCAGAATCGCGCTGTGAGTCAATTACGGCAGAAGGAAAAAGAACTTTCTCAACGGCTGCAGCAACAGCAAAAAACTGCCGGCGAGCTGCAAAAAGCCATTGAAGAAGTGATTGCCCAGGAAATACGCAAGGCCCGCGAGGCTGCTGATGCAGCAGGCAGAACAGCGCCCGACATGTTTGCACTCACCCCTGAAGAGTTGCTGCTGTCAAATAACTTTTCGGGCAACAAGGGTAAGCTTCCCTGGCCTCTGGAAAGAGGCATTATTACCGGACATTTTGGGGAGCAGCCCCATCCGGTATTGCCGGGCATCAAGATCTCAAACAACGGGATTGACATTTCTACCACCCAGGGAGCCCGGGCCAGGGCCGTTTTCGAAGGAACGGTAACCCGCGTGATTACCATTCCAGGGGCCTATTTTGCCGTGATCGTGCGTCATGGCGAATACCTTTCGGTGTATTCTCATCTTTCGGACGTGCTGGTACGCAGTGGCGATACGGTGAGCGTGCGTCAGGAGTTGGGCGTGGTAGCTACCGATAGCAGGGATGCCAAAACACACCTGAATCTTCAGATCTGGCATGGCAATTCAAAATTGAATCCAGCAGAATGGATTACCAGGCAGCGATAATTTTTTACCTCTGCATGCTTCAGGCTTTCTTTTTTTAATAGTTTTGTAGTAAAATAAACCCTCAGAAAATCAAGTCATATGACACTTTCCACAATGATCGGCATGATCGGTACCCAGGAGATCCTCATCATCTTTATAATTGTCTTGTTGCTTTTTGGCGGCCGCAAAATCCCGGAGCTGATGCGTGGGCTTGGCAAAGGCATGAAAGAATTTAAAACTGCCCAAAAAGAGGACTCAGAAGAAGAGGCTAAAGGCAATAAGGCAGAATAAAGCCCGTTTGTTTTTCAGGAAATACCAGTTGTTTCACTTCCGGCTTTCCTGGAGGCATGTTGCATTGCATTGTGAATTGCCGCACTGATTCCTGAAAAGGAAACCATTTTTTTACATCTCATTCATTATTACATTTCACCATGATCATTGCGACCATGTATAACAGGCTGTTGTCTTTGCTTTTTCTCACACTCCTGCTCATATCATCTCCTTTTGCCGGCTTTTCTTTACCTGCTGAACAGGAACCCGATACTACCAAAACCTTCACCATTGCACCTGATGATCCTATTGTGGCTGCCCTTGACAGCCTGGTGACCCTGAGCATTTTTCGTAATATTGAAAGCAGGATCGACACCACCCTTGAACGTAAGCATAACTTCCCGGCCTCGTTTGTACCAGTTTATGATGACTCAATATATGTAGCACGCCTGGCAAGACTCAACGAGAACAGTCCGTTCGATCTGGTATTCAATGCCCAGGTGAAATCATTCATCAACCTGTATGCCATGCGCCAGCGGGGGCTTACCGAGCGGGTACTGGGGCTGGGGCAGCTGTATTTTCCTTATTTTGAAGAACAGCTCGATCGCTTTGATCTGCCTCTTGAGTTGAAATATCTGGCGGTTATTGAATCAGCTCTCAATCCTACGGCCCGGTCCCGGGCTGGTGCTTCGGGTATGTGGCAGTTTATGTATCATACCGGGCGCATATACGGGCTTGAGGTGGGTAGCTATGTTGACGACCGCAACGATGTGACACGGTCGACCATTGCCGCCTGCGAACATTTCCGCGACCTGTACGAGATTTATGAGGACTGGGCCCTGGTGATTGCTGCCTATAACTCAGGACCGGGTAATGTGAACCGCGCCATTCGCCGTGCCGGAGGGGTTAAGGACTTCTGGATCATCCGCAACTACCTGCCCCGTGAAACAAGAAATTATGTGCCTGCTTTTATTGCGGTAACTTATGTGCTGGAGCATGCTGAGGATCACAACCTCTATGCCCTTCCACCCGTTTATTCCCATCATGATGTCGACACCATTGTAGTGCGTCAGCAACTGGGGCTGCGCTCGGTCAGCAAACTGCTTGACATTCCTCTGGACCATCTGCGCTATCTGAATCCTTCTTTCCGGCAGAGCATCATTCCGCACAACCCCGAAAACCCCTATGTGCTGACGCTTCCCAAAGAGTATGCAGGAGCCTTTGTGATGAATGAAGAAGCCATCTATAACTATCGCACACCCGAAGAATTGCGGCAGGAAGCCCTGGCAGCACAAGCCAAAGAAACCACCATCCATGTAGTGCGTTCGGGAGAGGTGCTGGGAAGCATTGCCCGTAAATATAGCACCTCGGTTGGGGAAATACAGCGGCTGAACAATCTTCGCGGCACCATGATCAAGCCGGGTCAGCGCCTGGTGGTGCGAGGGGGTGCTCATGTAGCAGTGGCTGTGCCTTCTTCAGGCAATGTGCATGTAGTACGCCGCGGGGAAACACTGGGAGCCATCGCCCGCAGATACCGCATCTCGCTGACCAACTTAAAGAGATGGAATAATATTTCAGGCACCACCATCCATCCCGGGCAACGCCTGGTGGTAAAACCCACCTCCTGAAGATCAGCGTAAGAATAGCCTGGCCTATGAAGTATTTCCGGGTTTGTTGCTTCTGGCTTTTTCCTTCTCATGAACTTTCTGAGGGTTTAAACATTCTGATGTGAAACAAGGTTTCATCATTAGGTGATTCAAAAACCAGCATCAGAATATGGATAATCCTTCAGAACACCGGAACAAACACTCTGAAGAAGAACCCCGCAGCCAGAGCAAATGGCCGCTGATTATCAGCGCCATCATTATTGCCGGGGCTGTCAGCGCTTACTTCCTTTTTCCGGGAGTGAATCAGTTCCTGCGGGAAGCCTTTCATACCCTTACCAGTGAAAATGAGGCCAGAATTTCAGACTGGGTGGATAACCTGGGGATATGGGGCCCCTTGTTCATTGTCCTGGCGATGTCTCTCCAGATGTTTTTGTTGGTAATCCCTTCACCCTTGCTGATTGTCATTTCTGTTCTTGCTTATGGACCTTTCTGGGGCTCATTAATTTCTATTGTGGCAGTGGCACTCGCTTCCACCCTCGGCTTTGTGATTGGGAAATACCTGGGAGAGGTGTTTATCAGCAAGATCATAGGAACCAGCAAGCAGAAGAAGCTTTCCTTTTATGTGAACCGTTATGGAGTGTGGGCAGTTTTTATTACCCGCATCACCCCGATACTGTCTAATGATGCCATCAGTTTTGTGTCAGGGATATTGCGCATGAATTACTGGAAGTTTATTGCTGCTACCCTGGGGGGAATCACCCCCCTGGTGATTCTGATCGCCTATTTCGGTGAGAATAATGAGCGCCTGAAAAGTGGCCTGATTTGGATTTCAGCAGTCAGCCTGGTAATATTGATCGTATATGTTATCATCGACCGGAATGTTATTGCCGGCAAGCAGGAAAAAGAAAATAAAGAGAACCTAAAAAAGCGGAAATCATGAAAAAAGAAACCTACAGGCAGGAATTAAAGATCCTGGTTACTAATGGAACGGCCATTATCAGTGCTTATATCCTGAAGCGGGCTACCGAGCAGATCCTGGAATCGGTGTTTCATAAAATGGCTCCCAAGAAACCTGATCAGGAAGAACAAACCGGCTGGATCGAAGCATTGGGATGGGCTGCCTTTACCGGAGCAATGGCAGGTGCCCTGAAGTTACTTATTAAAAGAGGAACAAAGCCTCAGCTGGATAAGGTGATGTAAATAAGACGACTTTTTTAATGGTTCATCAGGCAGGTCTCCTGGAAAAATGCAGGACGCGATAGAGGTGTGCCAATGTGCATCAAGGATTATCGCTTGCGAAAGGTTTGGGAAGTTTATGGACCCGGGGTTGATATACTGACTTTTTTGTTACTTTTGTTTGGTATCCTGACAGTTAAACTGCGGCACGATTTTTTAAGGTACTCTATTGACCTGTTGGATCTTTGGTCAAAAAATCAAAGCAATAGATGAATCATATAGAAGTGTGTCGCGGTTCCTTTCGGAAATGCCTTATTGCGGCAGGATGTTGAAACCATATTAACCCTAATCATAAACAAATGAAGAAATTATTGCTCATTACCATGGTGATTGTACTGGCAGCATGCAGCACCGAGCCCCGTTCGTCGAAGCCTTCAGCCTCGGGGCGTGCAGGCGAGTTGCTGGTGGTGATGCCCACCAACCAGTGGAAAGGTCATGCTGGTGAGATCGTGCGCGGAGTGTTTCAAACCAATGTTCCCATGCTGATGCAGGCTGAGCCTACTTTCGACGTGGTTCAAGTGAATGAAACTGCTTTCGTGAAAATGTTCGAGACCCATCGTCACATCTTTATGGTTGATATCGACCCTTCACTGGAAAAGGCAACGGTAGAAATGAACCAGCACCTGTGGTCTTATCCACAGATGGTTATCCGGGTAAAAGCACCCAATGACTCATTGCTTGAAAGAGTAATGAATGTTAATGAAGAAAGCTTCCGGGAGTATTATCTTAAAATTGAAACCCAGCGGCTGATCAATGCCTACAAGCGAATGGTCAATGAGGAAGCGCGCCAGGCTGTGCAGGAGATGTTTGGATTTACGATGATAGTACCTGAGGGGTATTATGTAGCAAAGAGAGGAGAGGATTTTATGTGGCTGCGGCGTACCAGCACCAATCAGGATCTGGACATGGGAGTATTGATTGCCACTATGCCTTATAATGACCCGGCTACTGATTTTGATCCCCAAACCATTCGCCAACGCCGTGATTCCCTCACCCGGGAGTACATTCCGGGGCAGATGCCCGATTCGTATATGACCACTTATGAGGAACTGGATCATGCTTATCGCGAAATAAGCTTCAATGGTCATTATGCCATGGAGGCGCGGGGTCTGTGGCGTATGGAAGGCGATTTTATGGGCGGTCCTTTTGTGAATTACACCCTGGTAGACCAGAAAAACAACCGGCTGGTGATTCTCGATGGCTTCATTTATGCCCCTGATTTTGATAAGCGTGACTATATGCGCCAGGTTGAAGCTGTAATCAGAAGTCTTTCTCTGGAGGGTGATGACCCTCAGGAGACGGAGGAAGAAGCTGTCCCTCCGGTTTCCTGATCGCACTTAGAATAGAAGAAAAACGCTGCAGAATATTCTGCAGCGTTTTTTTTATGCCCTACTGGTAAAATGGTTAGTGGTTTAGTGAAGCGAACTGTGACTTATGCAGTCCTGATATTCTTGATTTAATATTGAATCCTGATTTCAGCACCGTTTTTTCTCCGAAAAGATGATCCTGACAACTTCATGGGCCATAAGCATTTTAGATCAATGATTACCAGA
The DNA here is from genome assembly GCA_046483935.1 of Bacteroidales bacterium. Taxonomy (GTDB): domain Bacteria; phylum Bacteroidota; class Bacteroidia; order Bacteroidales; family UBA7960; genus JAWOCF01. The sequence goes on along the minus strand of JAWOCF010000043.1, from coordinate 11,154 downwards.
AGTTTGAGCAGGGGATGCGAAGAGGTTTTGAAGTGTCATTCTATATTTTGAGACAACTTCCGGCAGGTCATATTATCATTTTGAGCGATTGCACTTATCGGAGAGCCTTTCTTTGCGGTCATTATTAATATATGGACTCCCCGATAAATGAAAAGCAAAAAGTATCTTATAGCTAGAAAAATATTTCAATATGGAATAGTGGCTCTGATCGCCGGAGCAGTGGTGCGATCATTTTTTATTACAGAGCCCGTGGACTTTGAACAGTATTGCCCCTTCGGGGGCATTCAGTCCTTGTTCACCTACCTGAACAATGGCAACCTTGCTTGTTCGATGACTGCTGTTAATCTGGTGCTTGGCATAGCACTGATCGTTGGCATCCTGCTTTTCGGAAAGCTCTTCTGTAGCTATATCTGCCCCCTGGGGACGATTTCTGAATTTTTCGGAAAGCTGGGAAGCAAATACAAGGTGAGATTTGATATTACCGGGAAAACAGATAAGGCTCTTCGGGCTTTAAAATACATCCTTTTGTTTCTCACACTGTATTTTACGCTGCGGGCCTCCGAATTATTTTGTAAAGAATATGATCCTTTTTATTCCAGTGTGTCAGGTTTCGGACATATGGTAAACTATTTGTATGCTACCCTGAGCATCAGCATCTTTATACTGGGTTCTATCTTTTTCAGGCTTTTCTGGTGTAAGTATTTATGTCCACTGGGTGCCATCTCAAACATTTTCCGGTATTTCCTGCTGATCATAGGGATCGTGGCCCTTTACTTTATTCTCAATTCCTTTGGCGTTTCCTTACCTCTTGCAGTATATCTGGGGCTGGCTTGTGTTGTGGGCTATGTGGTAGAGATCACCAAGTCTCCATTGCAGGACATCAAGATGCTTAAGATTGCCCGTCACGAACAATATTGCAGTGAATGTGGGTTGTGTAGCCGCAATTGCCCCCAGGGTATTGATGTGGCCAATGAAAGCAAAGTAACCCATCCGGATTGCAACATGTGTGGCGATTGCGTGGAAACCTGTCCCCGTCCCGGCGCTTTAACCATTAATAACATACAGATCAGATGGCTGCCACTGATTGTTGTATCAGGATTGGTTATCCTGGCGATGATTGTGGGCCATAAAATCGAGGTTCCTTCTACAGAAGACTATTGGGGAACAAATCAGGAAACTGAGAAGTCCTTCTTTCTGGCGGGTCTTGATCAGATGACCTGTGTGAGCACAGCAAAGGACTATACAGCTCAGTTCAGGGAGATGGAAGGGGTTGTGGGTGCCGCTACCTATATGCGCTCAAAAACGGCTAAAATCACTTATGAGCCTGCCATGACCACCGAGCAAAAAATCCGTGCCTCATTCTTTATTCCCTTGAGGCGATATATTCGGGAGGCCCCTGCTCTTTACGACACCCTTGTGGTATACAAGCTTCAGCTGGATAACAACGTCGGGGTGCGTGCCGTAAATGACATGCAGGAGTTTCTAAAAGAACAGCAGGTTTTTCAGCTTGAAACCCAGTTTAAGGAAAACGTTGAGCTGCTGGTATTTTGTGATGCCTCGCTAACGGAATATGATATCACAAACAGCATCGAGGGCAACCGTAAAAACATGTATAACATTGTGAGTATTGTGAAGTCTCCGGTTACCATTACCGGTCTTGAACTGAATAAAAGAAACTTCACCAGTTTTAAAAGGCTCTTTAACAATGCCAGCCAGCTCGCGCCTGATCAGCTTCAGATCGTGACATTTGAACTGGAGCAGTACCCTCGTAACAAAGGAGAGTTTCAATATCTGATCAATTACATAGGCAAGAAGTATCCTTCCATAAAAGGTCTGAATGTCTATTATGATACTAAGCCCATCGCTGACTTCTACATTCAAAAGGATGCAATGGATATTGACCTGCTGGTTCACGAGATCAATATACCTGAATATGAAGTGGAATATACCAATGGACAACGGGAGAAGATTGAAAACCTGTATCGTTTTTCATTGATTGAAAAGCAGTAATATTCTTTGATTTAATACCAACAGAATACCATGAGAAAATACTTCTTAATTGCAATTTTTCTATTGACAGGCTTTCAGCTGACAGCACAAATCACTGTCACAGGAGTGGTCACCAGTGCTGGCGACGAATTACCCTTACCGGGAGCCACCATCGTAGAAGAAGGCACCACCAACGGGATTATGGCCGATATGGATGGAAAGTTCACCCTGAAGATTGGTTCAGAAGAGTCCATTCTGAAATTCGTGTACATTGGGTTTGAAGACCAGTTCGTTAAAGTGGGAGAAACCCGGCACTTCACAATAGCTCTAGAAGAGACGGCCCAGCTGTTGAATGAGGTGGTAGTAATGGGATACGGAAGTGTCCAGTCGCGCGAAACAGTTGTGGGCAGTGTGGAACAGGTGGAAATGAACAACCTTTCAAAGATCAGCATTGCTCCTTCCCTGGATCTGATGCTGGAAGGACAGGTGGCTGGGGTGACGATCGAAACTTCCTCGGGCGATCCCACCAATCCGGTGAAGGTCCGCATCCGGGGAGAGAACAGTTTGCCGGAAATCGGATCCGCCAGTTTTGTGGCCTCCGGCGAACCTCTGTATATCCTGGATGGCGTGCCCCTGGTGGATATTTCTGACCCCAATGTGACTACAGGTGTTGGTCGGGCAGCTGAAACGGCGGTGAATCCGCTGACTTTCATTAATCCTGAGGATATTGAGTCTATCACCGTCCTGAAGGATGCTTCAGCCACTGCCATTTATGGGGCCAATGCTGCCAATGGAGTCGTGTTGATTACTACAAAAAAAGGAACCAAAGGACAAACCCGCGTGTCCTTTTCTCAAAGTTTTATGATGGATCAGCCCATTAACCTGATGCAATATCTGAATACCGATCAGTACCTGGAGTTGCTCACCGAATATTACGTGAGCAAAGGAACTCCGGCCGATCAGCTGGGTAATGTAATTACCAATCAGGATGTAAATACCAACTGGCGGGACCTGACCCTTAAGAATGCGATTTCTCATAAGTCGCACCTGAGTATTTCAGGGGGAGGAGGATCTACTTCTTACCGGATGTCTTTTGGTTTAAATGATACTGAAACCACTACCCTGGGCAATGACTTCCGCACGATTACTTCGCGATTCAACATCACCTCCGAATTGAATGACTACATTCAATTGACATACAACGGTGGCATTTCCAATTTTGATAAGAATGCCTATGCTGGATTTGCTACGTATAATTTCCGGCCCAACATACCAATACGTGATGAAAACGGAAGGTATACCATTATGGATGGCATTGCGCATCCATTGGCCGAAGTGGAGCAGAACATCAATAAATCAGGTAGGTTTTACACCAACAATAGCCTTGCTCTGAAGGTTATCATGAAAGATCTGGTATGGAGAACCAACTTTGGGATCGATTACACCAACTCCAAAAACTTCCTCTACCGTTCAGCGGAGAACAGATCGGGCATGAAGGACAATGGGTTTATTAAAGAACAGCGACGGGATAACTTTAACTGGATCGGCTACACCCAGCTTGACTACAGCAAGAGGATCAAAGGTCACACCCTCTCTACTACCTGGGGTGTTCAGGCTAAAGAAGATAACACCACGCGGATCAACGTGACCGATAAAGACCTCATTTCTACCATTATCATTCTGCCAGGGGTAGGCTCCGAAAACAACCAGGATGTGGCGGCATATGTCAACCGCGATGCCATGTTGTCGGCTTACGGAAGATTAGGCTATGAGTATGGATCCAGATATTTTGCAAGTTTCAATTTCCGTAGCGATGCTTCATCCTATTTCGGCGGGGATCATGCTGTGGAGAACTTCCTCTCAGGGGGGTTGTCCTGGAACATCTCCAATGAAGACTTCTGGAAAAAGAATGATGTCATCAACTTCCTGAAAGTGAAGACTTCCTTTGGTAAAACGGGTAATGCAAGAATTGGGTCCTATGCCGCCCGCGGATTATATAATTACTCCATCAGCTCTTCCTATAACGGGATCATGGTGGTGAGCCCCCATACCGCCCCCAATCCTGACCTGGGCTGGCAGACATCTTATAAATTCAACGCTGGGGTTACCGCTCATTTCTTTAAGAAAATGAACCTGGATATTGAATTTTATAAGAACTGGAATGAAAACTCAATCATGTCAATGGACGTCATTCCTGAAACCGGGTGGAACAATATTCCTGTAAATGCTGCCAGCATGACCAATACGGGGTTGGAAACTACTCTCAGGTTTTCGGGCCTCAAGCTCAGAGAGGTGAACTGGAACACCAATTTCAACATCTCCTTCAACACCAACAAGCTGACCAAACTGGCCAACAATCAGAACATTATATATACCAATTCAGGTCTGATCCTGGGTGAATCTACCAGCCTGATTATGGGGTTTGAATATGCAGGTGTGGATCCTGCCACCGGAAATCCCAGATGGTATATGGCAGATGGTACGGTCACTGATAATTACAGCCAGGCCAGGGCACTGGATAACAGAACCATTATCGGAAAGTCCAATCCTGATTTCTCGGGTGGATTTACCAACAGCTTTCAGTACAAGGGGTTTAACCTGAACGTATTGCTTACCTACGAGTACGGTGCCAATTTTTACCTGCCCTATGCGTCCAGGCTTTCTGAAAACCTTAGCCAGCTGTACATCTTCAACATGAGTGTAAATTCGCTTGACCGCTGGCAACAACCTGGTGATATCACTGATATTCCAAAGATATCCAACGACATGAGCTTCGACTATTATAGCTCACGCTGGTTGTTTGATCGTTCCAATATCAGTTTGAAGGCGGTGTCTTTTAGTTACGATATTCCTCAGAGCGTTACTGAGCGCCTGCGAATGAAGTCTCTCTCCCTGGGGATGCATGTCACTAATGTGTTCACCTGGTATGCCGAAGGGAATAAAAAAGGAAGGAACGGGATTGCTCAATATCGTTATCCTTTCCCACAATCACGAACCCTTGCCTTTGAATTAAAAGTTAACCTCTAGCCTACATGATTATGAAACACAATATTTCAAGAAAATCTTTCATGAATGGTATTTTCCTGCCCCTGATCATGATCCTGCTCATGGGATCCTGCAGTGATTTTCTGGATGTAGATGAGCAGACCAAGATTTCCAACGACCAGCTTTTCAGCTCTGTGCAGGGCACGGCTGAAGCACTCAGCAGCGCCTACTACATGTTGGGTTCACTGGATTATTATGGCCGTAACATGATGGTCATTCCCGACCTCAAGGGGGGGAACCTTAGGTTGGCAGATCCCGCCAACGGGAACCCAATGAGTTACAACCATAAACCGGCCTACGAATTCAACCATTCGGAGGATCCTACCGATGATTACACCAATAGGATTTACGAACAAATCTATCAGGTGATCATGTCTGTGAACAACATCATGGATTATATCCCCTACATAGAAAATGCCTCTGAAGACGAGAAGAATCAGCTGATGGCTGAGGCACGTGCCATAAGGGCCCTGGCCCACTTCGATCTGACCCGTTTCTTTTCCCAACCTTATGCCTACAGCCCGAACGCCGAGCATCCGGGGGTAGCTTATGTTCAAAAAGTACTGGGATATAGTGAGAAGGTCAGTCGGGATCCCTTATATAAAAATTATAATGAAATCCTTGAAGATCTGGAGTTTGCTGAAGAACATATTGGTGCTTCACTGGCTCAAAGATATGCTGGTAGCAACATGAGCTATTACAGCAATGCCTTCTTTTCAAAAGCAGGCGTACAAGCCTTAATGGCAAGGGTTTATCTCTATAAAAACGACTGGACCAATGCCCGCGGGTATGCCTCCAAGGTGATCAACAGCTCCGGGGCTTCCCTTGAACCTTACGAAACTTTTGTAGAGCGCTTCGTAAGCAACAACCCTTCCAGCGAAGACTTGTTGATTGTCAATAATGAAGGGCGTAGCAGCGGAGCCCCACTGGCCTCTCTGATCGGATTCAAACCCGAACGCACTTCCAACTATCTGATCATGAGCGATGATCTGCTGCAGATGTTTGACCCGCAAGACCGCCGCACCGAATATTTTCAATGGCAACTGGATGGCACCATATGCCGGAAATATACCGAATATACCGGCGCGAAAGATCATTACATCCCGGTAATCCGTCTGGCTGAAGTGTACCTGATTCGTGCCGAGGCCTGTCTGAACCTGCCTGCCCCTGATGAAGTGCAGGCCCGGGCCGATCTGGATAGAATCAGAAGGCGTGCCAACCCTGATGCTGCAGCCCTCAACCTCTCCGGAGAAGCATTACGGGAGGAGTTGTTCAGGGAACGCAGAAGAGAACTGGCTGTTGAAGGGCATCTGTTCTTTGATATTGCCCGCACCAAAAGAGATGTCGTCAGGGAGGATACCAATGCTGAAATGAATCGGAATCTCAGCTTCGGCGATTTCAGGTACATATTGCCCATCCCTCAGAAAGCCATTACCCTTAATGATAAGATGATACAAAATGAAGGTTATTAACACTTAAATCAATCATTCACCAAAAACCATTAACACATGAAGAAGAATCTATTAAATTTGTTCATCATTGCTTTGATTGCCGTGGCATTCACAGCCTGTAAAAAAGACGAAGTGGTGCCACCCACGGTTGCTTTTGAGAAAAACACTGATCAGGTGGCTGAAAATGCTACTTCTGCCCTGCAGGTGTTGGTCGTTGCTGACAAAGCCTTTGATATGGATTATTCAATTGGATATTCTGTGTCGGGTACCGCTGGTGAAGGCGTTCATTATGAAACCATCGACACAAAGTCGGTTGTTATGAATGCCGGAGAAACAGAAGCTGTGATCTTTATCAATCCCATCAATCAGACTGTCATTGATGAGGATAAGACTTTGGTTCTGAAGCTTACTGCCGGAGAGGAATATGTTCAGGACGTGGAAGCCAGTCAGATTGATATCGTGATCCTGGACAATACGACTGCAGCCTCTGATGCACCCCAGGTGTCGTTTACTACTGAAGGAAAAGTGACCAATCCTTACCTTGAAGAGCAGGTTGAGATCACCATGGGAATCAGCGAAGCAGTTGAAAAAGAACTGTTGGTTGGCATTTCCTTTAATGATGTGCTGACTGAGGGTGTAGACTATGAAGTAGAAGGCCTGAATGCCAGTAATCAACTGGTTCTTGCAGCCAATGAAACCAGTGCCAGTTTTACGGTATCTTTGAAAAACACCCATGCGGCCGGAGTAGACAAAACCTTTGAGATTGGTTTTGCTGCCCCTGAAGTAACTGACTATGCTGTAAAAGAATCTTCGAACACGGTTGCCATCAACCTGGTTGACCCAGTGGTAGATTTGTCAGCATGGTTTAATGTTGACAATGAATTCAACTACTTCTTCGCTTCGGGATCTGAAATGGCCTACCGTACCGACCTGCCTGCTTACCGGGTGAAAAGATATTTCTGGGATGCTACCACCAGCGCATGGGCTTTACTCAGCGGAGGACATTATTTTGATTATGCACCCAACGATCAGAACCAGTGGAAAGAAGTGATCAATATCTTTAACAAGCAGATTGGTTATCCTGGTGTAGACATCTCAGAACAGGAGAGGTGGGAAGTCACGGCCGGCGATTTTCTGGGCATTACCAGGTTTTTCGGTAACGAAGCTACTTATATGAAAACCTATATCAGTTCAGAAGAGAATGGCTGGTTGAGGTTTGTAACCACTGATGCTACTTCGGCCGAAGGCACGGTTATTATTCCAGAACAAACCCTGACGGTTTATAAAATAAAAGAAGGATTTGATTGGAAAGAGAAGTTTACCAATACTGATGGCACTGAATCCTGGTTTGCATGGCATGCCGACTCACGCGAAAATCAAGGCCGGTTGTGGGAATCAACCAATGTGGTTCCTGTTGAATTCAATGTTCAAAGAAGTGTTGGGACCTATAACACTGCTACAGCAACCATTGAGGTGGAAGTAACATTTACTGTTTCTGATGTTGATTTAACCATTGATCCAAAATACTATACCAACAAAGAGGGTGATACTTACACTATGAAGGTTCAGTATATTCCTCAAATTTAATAAATTGCAGGCACCTTTTGCTTGTGAGAATCTCCACTCCCCGCCATGGAACACCATGGCGGGGAGTATTTAAAAAAGAATTGCTTTATGAAAGTACGCCATATTTTGTTTGTCATCGGCTTGTCATTGTTTCTGATGACGCCTCGTGTCAGTGCCGGGCCTGCCACTGATTCCAAGACTCCTCCCCGCTATCTGGAGGGGATTCGGGAGTCGGTACAAGGATTTATCACTGTGCATTATAGTGATGATAAAATATTGTTTGAAATCCCTGATTCTATCCTGGGCCGCGATATGCTGCTTGCTGTGAGGGCTTCGGAATTAAGCTCCAATCAAAAACATATTGCAGCCGGCCAGATGAGACACAATCCCATGTTGATCCGGTTTACTGCCGATCATCAATGGATATACCTGCACCAGGTGGTGTCGAACGAATCGGCTCCTGAAGATGACCCGGTGAGTCTGTCGTTGAACCGGAATTCTCTGGTGCCGGTGATAGAGACTTTCAAGATTATTGAGCGTACCACTGATTCCCGGGTCTTTGACGTCACCGGTTATCTGAAAGAACCCATTTTCCCCATTTCTCCTTTCTCTGATAAAGCGCGGCCCGGAACTCTCAATGGCAACCTGACCCGTTTTATCTCCGCCCAGGCCTTCGACCACAACATCGAGATTAAAACACGCTTTGGATTCAGGGGCAGAGAGCCTTTTCTGGCCATCCTGCAGAGATCCCTTGTATTGCTTCCCCGGCAAATGATGCGTCCACGCCTGAATGATCCCCGGATCGGATATATTAACGAAAGCAAACGCTTTTATAGCTCCGATCAGATCAGCGCCCAACGGTTTTCATACATCAGCAGGTTTGACCTTCAGCCAAAACCTGAGGATCTTGAAAAATTCCGCAAAGGAATGCTGGTAGAACCCCAAAAACCCATCGTATTTTATGTGGATGATGCCTTCCCCGAAAAATGGAGGCCCTATATCAAGGCTGGTATTGAAGACTGGCAGCGTGCTTTCGAAGCCATAGGATTTAAAAACGCCATTGTGGCAAAAGATTTCCCTGTCGGTGATCCTTCTTTCGATCCTGATGATATCCGGTTTTCTACTGTACGCTATGTCACCACCCCCGAAGCCAATGCCCAGGGACAGAAATGGATAGATCCCCGTTCGGGCGAAATTATTCAGGCTGATGTCATCTGGTATTCCAACGTGACAGAAAAACTCTATCAATGGTTGTTCGTGCAGACAGCTGCGGCCAATGAAGCCATCCGCGGTCCGCATGTAAAAGATGAAGTGCTTGGTGAAACCATTCGTTATGCTGCAGCACATGAAATAGGCCATTGTCTGGGGCTGGTTCATAATTTCCGCTCTCATTACTCCTTTGAGGTGGAATCCTACCGCTCGGGTCCGTTTACCCAGGAAAACGGCACTTGTGCATCGATCATGGATTATGCCAGGAACAACTATATTGCCCAACCGGGTGATCAGGGCATCCGATTCACCCCGCCCATCCTGGGGCCTTACGATTACCTGGCCATCAAATATGGGTATCAACCCATTCCGGAAGCAGAAGATGAATTTGCCGAATTGCCAGTATTGAATCAATGGATCCTGGAGAAAAGTCATGACCCCAGGTATTGGTTCAGCCGCCAGTATTCCAAATCAGACCCTGCTTCGCAATCTGAAGCCCTTGGCAATGATGTGGTGGGTGCCGGTCGCTATGGCGCTGACAACATCAGGATTATCCTTGCCAACCTCGTGGATTGGCTTGCTGTTGAGAATGAAGATTATCAGGCACTTGCTTCAATGCATCAGGCCTTGATGAAACAATATGGTCAGTATTTCAAACATGCCTATGCCCAGATCGGCGGCATTCATGAATATCTGGGGGTGCATGGTGAAGAAAGGCCTAACTATCTTGCCGTGCCCGCAAAGAAACAAAAAGAGGCCCTGAGGTTCATCCTTGATGAATTGTCGGCACAGTTTGAATGGATGAACCCCCCTCATATTTCAAGCAGAATAGGTAGTTATGACCTGGAGATTCATGATTTCCAGAAGGCATCCATGGAAACGTTATTGTCTAAAGATCACTTTGAACAAATCATCGAAAGTGCTTCAATAGCCGACGACCCCTATACCCTTAATGAGTATCTGGATGACCTGACAGAATATTTATTTGCGGGCCAGGAAAAAACCATCAGCAAATCGGTGAAAAACCTCCAGATAGAATATGCCCAACAGATCCGGCGGATATTGGATAACCCGGGGGAATTTGAAAGGGTGGAAAACGAACTGATGCCCGCCCTGGATGATCAAATCAAAGGCATCACCAGCAATGTCAGGAAAAAAGGAAGGCGCGCGAATGAAGATCTTAGCGCTCATTATCAATATATACAAAAACTATTGCTTCAGTAATGTTCAGAAGCTGTTAAAAACTAATTGAATGAAACGAACTAATATTTTTATCATACTGTTCCTGGGTTTCAGCTTGATGCTACAGGCCAATGAAGGCATGTGGATGCCATCGTTGCTCGGAAAATACACCCTCACGGAGATGGAAAAGGCTGGCTTCCGGCTTTCCAAAGAAGACATATACAATATCAACGAGGCCAGTCTTAAAGATGCCATCCTGGGAATGGCTTCTTCAAGTAGTCCCACATCCTTTTTTGGAACAGCCTCCTTTATTTCCGAAACAGGGCTGGCCATCACCAACCACCATCTGGGGCTAAAATACATCCAGAATCATAGCACTACTGCAAGGAACTATGTCAGGGATGGATTTCTGGCAGCTTCTCCTGAAGAGGAACTACCTGCCGAAAACATGACCCTGGCCCGGCTGGTACGCATCGATGATGTCACTGAAGAGATCACCGAAGGGTTTGAAAACATGGCACCCGGGCAGCAGGATTACCTGCTGAATGAAAGAGGAAAAGAACTTGCAAGCCGCAACAATGAGGATGGAAAATACAAAGTGGTCATTAAAAGTTACTTTTCAGGAAATCAATATTTCATGGAAGTTTACGAGTTCTTCAATCAAGTGAAGATCGTAGCCATTCCCCCGATGTCGGTGGCTAAATTTGGAGGC
>JAWOCF010000218.1:0-3282 GCA_046483935.1 Bacteroidales bacterium | reverse complement strand
TAATGATCAGAAAGGGATCGCCTTTTCATTGAACAACCTGGGGGTGATCAGTCAACAGCAAGGCCATCGGGACCTGGCTCTGGAATACTTCAAACAGGCTCTTGCCATTCGTGAAGCGCTTCAGGATCAGCGGGAAATTGCCAGCACCCTAAGCAATATCGGCTATTTGTTTCTGCATTCCGGTCAGTTGGACCTCTCGGCCGATTACCTGCACAGAGCCCTGGCTATCTACAATGGCATTGATGATCAGAGAGGGCTTGCCAAGACCTTCAACTATCTGGGGCGAGTAACCATGGCAAAGCAAAATCTGAACCGGGCTTTTCGGTTTATCAACAGGAGTCTTGAGATATCTCAGCGTATCGGATTGGCACGGATGGTGCTGGAGAATTATCAATCATTGGCCGAGCTAATGGCCCTGCGGGGAGATTTCAGGAATGCCTATCAATTTCAGGATCAATTTAACAATCTTCGCGACAGCATCTCCAGCTCAGAGAGCCAGCGTCGGATGGGAGAGATCAAGTTGCTGTATGATCGTGAGAAAAAAGAACAGGAAATTGAATTGCTGCAAAAAACCAACCAGATCAGCTCTCTGAACTTCGAAAAACAAAGGATTCAAAAGAACTTCCTGCTGGCACTTGTTATCCTGGTGCTGGCCCTGTTGTTCTTGCTTTATAACCGGTTTCTGGCCATTAATAATGCCAATAAAAAACTCGAGGAGCAGAAGGATGAAATTTCCAGGAGCAATCAGAAACTGCTCAGGCTCAATAAAGACCTGATGGAGCAGAAGCAAAAAGTTGACGAACTGAACCAGAAACTTAGTGATACCAACAAGAAGCTTTCTGAATCAGAGCAGCACCTGATCAATACCAACCGGACCAAAGATAAGTTCTTCTCCATTATTTCTCACGACCTGCGCAATCCCTTCGCCTCAATTGTCAGTTTTTCCAGAATTTTGAAGCGGGAGATTCAGTCGCTGAGCAAGGAAGATTTGCATGAGATGGCCCTGGAGCTGGATAAGTCAGTGCTGAAGATTAATAACCTGTTGGAAAACCTGCTTCAGTGGTCACGCGCTCAAACCGGTAAGATCAATTACCATCCTGAATATATTGCCCTGAAGGACGTGGTGGTGGAAAATGTCAACCTGTTCAAAGGGAATGCCCGGGAGAAAAATATTGAAATCCATGACGGTATTGAGGATAATCTGGTGGTATATGCCGACATGAACATGACCAACACAGTAATCCGCAACCTGATCTCCAATGCCTTGAAGTACACTGAACCGGGAGGAAGAATCGAACTCTCCTCGTGGGTGGAAGAGGGAATGGTGAAGGTTTCTATCGCCGACAATGGGGTGGGCATCAGTCCCGAAAATATTGAGAAGTTGTTCAGGGTAGATACCCTCCACACTACCTTTGGCACCAGCGATGAGAAAGGCAGTGGCCTGGGATTATTGCTATGCAAAGAGTTTGTTGAAAAACAAGGGGGGGAGATCTCTCTGGATAGTACCGAAGGAGAGGGAACTGTCTTTATCTTCTCGCTGCCCCTGGAAAATCCTCATGAATAAAGGTTCAGCAGGCCAGTTTTTCTTTTAGGAGGCCTTTCCTTTGTTGCTTCTGCTGAAAATGCTATTCCCTGCTTTTTAACCTGTTCTGCCTGAGGTTGTCCATAGAGTCAAACATGGTTCGGTTGCTGATCAGCAAGGTCAGGATTACCGATATGGATGAGGCAACCATGATGGCCAGGATGAGCAGGATCTGATACCTGATGGCGGTGCCTGGGCTGCTTCCCCCGAGAATCTGACCTGTCATGGTGCCCGGCAGGGCAATCAAGCCGATGACAGCAGTGTTGGCAATCAACGGATTGAAAGCGTTTCTCAGGCAGGTCCTGAAAAAAGGCCTCAAAGCTTCCTGGCGGCTGCCCCCATTGGCCAGCAAATATCTGTAGGATTTTTCTTCGCGCTGCAATTGCTTGTAAAAGCTGTTCATTGCTATGATATTGCGCTCCATGCAATTGCCGATAATCATCCCGGTGATGGGGATAAAATACCGTGCCTGAAAAACATTGTCTGGCCGGATCACTAACCCGATAAAAAAAGCATCGATAAATATCACACTGGCAGCCAGGGCCATGATGCCTGGAAGGAAGAAATAGCGGGCCTTCACGTTGCTGCCCCGGGTAGTGGCCAAAGTAGCTACCACAATCATGATCACCACCCAGGCCATGTTCACCCATGAATTGTCCCAGGCAAACACGATCTCCAGGTATAACCCCACCAGAAACAGCTGGAGGGTCATGCGGGCGATGGCAATGAGCCCGTCGCGGGTTAGGCCTGCCCGGAACAGGTAAAATATCCCGAAAGGGATCACCAGCGAGAGGTAACCCAATGCCAGGTGGGGCCAGGTAATATCGTATATGTTTAAGATGCTCATCGTTATTCCAGGTCAACGACCATATCAGATTGTTCTATCCAGTAATCATCATGCGAAGCAGCAATAACCGTGGTGTGGGGCAACGAGCAGAACTGCCGGGTAATCTTTTGCCTTGTGGCCTTGTCAAGTGCCGAGGTGGGTTCATCAAGAAGGATTATGGGCTTCTGTTGCATCAGTGAAGCTGCCAGGCAGATGCGTTGCTTCTCGCCCCCTGAGATGCTGCTCAGGGGTTGTTCCAGGATGTCCTGGCTGAGGTTCATCTGATATAGCACGGCGTTGATTGCAACAGAATCGGGCAGCAGGTGCCTGTTCTTCTTTAAACTGAAAGGCAGCAGTAGTAAATCTCGGGCCAAAGGAAGGTCAAAAGCCAGCTCCTGGGGCACCCAGGCGATCTGGCTGCGGATCCATCCAATGGTGGAGGCCGAGATCCGGCGATCTGCAATGGTGATATGGCCTTGCGCCAGGGGCTGAAATCCCATGAGGGCATTCAGGATGCTTGTTTTTCCTGAACCCGACTGGCCTTTGAAGACCATCTTGCTGCCCCTGGCCACGTGAAGGCTCAGGTTACTGATGATGGTTTTTTCACCATGTCGGATGCTTAAGTTGTTGATTTCTATCATAATACAAAAATCAATAGGGCCAGAAAACTGCAGGTATAAAGATATGGTTTTTTATGGATTTGCTTTTTCTGATGAAAGGGGCAGGGCGTCTTGCTTTTTGGGCAAAAAGCCATGCCAGGTGAAAAAAATATCGTATATTTGCACTCCAATTTTGAAATCCGCGGATGTGGCGTAATTGGTAGCCGCGCCAGACTTAGGATCTGGTGCCGAGAGGCGTGGGGGTTCGAGTCCCT
>JAWOCF010000204.1:0-3154 GCA_046483935.1 Bacteroidales bacterium | reverse complement strand
CCGCAGGCAGGTGCTGGAGGAGGCCCGGGCCGAGGAGAAGGAGAAGCTGATAGAGAGAGCTGGTATCGGGCGACTTCGCCCCTCTGTGGGAAGAAGGCATCCGCTCGAAAGACTATTACCTGAAGCTTTGCGGCTCGGGCGGGGGTGGTTTCATCCTGGGGTTTACTGAAAAAATACAGGAAGTGACCGCTGCCCTGGGCAAAAGGTATTCCGTGATCACCGTTTATAAAACCAATGGAAACCCATAATGCCTTCTATCCTCTCAGCAATAAAGAAACAGTCGGAAAAGTACTGTTGGTGTAATATTTTAGGGTAAGATTCCAAAAATCCCATTACTTTTATTTTCGCAATAAGTAATACCATTGGGAAACCTTTATCAGATGCACAAAAGGTTACCACTAACGTTTTATATCCAAAAAAACAGACACAATGCTTGAGTTTCAAAAGAAGTTGTCGAACGCCTTCTATGCCTTACTGGCCCTGCCCTCCACGGCCATGGGCTTTGCACTTGCTGTGCAGATTGCAGCACTGAGCTGGATTCTGCGTACTGAATTTGGCTTCAACATTTCGGAGATAGGGATCGTATGGGCTACCGGCCCCATAGCCGGCATCTTCGGGCAGGTGATCGTAGGGGTCGTCAGCGACAACGTGTGGATGTGGAATGGCAGGCGCAGGCCCTTCATCCTCTTCGGGGGCACCCTGGCAGCTTTGATGCTGCTGAGCCTTCCCAACATCGGGCTGATCTCCGACTTCTTCGGGGTGACCAACATCCTGGTGGTGGCCGTGCTGGTATCTTTGACCCTCGACATGTCGATCAATGTATCGTTCAACCCCACCCGCTCGCTGATAGCCGATGTGACCCCTGAAGGGCGCCCCCGCACCAAAGGGTACACCTGGATGCAGACCGTTTCAGGATTCTTCGGGGTGATGGCTTATGTGGTAGGTGCCCGCTTCGGCAACTATGTGCTTCTTTACGGCGGGGCGGTGCTGGTGTTGTTGTTTTCAATCATCCCTACCCTGCTGATCAAGGAGCCCCGGCACATCACCGGTAAGGATGAAGGCCCCCAGGGCCGGCTTGACCCTTTGCTGGCAGCCACCATCTCCATTCTGATTCCGGGGTCGGGCCATTGGTATGCCCGCAGAATAAAGAAGGGATTCATGCTGTTTTTTGCAGCAGCCGCACTGTATCTGACGGCCATCTTTGTGGCCATGCCCCAATGGCTCATGATTCTGCTTTATGTTGGAGCCGGGGTGCTGCATGTATACAGCATCACTGACGCCTTCAAAGAGGTTGGCATCCGCAACCGCAAGAATCCTGAGCTGGCAAGGATACTGGATAACGACCAGACCAACTGGAACCAGCTGTTCAGGTTGTATGGCGCCCATGGCTTCTCGTGGCTGGGGGTACAGACCATGTTCGTGTATATCATTTTCTACCTGGAAGATCAGCTGGTGCCCCTTGGGTATGAGAACACCGACCAGATGATTGCTATATCGTTCGCCATATTGAATACGGTGGGTTTCCTGTTGCCCGCCCTGGTTTTTGAACCGCTGGCAGCCAGGATCGGCAGGGTGCGGATACATACCATTGCCATCGCCATTATGGCTGTGGCCTACTGGGCCCTGGGCACCATGGTGAATTCCCCCACCACCCTATATATCCTGATGGCTGTTGCAGGCATCGGCTGGGGTGCCGTGGTAAGTCTGCCATTTGCCATCATGACCGAGCATGTAGACCGCAACAGGATGGGATTCTTCATGGGCGTGTTCAATCTCTCGGTGGTGATCCCCCACCTGATCGTAAGCTTTGCCTTCAGCCAGATCATCATGCGGTTCACCTCACAGAACATGATCTTTATTCTTTGTGCCGTCATGCTCACCATTTCGGCCTTCAGCTGGCTGCTGGTAAAGGAAAAGCCTGCAGAAGAACTGGATACTGTAAAGCATTTTGAAGAATAAGTCATCGTTTTTTCATGCCCGCCTTCAGGCTGGTATAGCTCCTGGTCTTTAATCCTTACCTGTAAAAAAGGTATATTTGTACTTCATGGGCAAGATGGAGAGGTATTCATCGGCACCGGCCCCTGCAAGGCAGGCTTCAATGATTTTATGTCCTGTAGGAGAGAGCTCAGGGGTCAGGTATTGCTTTAACTCTGCCCTGAAAAAGTCATACAGCATTTCCGCTCCGGCATCATAGCCCTGGGTTTCCACTTCAGGTTGCTTATATACCTTCAGAAACCGTGATGGGATCTTTGCTCCTTCAAGGCTTAGGTAATTCAGCTCAAACCCCAGTAAGGGGCATCGTGCCGACTGATACTGGTCGGGGCGTAATTTGGTATTGCCCCTTCGTGCCAGGTATTCGCGCATCAGCAATTGGGGGCGGAAGCCCACTTTCCAGGCCCCCACGTGTTGGTTGGGCACCAGAATGAAACCTGTACGGGGGGTGTTCATAATCTGCTCCAGGATCAGGTTGGCATGGGTGATCATTTTACCGGTAGCAAAAGGCCAGAATGAGCCCACCCCCTCACTCTGCATCCCGGCTTCCGACACAATGCTGGGATTGGCATACCCCCTGGGAGAGACCAGCCGCCACAACCAGGCCAGGGCAGGCGGCAACACATGAAACAGCCCCAGGATACCGTATGAGGGATCTTCCTTTGTACACGGCGGGGTGCGCACTCCAAAACTCCTGATATCGGCCGTGACAGGTTTGTTAACGATGCCAGGCACAATATCCCGTGGCACCACTACCCGGGGATTGGGGCATCGTATGCCGGGGCTGTCTTCAATATGATCCCAGATCAGGGCCGTGGCACCCGGGTTGGTTTGTATATTTAAGAACAGAAGGGGCTTTTCTGATTTGATGGTTAACTTCTCCAGGAACGGATCATCTCCATAATCCTTAATGCTGTCTACCCTGATGAACCAACCATTCTCGGCATCCAGTACCCTTAATTTTCCATTCTTTTTTTGCAGGGAAGGATGACATAATGCCATGTCGTCAGTCACGGGATTAATGGCACAAAAAACCGGCAATCCGATAGAACGTACCTCTCCGGTAAGCAGATTTTCGCCGATGATTACCTGGCCATTCAATTCTCTGGAAAGGTATTGCATCATCTCGCTTTTCCCTCTCCCGACTGGGATTCACCCGATT
>JAWOCF010000037.1:0-6857 GCA_046483935.1 Bacteroidales bacterium | reverse complement strand
GTTGAGGCCCTGTGCTGATATGGTCCCTGCAACATGAGTGGCATGGTTGTTCACAACCGCCCCATCTTTTACCAGGATCCTGCCATTCAATTCATCATGAGTGGCTTCCACCGAGCCACCATCCCATACCCCGGCAGTCACACCTGCGCCATCCTGAAACAATTTCAAAGCTCCTCCGGGATGCAAATCTGCAGCTCCTGTGCTGAAAGCAGCTCCTTCATTCAGGGTTTGAAAATAAACAGGTATGTTGTGCTCGTTAAAATATTGTAGTTCTACAACTCGGCCATCGGCAAGGTTTTGCCTCACTGGCAAGCCCAGCTCAGCGGCTTTTTGCAAAGCAAGCGAGCGGCGTTGAAGAAAATCATCCTGGAGTTTATCCGAAAGCAGGATCAGGTTTTGGCTCACCTTGGGCGACACGTGAGTCCGTTGCGCTTGCAGTTGGGGAACCAACAAAAAAAGAAAGACAATGCAAAGTAGATTTTTCATTCCAACTGATGAGTTAAGAACATGCAAATTATTAAAAATATTCCAGATTGGTATAAAAAAAAAGAGGCTGACCACCCAGGTGGACAGCCTCTTTATGAATTAACAGAATGTTATTTTAATTCAATCATTCTAGTTGTAGATTGGGCTGCTGCTTGCTTGGCATCGGCTGCCTTAGTCGCAACAACTTTAATGCCCTGATCAAAGTAGCCTGCGGCCACTTCAACCGCAGCAACAGGGAAGGTCAGCTTATTGAGCGTTACATCGAAGGCTCCATTGCCTGAGGTTGACCATGTTGCCTGACCATAAGTGGCATGCATAAATAGTGGCTGGGTTTCAATCAGCAGCAGGGGTGCAGAAGGATCCCTGTCATCGAGAATAAACTCAAGAGGCTCAACACCTGCCTCAATCCATGGCCACAAGTATGAAATCCTGTATTTGCCCCCTTTACCATCATAAAGCACTTCGAGTAACTCAATAGAAGCCTGGTAATTGTAAGTGGCATCATCAGATCCGGAATATTCAGCTACATCAAAGGTGCCTTCAAATTGCGTAGGATCCAAGGGAATGTACTGCTGAAATTGCAACACGAATACCGGATTCAATGAAGGGGAGATTTGCAATCCACCACCATCAACCAGTTCCAGAATCAGGGTATACCTTTTCCCGGCTTCCAGGGCATCAAAATTGACGTTGACAGCCAATTGCGCGAAAACATCATCTGAATTTAAATTGACCCCGGAAATGGTACCGATTTCCACACCTTCGGTTACATTGGTAGTTACATTACCATGCGCATCCTTGATGGCAAAGCTGACCTGATACTCCTGACCGTCAGAAGCACCTACAAACATCAGCGGAACATTTATCACGGGGGAAGTCTCCTGGACAAAAGCTAAGCTACTAGCCTTTTCAAAAGCCACATGACTCTCATCAGAAAAGACCTTTTCTTCCTTTTCGCAGGAGGCCATGATCATAGCAAAAGCTACAACTGGCAGAATATATCTTAAGAATTTTTTCATTGTTTTAACTTTTAAATTGAATACTAATTAGAGCCATAACCAGGGTTCTGAACCATGTTGGGATTGGCATCCATTTCGCGCTGGGGAATGGGATACACAAAGCGGTCATCACCATACATAACGGCACATGCATTGGAGATACAATCATCTCCACGAATCAAATCTTCCTTGCGGCGACGGATGTCGAAAAAGCGATGTCCTTCAAAAGCGAATTCAATGCGTTTTTCAAGATAAATCAACTCAGCAAGAGCCTGGGCATTGTCAGTAGTGATCGCGGTAGCATCAGGATTTCCTCTTTCGCGAATGGCATTCAGATAGAATCTTGCTTTTTCAAGATCGGGGCTGGCCTGCCTGGCATACGCTTCAGCAGCAATCAGATACATCTCCGACAAACGCAAAATGGGCGTATTGTCCAAACCAGCCTGGCCGCCACGGCCCGGGAACTTGTTGATAAACAAGGCATCGTCGCCTTCTTCATACTTCAGGAACGCATCATAGCGAACATCATCACCAGGCTCAGTATTTCCGGCATTTTCCAGCAAGGAAACGATTTCTTCAGTAGGAAACAGATCGCCGTAGCCACTCTCAAGGTAAATATATCCCAAAGCGTTGGTTGCACCATAATCTGTAGCTATTTTGGACACAGAAAAAATGGATTCGCCAGTAAATGGTTCAGCCCATCCAGCAACATATTCTTCATTGGGAGTAAGGGTATAGCCTCCATTGTCGATCACGTCGACGGCGGTAATAGCAGCCTGCTCAAAATTGTCCATATACAGGTAAACCCTTGCCAGCAAAGCTTTGGCCACATATTCAGAAACATAAACAGGTTCACGATCCTCGGTAAGCAAAGGAATGGCACGGTTGATATCGGCCATAATTTTGTCATAAACCACCTGATTGGTTTCACGGGCAGGTTCGCCAATAGCAGCCTCTTCCATATAGGGAACAGACAGGGCATTGGCATCCCAGCCATAAGGCTTGCCATACATACGGGCCAGATCAAAATGGATCAATGCCCTGAGGGTCAGCGCTTCGCCCAAAATCTGATCGCGGGCGGCCTGGGTGCCATCTTCAATATTATCAATTTTGTTGATCACATTGTTGGCACGGTTAATGGCCAGCCAGGCACGGTTCCAGAAGCTGGCATTGTCGCCATTACTGGCAATTACATTGTAATTGAACTGTGCCAGGAAACGACCAGAGTTTGAAGGAGAAACCATCACGTCATCGCTTGCGATATCAGCGGTAACCACATAGTTGCGTCCATAATAAAACTCAGTAGACTGAATCCCATCATAGATCCCGATCAAGGCTACCTGGGCATCTTTGATGTTGCCAATGGCCATGTCGGCCGACAGGCTGGTTTGTGGATCAAGATCCAGGTACTCATCACTACATGCCGGCAGCAGCAACCCTGTAGCAATGACCAAACCCATTAGAAATTTACTTATATTTTTCATATTTTCGGTTATTTTTCGTGTTAAACTTAGAAAGATAGCTCAAGACCAAAGGTGATGGTTTTCGCGTTGGGATAAACAAACCACACGGTACCAGCCAACTGTTGTTCGGGGTCCATTCCCGGATATTCAGTCCAGGTAAAAAGATTCTGTCCCTGCACAAAAATCCGGGCATTGGTAAAGCGCGCACGCTGCACCAGGCTGCTGGGCAAAGAATAGGAAGCCGTAAGGTTTCTTAAACGAAGGTAAGAACCATCATACAGGTTGCGGGTTGAGGCCTGGTTGCTACTGGTAGCATTCCCATTCAGGCGGATAGGCGTGTCAGTGATCTGACCGGGAGTAGTCCAGCGATTCAGCTGATCAGTACTCTGGTTGAAGCCCACAAAGGCGCCATCACTGTTCAGCAGTCTGTAAGTATCATCGAACAACAGGTTGCCATAGGTAAAGGAGAAGAAAGCAGATACTGAGAATCCTTTATAGGCAAAGGTGTTGGTAAAGCCGCCGAAGAAATCAGGATCAGCTGTTCCCACGATCTCGCGTGCAGCCTGGCTGTAATTGCTGGTGAGTTCACCTTCTTCGTCATACCATAAAGGCATCCCGTTGGCAGGGTTTACACCGGCCCAACGACGCAGGTACCATGAGCGGAAGGATTCACCTTCGCGGCGGATCTGGGTACCGGCAGGGATATCTTCGCCGTCAACCAGTTTCACAATCTTGTTTTGATTGAAGGCAACGTTGGCGTCCACATTCCAGGTAAATGCATTGCGGGGATTCACGACATCAACAGCCACCTGGAATTCCCATCCTTTGTTCTGCATTTCACCAATGTTGCGTAACTGGGTAGTAATCCCGGCAGTTGAAGAAAGCGGAACATTCAGCAGCAGGTCGGAGGTAATCCTGTTATAATACTCTACCGTACCAGTTACCCTGTCGAACAAGCGATAATCCAGGCCAATGTTCCAGTTGATGTTTTTCTCCCAGGTAAGGTCGGGGTTTTCGAACTGTGAAGGGCCACTACCAGGTTTGCCATCATAATCGAAGCCATAGCCATACAGCCCCATCGAGGCAAAGTTGCCAATCGAGGAGTTCCCGGCAGTACCATAACTGGCACGAAGCTGCAGGTTGTCAATAAAATCAACATTGTCCTTAATGAATGATTCAGACGACATTCTCCAGGAGGTACCTACCGACCAGAAACTGGCATAGCGGTGGTTGCGACCAAAACGGGATGAACCGTCACGACGGAAACTACCCGAAAGATAATATTTATTATCCATGTTATAGTTCAGGGAGCTGAACATGGAGGAGAGTCTCCAGCCGGTAGCCGATCCAAATGCAATATAAGGAGTGGCACCAGAAGCCAGCTTTCTTAACTGATAAGAGGCGAAATCTTCAGAAGAAACATAGAAGTCCTTCAGATCAGAGCCTTGTGCTTCATGACCGACCAAAGCGCTCAGATTGTGAAGCTCAGCAAAAGTATTATTGTAGCTCAACACAGTGGAGGTAGAATAAATCAGGTTTTTGGTCATGGAAGCCGAAGCACGTCCCCTTTCAAAAGCGGTATTCCCTACAGCACGTGGATCATCATAAAACTCCTCGAGCAAATCCAGGTAATCAAGGCCGAAATTACTTTTCAGCGACAATTCATCGGTGAAATTGTACTGGGCATAGGAAGAACCGATAATACGGTTGGCATATGAATCAAGATCGTTGTAGTCGAGGTTGGCAACAAAGTTCGTCCCACCCATGGCAGGATAAGACATGTTGTATGTTCCATCGGGGTTGTATGCCGAATAAATGGGAGGCATCAAAAAACTACCTGTTACCGGACTGGTAAAATATGCAGCGTCGGTCAGGGGGGTATCCTGATTGGTATTGGAGAGCCCGACATTCAGCCCAAAGCTCAGGCGGTCGTTGGCTTCATGATCCAGATTGATCCTGGCCGAGGCACGGGTCATACTACTACCATAAGCCATCCCTTGCTGATCGAAATAAGAACCCGAAACGAAGAATTTGGTTCTTTCAGTACCACCTCTGGCGCTGAGTTCATAATTCTGAGTGGGGGCATCGTCGCGAAAGGCGGCAGCCAGCCAGTCGAAATCAGCAGCATCAGTGAAATCCTGAGGCGCCAGCCCTGAATTCACCCGACCTTCGTTGGTCAGCATGATATATTCCTGGGCATTTAAAACATCGAAATTCTTGTTGGTACGGCTTGACAAACCCAGCTGACTGCGCATGCTGAATACTGTTTTCCCTTCCTTACCCTGTTTGGTAGAGATCAGGATGACCCCGTTAGAGGCACGCGACCCATAAATAGCAGTGGCCGAAGCATCCTTCAACACAGTGATGCTTTCAATGTCACTGGGGTTGATATGCGACAGGGCGTTGGTTGTAGATGATTGTTGTGAATAATCACCAATGGCAATCGGAACACCATCTACCACATACAGCGGTGCTGTACCTGCAGAAATAGAACCGATACCACGTAACAATACCTGGGTGTTACTACCAGGCTGTCCGGAGGCAGCGGTAACCTGCAAACCAGGCATGCCACCCTGAAGGGCTTTTTCGACACTGGTTACAGGAACGCGTTCAATTTTTTCGGCACGTACCGAGGAAGCCGCTCCCGTAAAGCTGGACCGGCGCACCGAACCATAAGCTACTACGATCACTTCATCCAGTCCTACCATAGAGGTAGCCATGCTTACATTGATCACGCTACGGTCATCAACGGGCACTTCCATGGTTTCCATTCCAATAAAGGAAAACGTCAGCACGGCATCGCC
The DNA here is from genome assembly GCA_046483935.1 of Bacteroidales bacterium. Classification (GTDB taxonomy): domain Bacteria; phylum Bacteroidota; class Bacteroidia; order Bacteroidales; family UBA7960; genus JAWOCF01. Next base: position 1,106 of record JAWOCF010000037.1, on the reverse strand, counting down.
GGCTGCCTGGAGTTCGTAACGACCGTTGATGTCAGTTACAGTACCCTGGGTGGTGCCTTTTACCATAATGGAAACACCCGGTAACGTAGACTGATCAGTGGCGTCCGTGACGACACCGGTAATTGTTCTCACCTGCCCTATGGCTTGTGTGCCAAGCATAATAAGCAGAAGGAACCCAATAAAAACAATTCGCTTCATGTTAATTTGGTTTAGATTAATAATTAATTGGTCAAGTTTGTTGTTTGTTGTATTTGATTAATGAAGGCCCAAATATAGGTCGAAATACACAAAAAACAACGGAAATTTAAAAAAACGTTAAAACGATGTTAATGATTATTAAACAAACCCAAATTTTTGTTTCTCTCAGATTCGCTTTTGTTTTTATTTTTTATTGGTTCAGGATTAGTTTATCATTTTTATGAAATTTTGCTTCATTATAAATTTTAACATTTTAAAAACAGCTTGCTTCATGATTTCTGCGAGCTCCTTCCCCTCCCGGGGTGATTCAACCCTTCCCCGATTCAAGGCCAACATTAATTCGGATCAAATTCGCATCAAATTCGGACCAAATTCGCGAATTCGCGAATTTGGTCCGAATTTGATGTGAGTTTGATGTGAGTTTGATGTGAGTTTGATACGGGGATGAACCAGAGAGGATCTTGAGAACAAAAGCTCACGCTATCTGCACCAAAGGCACGGTTAGCAGCACATCAGTGAGACCCATCATGCACAATCTGATGGTTGATGGCGGGGCATTTACCACCCGCCGAAAAATGGCAGGCCGATGCATAAAAAAAAGGCCGCCCCACAAAAATGGGGCGGCCTTTGTAGTTTTACCTCTTCAGAAAGAAATTAGTTCTGATCGGCATCAGTCAGGAAAGGGTTGGCATCCAGTTCGGCTCTTGGAATTTTCCATTGCCATCTGGGGTCGCCGGCAGGAACATGCAACAGGTTGGAAAGTACAGAAGCATTGTGGTTAAGGTTTCTGCGGTCCAGGTCACTGTTGGTGCGCTTCAGGTCGTAGAAACGGAATCCTTCTCCCCAAAGTTCGAGGCGGCGCTGGATCAGGATCTCGTCAATCAGGTCCTGGCCAGTGTTGGTTGATT
>JAWOCF010000016.1:0-7307 GCA_046483935.1 Bacteroidales bacterium | reverse complement strand
GTGGCCATGGGTTCTTCCTTGTCCGATCAGGCCTGGGGCCGCGAAAGTGCCGTGTATCGCATTACAGGCGTCATTACCGTGATCGGGGGGTGGTTTTTCACAGCCTTCACCGCTTTTGTAGCGGCCTTTGTCTTTGCCTGGTTCATCAGCTGGGGTGGGGTTACTGCAGCTGTTGCTGCCCTGGCACTGGCCTTTTTCTTCCTGATCCGTACCTATTACCTGCACAAAAAGCGTTCTGCAGAAAAACAACAGCAAAAAGAAAAAGAATTACGGGTGTGGAACGGTGAAGAGGTGCTTCACGAATCTCATTTGAATGTTACCAAGACCCTTGAAACTGTTGCTTCATTGTATGCAACCGTTTTTCGGGGTTATGTTTCCGAAGACCGTAAGCTAGTGAAAAATGCTTTCCGTGAAGTCGAAGAATTGAACCTGTTTACCAAAGAGTTGAAGAGGGATGTATTTCTTACCTTAAAGCGCCTGGAGGGCGATTCGGTAGACACCGGCCATTATTATGTGCAAACCCTTGATTACCTGCGCGAAATTGCCCATAGCCTGACCTTCTTTACCGAACCCATTCTTCAGCATCTGGAAAACAATCATCCTACCATTATTTCCGAACAGGAAAAAGAATTGCTGCAGTTGGAAAGCAATATCACCGCGCTATTCCAGAGGATCCTGAATCTACTGCAACAAGGAAATTTCACGGACCTGGAAAATATTATTCTTCTGCAAGGGAATATCCTTGATGAGTTGGATCAAATTAAGAAGCGGCAGATCAAGCTGATAAAAAATGAAAAGGTGCGCACCCGTGGTAGTATGCTGCTTTTCAACAGCCTGGCTGAAACCAAAAACCTGTTGCTGTTCACCATCAACTTGTTGAAAGCACAACGTGATTTCCTGTCACAGCAATAAATTGCATCAGCTTAATATTTTAGGAAACATTTTATTTCAATATTAAGTTAATGTTAACTTTGCTTTTCGAATAGGGATATGATTATTTTTGCTCTCCCAAATCGAAAAGTAATACACGATGAGTTTTAGTTTTTTTCAGTTTCTGACTCTTTTTGGCTCACTCAGTTTATTCCTCTTTGGAATGAAAACCATGAGCGAAGGGATTCAAAAACTGGCCGGCGAGAAGCTGCGTTCGATATTGAGCGCCATGACGGCCAACCGCTTTTTTGGTGTTCTTACCGGATTCTTAGTAACCACCCTGGTGCAGTCTTCTTCTGCATCCACCGTAATGGTGGTTAGCTTTGTCAATGCAGGGTTGCTGAACCTGGTACAGTCAGTGGGGGTGATCATGGGTGCCAATATTGGCACCACCACCACGGCCTGGTTGATTTCATTGCTGGGCTTCAAGCTGAATATAGCTGCCTTATCCCTTCCGCTGATCGCCATTAGTTTTCCCCTGCTGATGATTTCACGCGAACGATTGAACTCACTTGGAGAAACTCTCCTTGGGTTTGCCTTGTTGTTCCTGGGACTTCAGTTTTTGAAAGATTCGGTACCCGATCTGCAATCCAGCCCCGAGCTGTTTGCCGCCCTGCAGAATCTGACAGATTATGGGGTCTACACTACCTTTATCTTCCTGGGGGTTGGTACTTTGCTCACGGTGGTATTACAATCATCCAGTGCCACCATGGCCCTCACCCTGGTGATGTGTAACATGGGGTGGATTGGTTATGAGCATGGGGCAGCCATCGTGCTGGGCGAAAATATCGGCACCACGGTTACTGCCAACCTTGCCGCCCTGGTGGGTAATGTGTATGCCAAACGTACGGCCCTGGCTCATACTTTCTTTAACATTGTGGGGGTGGTATGGATGCTGCTGGTCTTCGGGTTCTTTATCCGGCAGATCGATCATTTTATGGTGACCTTCGGACTGGGCTCCCCTTTCCAGGATGCTACCTGGGTACCGGTTGGCCTGTCCATTTTTCATACCACTTTCAACATCCTGAATACCCTCTTGTTTATTGGCTTCATTAAGTATTTTGTAAAGGTGGTTGAGTTTATTCTTCCCTCCAAAGGAAAGAAATACGAAAGGCCTCAGCTGGAATACTTTTCCAGTGGATTCCTTCACATGTCGGAACTTTCGGTGTATCAGGCCCGCAATGAGACCTATAAGTTCTGCGAGTTGTCGCACCGCATGTTCAAGTTTGTTCCTGCCATGGTGGTTGAAAATGATAAGAAGGAATTTAAAGAGTTATTGCAGCGCGTTAGTAAATATGAGGAGATTACTGATCGTGTGGAAGTGGAAATAACCACCTTTTTGATTAAGGTGTCACGAAAACATCTTAGTGGTCCGGCCGCCGAAGAACTGCGCCGCCTTCGCCTGGTATGCAGCGAGGTAGAAAAAATCGGCGATATCTGCTACAAGATGGCTTCGCTGCTGGCCGAAAAGAAAAAGGAACGGATTTATTTTACCCCGGCCCAGCGCAGTGAGCTGTTCGAGATGTTCAAGCTGGTGGATGAGGCCTTTGAACTGATGTTGATCAATGTAAACCTCCCGGAAGGAAAATCACGACAGAATATCCCCCGGGCCATCGAACTGGAAAATAAAATCAATGCCTTCCGGGATAATGTCAACAGCCTGGTAATCCAGGATATTGAACAGGAATCTATCAATGTGAAAAGTGCTTTCTACTTTAATAAACTGATTACCTCCTGCGAGAAGATCGGCGATACCCTGTTGAATATTAATGAGGCCACTGCCGGGGTGAATGTAGAGTAGGGAATAATTGAAAATCCGGGGCAATCCGATGAGCCAGGATATAAGAACCCCAGGAAGAATTTCCAGACAATAATCGTTGCAAAAGGTTGTCTCCGCTTCAGGAGGCAACCTTTTCTGTTTTCTTTGATACCTGACCAACAGCCTGGCGGCATGGTACTTCTAAAGGTTAAGAATAGAAAAGGGCGGGTAAAAAAACAAATCCCTATTCTTAGCCTGTGTAAGGCCTATACAAGGCCCATACAAGGCTTACTCTGTCCGGTCGTAGTAAGCCCTGGGCAGAAGATGGCTTAGTGAAGCGTGAGACCAATATCCGCTTTCCGGGAGTGAAGTGGGATTTAACCTGCCTTCCGGGAAACTTTTTTTCCTGCTGTCATGTTCGTATCATCTCCCTATCAAACTCGCATCAAACTCGCACCAAATTCGGACCAAATTCGGACCAAATTCGCGAATTCGCGAATTTGGTCCGAATTTGGTCCGAATTTGGTGCGAATTTGATCTGAATTTGATCCGGGATTTATGTGACTTCAATATGATGGGGAGGCAGAGAAGGACAGGCTTGCTGAAGCAAAAAAATGTTGGAAGGGAGAGCCCACCCGTTCTGGAATTTGCTTTTATTAGAGAGCGTCTCCTGCAGAACTGCAGGGAAAGAAAAAGCCGTTCCAGAAATATTCTGAAACGGCTTAATGCTTTCAGCGAATTATCTGTTACATGGCCTTCAACCATTCAGGAAGCACTTGTTCTCTGAATTGTTGCTTCTGTTGCTGTAGTTGTTCCATATCCAGGCCAATGTATGCCTGAGCTTTTTCCTGAGTGGAGAGATCAGGCATGTCGATGGGATAATCGACCCCATATTTGTGCAGGATAACAGTCAGTTCCAGGCTTGCCTGCTGTGCTTTCTGGATAGAGGTGGCCAGCACCCTTAAGGCCTCGGTGGGGGAGTGTATGCCATAGCCGTTGGCCGCAGCCACCCAATCCCAGCGCCATTGCGAATGACGAATTAACTGCAGCACAGGAATCATTTCTTCTTCAGTAGCCCCGGCATCCCAGGCGTGTTTGGCTTCGATATGCACCCGGGCCAGGTTTTTTTCAGCAATACGCCGCAGCTCCGATATCTTATCCTGGTGGGCATATACATCGGCAATTAAATCTTCTTCACTTTCGCGGTGGCATACCTGGCAGGAGTTTTCAACATTCTGCAGGGGACTGGCAAAATGATGATCCGTAAACTTTACTCCCCCTTCACGGCGATACGGAGCATGGCAATCAGAACAGGATACTCCCCGCTTGGAATGGATGCCCGTGCGGTACATCTCGTAATCAGGATGCTGGGCCTTGAGGATGGGGGTGCGGCTCAGGGCGTGCATAAAATCGACATGTTCAATGCGGTCATAATACTCCTCCATATCATCAGCTGTTAACCCATCATCCCAGGGGAAGGTCAGGTAGGTGCCCTCTCCTCTGAAATAATACTCTACATGGCATTGTGCACAAACCAGGGTGCGCATTTCCTGATGGGAAACCTCATTTATGTCCAGGCCTCTGCGCTCAAAGGCCTCCACCAGTGCCGGGCGGGTAATGATCAGGTTCATGGTTTCCGAATCATGGCAATCCTGACAGCCAATGGGGTTCTGGATTTCGGAGCCCAGCTCCATCCATGTGGAACTATAAAATTCGGCTACCCCCATGGTATTCATCAATCCGGGCACATCAGGGCTTTTGCAGGTCCAGCAGGTAGCTGGCTGGGGAACATCTGTGCGCAGGGTTTCCCGTATGTCGGTCAGCGCGTAGTAGTGTCCCCGGCCCTGGTTGTAGCCCTTTGAGAAGGAATAACCCGCCCACAGAACCACCATCTCGGGGTATTTTTCCAGGTAGTTGATGGTGGCTGAGCCTGCATAACGGCTGCGAAAGGTGGTGTCGAGGGTATTTAGGTAGGTCTGATACTGCCTGGGAAAATTCTCTCCCCACACTGCATTATCGGGTTCCCATTCGGGAATGGGGTTCACCATCTGGAAATACAATTGTGCTTCACTTCGTCGCTCAACAATTGAGGCAGCAAACAATCCAATAATAAATACAATGATTACCGTGGCAAAAAACAATACCCAGTTCAGCCATGGTTTTTGTTTTGTCAGATCTCGGATGCTCATGATACTCTCTTTATTAATGGATATTTCTTATTTTAATTCTTCAGAAGATTCTTGTTCAGGTATTTGTATTCTTGGTGAGCGGCGCTGTTTTGCTGAACCCCATTGCAACCAGTCAGGAACGACTGAAGGCAGGGTCTCCACCAGCGAGTGTGGGGTTGATGACAGGCTCCTGGCCTTTCCGTGAGGGGTTTGCCGGTGACATTCCCAGCAATAATCTCCTTCTCCCTGCCGGGCCGAATGACCTGTTACTGTGACCAGCTTTGTCATGTCTACCAGATCGATATGACAACGAATGCAGTTTTCCTGGACCACCGACTTGCCGGGGTCTTTTATTCGGATGACCTGGGGCTCCCAGCGAAAGGTGAAGTAAGTGCTATGGTTGAACCCATCGCGGGCCTTAACATAATACTTGCTTACAAAATTATCCTGAGGCACGTGGCAGTCTCCGCAGCTGGCCCAATGGCTGTGACTGTCTTTCGACCAGGAGGCATAAAAAGGATACATCACATGACAGTTGATGCAGGTTTCCGGGTCATCCGAAAGATAGGAGGGGAAGTTGGACGCATGAACCATCAGGGCAAGAATTCCAAAAAAGATTCCCGATAGCACAATCACTGTCATGCGCCAGTTTTCGGGGGGAACCAGATAACTGAAAATCCTTTTGATGGGGTTCATTCCTTGTTCAATTTTCTTTTATAAAGAGTTTTGAATGTTAAAAATAGATAAAAAAATTGACTTTTTTAGGTAAAATAGCATCGGATGATTTTTTGCAGGGATAAAAAAGATAATTATGCGGATAGGTGAGTCAACAATAGTTGTGGCAGTATTGCCGGATTATTTTGTGATAAATATCCCATTGAATTTCTTTTCCAGTCATTTTATCCATCAAATTTTATAAATTTGTCTGGCATCCCTTAATTGGGTTTTTGTATCTATTTTGTTTTTCAGGGTACCATGAATATTACACGCTATTTTCTTTTTTCCTGCCTCGCAATCCTCTTTTCACCCCTGGCCCATGCACTGGACTTTCAGGAAGTCTTGCTACAGGATGTGGATCCTGTGGAGGTATTGCAGGCTCATGATTCTTCCGATTCTCTTAAAGTTGAGGCTAGCTTAACCCTGGCCTGGGGCATGAAGTCGAGCGATCCCCGGGCAGCCATTGAATTTGCCCAGCAAGCTATTGATCTTGCCGAAAAAAATAACTTTACTTCCCGGGCTGCGTATGCCTTAAGCTCAATGGGGGTGATTTACTGGCAACTGGGCGATTTTCCCATGGCCCTTGATTATCAGTTGGAGGCCCAGTCTATTTATCTGCGCCTGGAAGAACCCGTTGGGCTGGCACGTGCCCTGCTTCACACCGGATTGATTTTTTCCGATCAGGGGCATTATGATAAGGCCCTTGATTATTACTTCCGTTGCCTGAGCATTCATGAGAAAATGGATAACAAAAGGGGGATGGCCCCGGTATTGAATAACATCGGGCGGGTTTATCAACATCAGGAAGATTATAAAATGGCCCAGAACTACTACCTGAGGTCTCTGGAAATAAAAAAAGAAATTAATGATCAGAAAGGGATCGCCTTTTCATTGAACAACCTGGGGGTGATCAGTCAACAGCAAGGCCATCGGGACCTGGCTCTGGAATATTATAAACAGGCTCTTGCCATTCGTGAAGAGCTTCAGGATCAACGGGAAATTGCCAGCACCCTTAGCAATATCGGCCATTTGTTCCTGCTTTCAGATAGCCTGGATCTCTCGGCCGATTATCTGCACAAAGCCCTGGCTATTTACAATAGCATTGATGACCAGAGAGGGATTGCCAAGACCTTTAATTATCTGGGCAAAGTATATATGGAAAGGCGGAGCCTGGAGCGTTCTTCCCGTTTTATATATAGGAGTCTTGAAATATCCCAGCGTATCGGATTGGCACGTATGGTGCTGGAAAATTATCAATCATTGGCCGAGCTTATGGCCCTGCGGGGAGATTTCAGGAATGCCTATCAGTTTCAGGATCAATTTAACAATCTTCGCGACAGCATCTCCAGCTCTGAGAGCCAGCGTCGGATGGGAGAGATCAAGTTGCTGTATGATCGTGAGAAAAAAGAACAGGAAATAGAATTGCTGCAAAAAACCAACCAGATCAGCTCTCTGAACTTCGAAAAACAGAGGATTCAAAAGAACTTCCTGCTGGCACTTGTCATCCTGGTACTGGCCCTGTTGTTCTTGCTTTATAACCGGTTTCTGGCCATTAATAATGCCAATAAAAAACTCGAGGAGCAGAAGGATGAAATTTCCAGGAGCAATCAGAAACTGCTTAGGCTCAATAAAGACCTGATGGAGCAGAAGCAAAAAGTTGACGAACTGAACCAGAAACTTAGTGATACCAACAAGAAGCTTTCTGAATCAGAGCAGCACCTGATCAATACCAA
>JAWOCF010000025.1:0-3657 GCA_046483935.1 Bacteroidales bacterium | reverse complement strand
GGCTTCAGCACCCTGGCTGTCTCCTGCAGGTACTGATTCACCTCGCTTTTCTGCATGTGTGTAAACACAGAGATAGAGATGGCCAGATTAAAGGAATTGTCCTCATAAGGGAAGGTGAAGCGGCTGGCCTGCTCGCTCACTGAAAGGTTGTAGAGATCGTTTCTGAGAGGCAGGTGCCTGAACCGGAAGTTGGGAAAATCATGATACTTCTGGCTGCACCACCTCACGCCTTCTTCCACAATATCAAAACCTTCGTAAGCACCCTTTTCATTCAGGAAGCCGGCCAGTGGCCTTGCCATACGGCCAATCCCGCAGCCTATGTCAAGCACCTGGTGGTGGGGTTGCAGCCCTGCTGACTCAATGAACCGGTTCAGGAACTCATCGCCTGTCCTGACAAAGTCGCCGCGCCCCGTAAAGATCATCCCGGTGGGGGGCACCAGTTTCTGACGCCTGCCGGCAACCCCTGCCAGCACATCCACAGGAAGGTATACCAGTCGTCGGGCCTTTCGGCGAAGGTCGGGGCTCAACCAATAGTATATCTTTCGTAGCATAGGCATGTTGTTCAGGGCCGGCCGGTGTTAATTAACACTACGGCCCAGCTTGCGGTATCCTTTCAGGAAAATGTTCAGATCGGTTTCTATCTTATATTCTTTGGCGTACAGGTTGTTCAGGTTGCTTAGGGTGTGTTTGTCGAGCGGCCTGGAGTCAAACAGGTCGCCCGGGTGCAGCACGGCACTCTTCAACGGAGGAAGCTTTTGGGCCTGCTCGCTCGAATGGTAACCCACCCATGATTTTCTGCTGGCAAACACGCCTGTGAGGTTCTTCACGAAAGACCACCTGTTTTTTATCAGCAGCAGATGCAGGGGCAGGGTGAATATCAGAAGCAGGGCCATAGAAAGGTCGAAGATCCTTTTGTTGCGTTTGTTTACCGGCTTGTTGATGGCGTTGATGTTGATGGTGAACAGGTCGCCGAAGGTGTCGATGCTGTTGCTTCCGATGATATACAGGCTCTCGGGAGGCGCAATCTTGAAGTCAACCGGATGGTCTTTCAACAACGACATCTGATCGATGATGGTCTGCGAGCTGATGTCGCCCCCGCAGAAGATGATCTCTTCAATGCGGTAGATTTCGATGATCTGCTCCATGTTGTGGATGGTGCCGATATACCCCCCTTCATGGGGTTTCTCCTGCTTCAGGGAGATCAGGCCGATGAAGGCGCTGCGGCCTGCCTGGCGCACCATCTGTGCAATGCGTGCCGTTTCTTTCCCGTCGCCCACAATCAGGATGCGCTTTTTGTTTTCCTCGCCCGGATAGATAGACTTGTGGCGTATCATGAAGCTCAGCACCCGCACCATGATCATGGAAGCCAGCGCCCAGGCGCTGCCCAGCAGGATGATGGCCCTGGAGAAACGCAGGCTGATGGGTAGCAGGGCATAGATTACCAGGATGGCAATGGTGCCCAACCCGATGCCCTTTACGATATCAAACAGCTTGACCGGTCGGTCGTACCCTCCGCTGATATAGGTGGCAGCCAGCCAGAACATGATATACACCGGCACCACCCCGTAAAGAAACTCCGGGGGATAGTAGGGGGTGTCGGCCCTGAATATCTGATGCTCCCAGTAGTTGATGATGTAATACAAGCCCAGGTAGATGACCGAGGTATCCAGCACCGGCCAGCTGACCCGGCGGAAGAAACGGCTCAGGATGGCCATAAAAGCCCTGAAATAGATGGCCATCTTGATCAGCAGGGAGAAGATGCCTGCATTTTTGGGAGAGAAATGTTTGCGTGCAAAGATGATCATTGCGTTGTAAAACACGAACACATAGTTGATGCTGCTTTTTTTGGTGCTTTCGCCCTTGTAGTGGATGATGCGGGTGTCGGGGTAATAGTAATTGCGGTATCCTGCCTTCAGAATCCGGTAGGAGAGGTCAATATCTTCACCATACATAAAGAAGTCCTCGTCAAGCAAGCCGGTCTTCTGCAGGGCCTGGCGCCGTATCAGCATGAAGGCCCCTGCGAGGATCTCTACAGAGTGTATTTTGTCGTTATCAAGGTATCCCAGGTGGTACCTGCCAAAGGTCCTGGAGCGTGGGAAAAGGGCTGACAGCCCGAAGATCTTGTAGAAGGCCACCATCGGGGTGGGGAGCCCCCTCTTTGATTCAGGAAGGAAACGGCCCTTGCCATCCAGCATCTTCACACCCAGGGCCCCGGCCTCAGGATGATGGTCCATGAAGTCAACGACCTTGGTGAAGGTGTCGTGTTCAACCACCGTGTCGGGGTTCAGCAGCAAAGTATAGCGGCCGGTGGCCAGCTTCAGCGCCTGGTTGTTGGCCCGTGAGAATCCCACGTTTTCCTTGTTGGCAATCAGGTGCACCTGGGGAAACTTCTCGCGTACCATCTCCAGGGAGCCATCTACCGAATTGTTGTCTACTACAAACACCTCCATACTGAGCTCCTCACCCGATATGAATACCGACTGAAGGCACTGTTCCAGGAAATACTGTACATTATAATTGACAATAATTACCGATAGATCCATGGAGGTTTATTTGCTGAAGGTGTTATGATAGGGAGTGCGGTTAATAATGGAACGACCCAGGGTGATCTCGTCGGCATATTCAAGCTCATCGCCAATGGCAATGCCTCTGGCAATCACCGAGATCTTCAGCCCGAAGGGCTGAAGCTTTCTGAACAGAAAGAAGTTGGTCGTGTCGCCCTCCATGGTGGTGTTCAGGGCCAGGATGATTTCCCTGACGGGGTTCCCGGGCATCTTTATCCTTTCAACCAGCGAATCAATATTGAGTTGGGCGGGCCCGATGCCATCCATGGGCGAGATGATGCCTCCCAGCACATGAAACAATCCCTGGTACTGGCCTGTATTCTCTATGGCAATGACATCGCGAAGGTCTTCCACCACGCAGATTACTGAGGGGTCGCGTCGTGGTGAGCTGCATATCTCGCAGACCGGCTGGTCGGATATATTATGACAAATGCTGCAGTACACCACATCCTGGCGCAGGCGCACCATGGCATCCGAGAAACGGGTCACCGTTTCGGGATCCTGCTTGAGCAGGTGAAGCACCAGGCGCAAGGCAGTTTTTTTACCTATGCCCGGCAGGCGCGAAAATTCCTCTACAGCATTTTGAAGCAGTTTTGATGAAAAAGTTTCCAAAACCCTGAATAATTATAGTTTTAACCTTCCAAAGTTAATAATAAAATGAGTGGAGCAGGCCAAAATAAAGAAGTGTTATGTTTTGAAGATGAATGATTGCGAAATCTTCAAATGATCCTGATAGTTAAAAATGTTTGGCTATTTTTGCCCCTCAACAAGAAATGTTATCTCTCATGACCCCCACTATATTACTGGTATCCTTTCTGATTTACACTTCTCTGCTGTTTCTGGTTTCACGCCTGACGGTCAGAAAATCAAACAACGAGGCCTACTTTCTGGGCAACCGCAATTCGCCCTGGTATGTGGTGGCTTATGGTATGATAGGGGCCTCGCTTTCGGGGGTTACCTTCATGTCGGTGCCCGGCCTGGTAAAGACCGAGCAGTTTTCGTATATGGTGCTGGTGCTGGGATACATTGCCGGGTATTTTGTTATTGCAGGAGTATTGTTGCCCCTGTATTACAAAATGAACCTCACCTCAAT
>JAWOCF010000173.1:0-3219 GCA_046483935.1 Bacteroidales bacterium | reverse complement strand
CAGTATGTGGCGGCCGGCCTGAAAACCATGTATTGCTTCTCGCGAAGAGTGCAGTTGCAGGCCGAGGCATATCTTTTTCAACCTTTCAGCAGAATAGAAAGTAGCGAAAACACTGCTGTATCCTATAAACCCTACCCCAACGACATGTCGCTCATGGGCAATATGGCCCTTATTTATCATACCCCGCCGGGACCTTTAAGCATGAGCCTGACCTATTTTGAAAATGAAAGCCAGCCCTGGGTCTTTATGATCAATTTCGGATATATCCTGTTCAACAGGCAAACCTTTCTCTGATAATGCCGATTAAAAAAAACAAGAAATCAAATGTTAGATTAACGGCACCCGTGAAAACAAGAAAATCATGTTAAAGATTACACTACCCACACAACTATTCATGATTGCAGGATTGCTGTTTATAGCAATGAGCTCCTGCATCAAATCTGATTACTTTCCCTGCCAGCGGCCCCGTGGAGATGTTATTCAGGAACGCCGGACAATCCACCCCCTTACCCAGGGCGTTAACCTGTCGCTGCATGGGGAAGTCTTCGTGACAAAGGGAGACACCCCTTCGCTGACCATAATAGCTGCAGAGAACCTCATGGACCATATTTCTATCCGGACTTCAGGCCAGGATATAATTATCAAACAAGACTGCTGCATTAAAGCGCAGCGCAGCGATATACAGATCATGATCACCTTGCCAGGGTTGAACACACTGGAAGTTTCCGGTTCGGGCATGATCCTTGTAGAAGATGCCTTTGAATCAGAAACCATGCATCTGGCCATCTCCGGATCGGGCAGCATCCAGGGGCCCTTATCGGGAGAAGAGCTGCAGGTTGGCATCTCAGGTTCCGGCAGGGTGGAAATTAACGGCGAATTTCACCATCAGCGGGTGGCAATCAGCGGATCGGGAGAAGCAAGAAATGCAAATGTGCTCAGCCAGGAGGCACAGGTGTTTATCAGCGGAAGCGGAAATGCCTTTGTCCATGTGGCTCAAAAATTAAAAGTAGTGATCAGTGGCAGTGGGAACACCCATTACTATGGCTTGCCGCAGGTCAGCTCCACCATTTCAGGAACGGGCAGTGTTATTGCTGCAAATTAGCACCCAATGAATAATTATATCCTTTTAACATTTTATGCGAAAAAGTTTTATCAACTTTGCAACGGGATTTAATTAGCTGATAATCAATTTTTTGAACAACTGTTTCAATTCTATTTTACCATCTGCAATCTAATCTATGAAAGAAAAATATAAAATCCGTCAGGCCACCCTCCAAGATCTGAATCAAATCCGACAGATGATCCGTGAATCGGTGGCTGAAGAAAAGAAACTGATCAATCCCGGGCTGGTTACCAACAGCTTTATAGAAGAATACGTTGACAAGATCATTGAGAAAGGCCACATGCTGGTGGTTGAAAATGGCCAGAATGAAGTTTTGGAGCTGATCGGGCAGGTACATTACTACCACCATGTAACTTATGGGCAGCAGGAATCACTCAAAGAACTGATCTTCATTTCCAGGTTGGGCGCTTACACCCAGGAGCGGGAAACCGAACTGGTAAACTGGCTTTACAGCGAGATCCGCAATAACTATCACGATGTGTTCAGGGTAGAACTGGCCACCCCGGTGAGTCATTCGGATACGGTAGACCATTTCCGCAAAATGGGCCTCCACGTGGAAGGAAAATACAAAGGCCGGCTGAACCAGAAATCCGGATCTTCACGAATGGTCGTGCCCTTGTCGTGGATCAATGCCGCCTAAGAGAAAAAGCTTTTTTCCAATTCCCTTTTTTTTGCCGGGGCGCTGCCTCCGGCTTTTTTATGCCCTATTTCCGGGAATATGTAGTGGGTGATCCGACCAGATAAAAGCCCAATTTGCTTAAAACATTCCCTGCCCTACGCGAAGTCAAGGCCCTATTAAATTCGGACTAAGTTCGGACTAAGTTCGGACTAAATTCGGACTAAGTTCGGTGATTCCCGAATTTAGTCCGAATTTGATGCGAATTTGATGCGAGTTTGATGCGAGTTTGAAGGGGAGGTGGTCTGGACAAGCTCAGCCTGTCGAAGCGACAAGGGATGCTGTTTGTTGTTTTTTCATTAATGTTGTCAGATCGTGTGTTTCTTTTTAACTTTGAGCCTTCTATTAAACCCAACCATCATGAGAAACCTGTATTTTATTTCTGCTATTATCCTGTTGTCGCTGGCCACCTGGAGTTGTAGCCAGAACAACAATCAGACTGCCGGTGAGGAAGGCTCACAGGAGGAAAAAATGGTAAAGATCAGCACCGAACATGGCGATATCGTGCTGAAACTATATAACGAAACCCCCCAGCACCGGGATAATTTTCTGAAGCTGGCCGAAGAAGGTTTTTATGATGGCACCCTGTTTCACAGGGTCATCAATGGCTTCATGATTCAGGGCGGGGATCCTGATTCGCGCAATGCAACCCCCGACCAGATGGTAGGCTCAGGAGGGCCGGGCTACCAGATTCCTGCAGAGATACAACCCGGGCTGATCCATGCCAAAGGGGCTCTGGCGGCTGCCCGTCAGGGCGACCAAATGAACCCTGAAAGGAAGTCTTCCGGCTCACAGTTCTACATTGTTCAGGGAAGAGTTTACACCCCTGAGGAACTCGACACGATGGAAGAGCAAATGGGCCAAAGCCTGACTGCCCAGCAGCGGGAAGCTTATTCAACAGTTGGTGGCACCCCGCATCTTGACAATGCCTATACGGTATTTGGTGAGGTGGTGGAAGGCCTTGATGTACTCGACAAAATTGCAGCGACACCTACCGGCATGGCCGATCGCCCCATCCAGGACATCCCCATGACCGTGGAAGTATTGAATTAATATTTAGACAAAAAAATGATTGACAAGATAAAAGAGCTGCGGGAGCAGGTTGAAGCTTTTGAGGCCGATAACCTGGAAGCGGTAGAGGCTTTCAGGGTGAAAATGCTTTCCAAAAAAGGTCTTATCCCGGCACTGTTCCAGGATTTTAAAGATGTTGACCCCAGTGCGCGCAAGCAGGTGGGTATGGAGCTGAACACGCTGAAAAATGCCGCCCTTCAGAAGGTCAACGAGCTGAAGGAACAGCTGGAAACCACCGCCCGGCAGCAGCAAGGCAGTGAAGTTCATGATGATTTGACCAAACCTGCTGATTTTGCCCCTATAGGCAGCCGCCACCCCCTGGCGATCACCAGAAACCGTATCAACAGCA
>JAWOCF010000088.1:0-4470 GCA_046483935.1 Bacteroidales bacterium | reverse complement strand
TCAGTGAGTTCCAGCTCATGGCAGAGGCTGCTTTTGCCTTTCACCACCAGCTTCACGTAGTTGTTTTCAAGGATCTGCAGGATGGCTTTACGCGCTTCCTCCTGATCCTGAGCCCACAACACCTTGCCGCCGCGGGAAGAAAAATGCTGCTCAAAATCCTTCAGGTACTCTTCCAGGCTTTCCAGCACCCGGTGCCTGAGCATGGCAGCCCGGCGGCGGGCCAGCTTCAGGTTGCCGTACTGGCTCTTTGCTTCGCGAACCACCTGGTCGTATTGCCGGATGTGATTGTTAATAATGGTGCGATGCTCCGGTTCGAAAGCCTTTTGCTGGCTGTCGTCAATAAATTGTTGGGCAAGACTCATACCTGAAGCAATAAATTTTTACGAATGGCTGCAAGGGATCTTTTCTACCCTACGTAAGTGACGTCCCCCTTCAAAGGAGGTATTTAAGAATGTCTCTGCAATCTTCAGGGCTGTTTCCCGGGGCAGAAAGCGTGCAGGCAGGGCCAGCACATTGGCATCATTATGCTGGCGGGCCAGCTGGGCCAGCTCTTCATTCCAGCAGATGGCCGACCGGATACCCTGGTGTTTGTTGGCTGTCATGTTCACCCCGTTGGCCGATCCGCACATGATAATCCCCTGCTGATGAACCCCTTGCTCAATGGCTTCTGCCAGGGGATGCACGTAATCAGGATAATCGGTACTCTCTTCCGAAAAGGTACCATAGTCTTTTACTGTATACCCTTTCTGCAACAACATCTGCTTGATTGACTCCTTGAGCTGGTAGCCTGCATGGTCGCTTCCCAGGGCAATTTGTTCCCCTTTTTTCTCCATTGTTAATAACTGTTTTTAGATTCCTTTTCAATGGCAAAGCTACAAAGAATTACCAAATGTTACAGTGTGAATACCTTACGATAAATACACGTGAAAAAGCTGCAGAAACAGAATTTATTGAGAATATTGTATTTCAACTGTTTATCCTTTTCAACACCCCATTGTTAATAAATAGTGGTTATTGACTCATAAAATTTCATTTCTTTTTCTTGCATATTACAATCGGCTTTCTGTTATGAATATTTTTATCATTGCATAATTATTTCTTTAAAAGTTTCAACCAATTCTTAACAGAATACCAACACGCTGATTTTAATAAACAGTGAATTTTTATCAGCATAAATTTTTAAAATCCTTTACCTGGTGAAATTGTTAATAACCTTCTAATTTAATGACTCTCAGTACAGATAAGGATTAAAAAGTTTGTTTGGGTTGTTGATAAAATTTAATAACTCAACCAGTCAAGTAAATCACCTGAAAACTATCAACATTGTTAACAGCACTACTACTACTGTTGTTTTAAATTTTTAAAAAAGAATTAATATTATTATTGCATTATGTCATGCAATGATGTTCATTTAAATTTTTTTGAGATATATTAACTGCTTTGGCCTCTTTTTTTCAAGGTTTTAATGGAGTATTGTATTATTTAAAAAATTTGTTGTAAATTTGAAAATTGTTAAGGATCAAGTTTTTCATAGGGTTATACCCTCCTTTTGATGATAAAATTAGATTTTTAGCACATCTTTTTAGCACCTTTTAACCAAAAATTTGATATGGGAAAGATAAAAATTTTAGTAGTTGAGGATGAAAGTATTGTGGCAAAGGACATCCAGGGTAGCCTTAAGAAGTTGGGGTATCTTGTTCCAACTACTGTAAGCAGTGGCGAAAAAGCCATTGAAGAAATTGAAGAAAACAGGCCTGACCTTGTATTAATGGACATTATGCTTAAAGGGCAAATGACCGGTATTGAAGCGGCCAACGTGATTAAGGAGCGTTTCAATATCCCTGTAATTTTTCTGACTGCATATGCCGATGAGAATACCCTGAGCAAGGCTAAGATTTCTGAACCTTACGGCTACATTATCAAGCCCTTTAAGGAAAAAGAGCTGCAGACAACTATTGAAATGGCGATCTACAAAGCCGAGAAGGATGAAGAGCTGAAAAAAGAGCGTGATCTTTATCACTCGATCATTGAAAACAAGGAATCAAAGGATTCTATCTTTGTTCGTGCCGATTACCGCCTGAACAAGATCAATTTTGATGATATCTTTTATGTAGAGGCCCTGAAGGATTATGTGGTGATCAACACATCCGACAACAGCTACACCACCCACACCACCATGAAGGAAATGGTGCGCATCCTTCCCAGCAAGGATTTCGTGCGCATTCACCGTTCCTTTATTGTGAACCTGAATAAGATTTTCTCCATTAAATATCCCGACCTGGTGATTGAAGGTAAGATGAAAGTACTGCCTATTGGTGGGCTTTACCGCAAGGAGCTTTACAGCCGCCTGAACCTGATATAAAAGGTTGGACAACCAATAAAAAAAATCCCTTCTGCTTTTGGCGGAAGGGATTTTTTTATTGGTACGGATCAGGGCTTTAGTCCACCAGCTTGAAATCCAGTTCTTTTTTCAGGAAGTCTGCCTTTTTCACCTTCACCCTGATGGGGCTACCCAGTTTATAGACTTTGTGTTTGTTGTGGCCGATTACCTGGTAGTTTTCCTCATCCAGGGTATAATAATCGTCGGCCATGTCTCTGAGGCGGATCATGCCCTCTACCTTGTTCTCCTTGATCTCTGCAAAGATGCCCCACTTGCTGACTCCTGATATCAGGGCATCGAATTCCTGGCCGATCTTGTCGCTCATATATTCCACCTGTTTGAACTTGATGGATTCGCGTTCGGCTTCCTGGGCCTTTTTCTCCATTTCTGAGGCATGTTTGCATTGATCCTCGTAGTGTTCCCTGGGAAGGATGTTATGGCCTTCCTGATAGGCTGTAATGAGCCTGTGGGCCATCATGTCGGGGTACCTGCGGATGGGGGAGGTGAAGTGCGAGTAATAGTCGAACGCCAGCCCGTAATGTCCGATGTTTTCTGTGGAGTATACTGCCTTGGCCATCGAGCGCAGGGTGAGCGTCTCAATCAGGTTTTCTTCGCCCCGGCCCTGCGAGCGGGTGAGCAGGTGGTTGAAAGAATTGGCGATGTCCTTACGGGTATCCGTTTTTATCTTATAGCCCAGCTTGCTGACAAACTGCGACAAGGCATTCAGCTTTTCCAGATTGGGGATGTCGTGGATGCGGAAGACAAAAACCTTGTCTTTCTGTTTGCCTTTGGGCTTTCCATAGGTTTCGGCCACTGTTTTGTTGGCCAGCAGCATAAACTCCTCAATCAGCTTATTGGCATCTTTTTGTTCCTTGAAATAAACACCCAGCGGCTTGCCATTTTCATCGAGGTTAAACCTCACCTCGCTTTTTTCGAAGGCGATGGCCCCGTTTCTCATGCGGCGTTCCCTGAGTATTTTGGCAAAGCGGTTGAACAGGAAGATCTCATCATAAAATTCGCCTTCTTCCTTCTCAATGATCTCCTGCACCTCTTCGTAAGCGAAGCGGCGGTCGGAATGGATGACGGTTCGTCCCACCCATGTGTTCAGGATCTTAGCCTGGTCGTTCATGGTAAACACCACCGAGTAGGTCAGCTTGTCTTCATGAGGCCTGAGCGAGCATACTCCGTTCGACAGTTTTTCGGGTAGCATGGGGATGGTCCGGTCTACCAGGTATATGGAGGTGGCCCTTTCGATGGCTTCCTCTTCAATGCGGCTGCCGGGCTTCACGTAATGGGTTACGTCGGCGATATGCACCCCGATTTCCCAATTGCCATCCTTGTCTTTCTGAATGGAGAGGGCGTCGTCAAAGTCCTTGGCATCCACGGGGTCGATGGTGAAGGTGGTAACCTTGCGGAAGTCCCTTCTGCGGGCAATCTCCCGGGGAGTAATCACATCATCAATGTGTTCTGCTTCCTGTTCCACATCTTTATCGAAGGTGGAGAATAACCCCCTTTCGGAAAGGATGGCACGGATCTCCACTTCATTTTCGCCGGGCTGGCCCAGCACCTCAATGACCTTACCAAAGGGATTCTTGGCCGGCACTTCCCATTCGGTGATCTCAGCAATGACCTTCTGCCCATCCTCTGCATTGTTCAGCTGATTCAGGGGGATAAAGATATCGACGGGCATATTGCGGCTGTCGGGAATCAGGAAGGCCAGGTTTTTGGTTCTCTGGATGGTGCCTACATACCTGATGCGGGCACGGTGGATGACCTCGATGATCTCCCCTTCCATTTTATGATCCTTGCGGCGGGGAAACAGAAGCACCTTCACCTGGTCGCCATGGAGGGCATTTTTCGTGTTTTCGGGTGATATCCTCACATCTTCCAGCACCTCCTCGGTGATGATATAGGCCTTTCCGGTAGATTTCATATCTACTTCGCCGGTGATGAAAGGACCGATTTTCTTTTGTTTCTCCAGGTATACCGGGCTGATCTTGAACTTGCCTTTGTAGGCTTCTATCAGGATGCCCTCTTTGGCCATCTGGTATAACAAACCGGAAAGGAACTTTTTGTTCTCCAGGCCTTCA
>JAWOCF010000081.1:0-2950 GCA_046483935.1 Bacteroidales bacterium | reverse complement strand
GGGCAGCGAGGCCTTTATCAATGCCTGGCTGCTGGGCTGGCCCCGGGTATCGGTGTTTGATGGAGGATGGTTTGAATGGAGCAACGACGAATCCAATCCCATTGAAACAGGTGTTCCTGAACAAGTTTCTTCCGAATGAACGCCCTGAACCCATAAAAAAAGCCGGCAGAAATATTTCTGCCGGCTTTTTTTTATGGGTTATGAGGTAATCCCTCTTATGCGATGACCACCTGAACAGGAGTGCCGTTCTGCAGGTTATCGCTCACCGGGCAGCGTGATTCTACGGCATGGATCCATTTTTCCAAAGTAGCCTGGTCGGCATCACAGTCGGGCTTCAAGGATACTTTGATCCCTTTATAACCTGCCCTGTCAGCATCGCTTTTGCCGAATAATTTGTTGGGGTTCAGATTGCCACTGATCTCAATCTGGATGCCACGCAGGGCAAAATCCATTTCTGCCGCTACAATATGACCCATTACATTCAGGCAACCGGCAAAGGCAGCCAGCACCAGCTCAACAGGGTTGGCAGCCTGATTGCTCCCACCCAGTTCCTTGGGCTCATCAACGATAATCTGAAAGTTACGGGCTTTCACCATGGTACGGGCAGCTGTTTCACTATGTGCGCTGATCTTGAATTGTAAGTCTGACATGATAAGATGTTTTAAGTTGTTAATTACTTAACAAAAGTAATCATCCAAATAACATTCCACCCAACAACCAGCGGGGAAAACTACTGCTTGTGAAGTGGAGTTTTCTTTGAAAAAAGATGTATTATTGCATTTTTAAACCAGGGCAGATTATGGAATCCTTCAGCAAGCACAAAAGGTGGGACAATGAACTGACCCCTGAACAAAAACAGTTGGTTCAGGATCATTCCACAGTATTGCATTTCGAGGCCAACGAAACCATCATCAAGCAGGGGATTGCTGCCAGCCATATCATGTATCTTGAAGAAGGCATGGCCAAACTCAGTGTCAGGCACCAGGAAAGGCTCACCACTTTCAAGATCGTGCCGGCCGACAACTTCATCGGGATCATGTGTTCGTTTGTGAAACGGAGCTTCGACTTTTATGCCATTGCCATAAAGCCTTCCACCGTGCGGTTGATTGACCGCAACATCTTCGAAGACCTCATCCGCCACAACGGGCATTTCGCTGTTCAGATGGTAGAGCTCATGTCGTTGTCGACCAACAAGATCGTGCACGACCTGATCACCATCAGCCAGAAGAATGTAGATGGCGCCATTTGTACCATATTGCTGGAGATGTCACGCATATTTAAAAGCGACAGCTTCCAGATGCCCTTTACGCGCATAGAGCTGGCCGATATGATCGGATATTCCAAAGAGAGTGTGATCCACTCATTATCATCATTACAGCGGGAGGACATCCTGAGGATCTCTGCCAAGAATGTGGAGATCCTTGACAGAAAACGCCTGGAGCTGATCAGCCGTCATGGATAAGAGAAAAGATCTCTTATCACTCAAAAAAGAATTGGAATCACTATTGCCTTGAAAACAGCACAGCGGCAGCCAGCAACCCGAAGGTGCCCAGATAATAAGCCCAATAGTTTTTTTGCCGGTAGGGATTTTTGCCCCAAAGCGCCACTGTGACCTTATACATAAAAGGCCTTCTTTTTGAAATGAAGGAATAACATTGGTCACTGACAACTTCCACTGGCTTGCACTTCTCATACAGGGGCATCAACCACTTCCATCTTTTTCCATATTGAAAAGAGCGATAGGCGGCAGCCGGTCCGGTATATATTTTTCCATCAACATCAATAAACCTGACGGCCTGCCGGAAATACTTCAGGTCGATATCAGGGAACTGCGGAGCTGCCTGGCTATAAGGCTTGTATTCCACATTATCGCCGGTAAACGTTTTCCAGCGGATAATCCAGTAATGGCAGAAGCCACAGTTGCCGTCCCAGGCCATGAGCGGTTTGGAAGAGGGCGGGTATTTCGTACGATCAAGTTTTGTGAACATATAGTGTGAGAATAAAATTCAACATTTATATTAAGATACAAATAAATGAGGTTCCAGCAATAAAATAAATGCAGGGAGACCAATAAATGTTTAATCTTGCAACAATTATATGAACGTTACTGCAGATATTCATTTTTTTTATCTTTTTTAGAACCCTTGGTCCACAACCTGCGTACAAAAACCCAAACCTGGGATACGGGGGGTTCACCATAGGGAAGAAAATACCCGATGGTTTTCTTCGGGGAAAAACAGGTAAATATTTAATATTTAAAACAAGGAAAACGCATAGCCATGCCTCGTTTAGCCATTAATTTTGACAGATTGGCATTTTCTTCAGTAGTACTGTGGCAATTTTCCTTCAGGTTATCGTCCTAATAATAAGAACAGGCAATTCATTGAAAGTCTAAGAAAAAACAAACTGATGAAACGTTTTTTTTACGTACTGAATACCAGGATCAACAAAGTTAAGGCCGGCATTTCATTTTTACTGGTCTTATTTGCCTTACAGGCTCATGCAGCCGATCCGTTACAGATAACCTTTGAAACCTCCGGGGGGTCGTTTGAAGTATGCCAGGGCATCAGGTTTACCATTACAGGGTATGCCAATGGAGGTACCGGCGAGTACAGTGATTACAGCTGGACTGCAGCTCCCGGCATGATCTTTAATACAACTTTCGATGACGTTGTGGTTTTCAATACCGACTACTTTACTGCTCCAGGCAATTATGCGATCAATCTGACAGTCACCGATACAGAAGGAAATACTGGAACCGGCAGCATCACTATCCAGCTGAAGAAAACAGATCGCGTCAGCATTTCCACAGGCGACGCAACCACTTTTTGTGCACCAGGCTCCGCCTTGCTGGTAGCCGACCCTGCAGATGGCTTTTCTTATCAATGGAGGCTGAACCTGGTAAACATCCCCGGTGCTGAGGCATTTAGCTATGAAGCTACCCAAAGTG
>JAWOCF010000070.1:0-3205 GCA_046483935.1 Bacteroidales bacterium | reverse complement strand
TCCTCAAAGCCAATGGTGGATCCGCTGCGGGTATCATGAATGATGGCTGCTGCATCCCCCTGCGGGGGACCGATGCACAGGATGGGGCGTTGCATGGCCAGATATTCATATAACTTTCCGGGGGCAATGCCCATCACATTGCGGGGATTGTTCAGGGGCAACAACAAGATGGCCGATTGCCCTGCCCGGCTGATTGCTTCATCATGAGGCAGGTACTGAAGGTTTTCAACATAGGCAGTCAGCTGATGCTGTTCGAGTGATTCCATGACCCTGATGTCTGTCTTCCCGATTAGCCTGATCCTGAGGTGTTGCCTGAAGAAATCGTCTTTTTGAACCATTTGTCCGAGCACCTTCCACAGGTTCTGTGGATTGCGGTCAGCATTCATCGACCCAAGATGCGTGATGCTGAAGCTGTCGTATTTGAAGGGTTTTAAGTGGGAAAAGTCATCAGGATCAAACCCATTGGTAATGACCTCGATATGCCGCTCCACCAGGTCTCTCAGGCCTTTTGCGCAATGAGGGCTTACCGTAACTACTGCATCAGTATGGGTGAGCACTTGCTTTTCCAGCCACTTATGCCTGCGATCGGCCCATGCCGTCAGCTTCAGGTGATGGTAAAAGTCTATTTGTGTCCAGGGATCCCGGAAATCGGCCAGCCAGGGGATATCCAGCTTGCGGGTGATGCCCAGGGCAATCAGGTGCATGCTGTGAGGCGGCCCCGTAGAGACAATGGCATCGACAGGATGCTCCTGCAACCACCTGCTCAGAAACGTTACCGATGGGCTGATCCACCACTTGCGGGCATCGGGGATAAATAAGTTGCCACGCAACCAGATGGCCAGAGACTCCAGGGTTCCGGGCTTTCGTTTTTCATTCAGAAACCCAGCCTGTACCTTTTCTTCGGGAGCCCGGCCCGTGAGCAACTTGTAGAGCTGATAAGGCTCACGAATGGGGCGCCTGATCACCTGTACCCCCTGGGGCACATCTTTTTCAAGAGAGGGGTCATACCCCGGATATTCAGGATTATAAGGCGTATAGATGATGGGTTCCCAGCCCGTGTGGCGAAGGTACTTGGTGAATTTCAACCACCGTTGAACGCCTGCGCCTGCGCTGGGGGGCCAATAGTAGGTGATCACAAGGACTTTCTTCATGCCGCTGCGGTTATCTATTGGTTGCTGCCTGCCGGCAGATTCCCTTCTGGGGTCTCTTCTTTTTTGTTTGCCTGCCTGCCATAACGCCAGTAAACCCAGCCCACGATGGCCAGCACCATCAGGATGCTAAAAGCCAGAGCCACCTTGTTGCCGGCAGCATACGTGGCAGGACTGAAACGGAATACCACTTCGTGCTCCCCTGCAGGCAATACCATGCCCCGCAGCAGATAATTCACCCTGAAATGTTCGGCCGGATTACCATCAATTGTAACTTCCCAGCCACCCGGATAATAGATCTCCGAAAAGACGGTCAGCTGGGGCGATGAAGCCTCATAGCTGTAGCGCAGCTCGTTGGGCTCATAATGAGTCAGCCCGATGGTGGCCATGCTGTCGTACTGCAGGTCAAGGCCCTGGACGTGTTCCTCAAAATGCTGATCAATAATGACTTCTCTGGCAGGGTTGAAATCAGACAACGCACTGATTTCCTCTTTGGCATCTTCCACCAGGCGATAATCCTCAACAAACCATGCATTGCCCAGGGCTGCAGGATTGCGACGGGCTGCAGGTTGGTTGGCATTGTCGAAGACAATAAAATATTTTGTATTCAGCATGTTGAGAACCCTGCGGTTGGGTTGGTTTACCCTTCCCGAAGCAGGGCTCAGGTGGAAGTCAATCAGATCCTGATACCGCTGTAGTTTGGCACCATGATACCCCCCCACCGAAAAGTGAAACCACGAAGTGGAGGCATCGTTGAAGGTGCTTACTGTCTGGTTGAACACCCTGAAGTACAGCTCTTCGTCCTGCATGATCTGCAGGTTGGCCTGGGTGGGCTGGAAAGGCGTTTCAACAAATCTTTTTGGGACGAAATTGGAGTCATTCAGGTAGCGGCGGTTTACCGGCCACATATCTGCCAACAGCAATACCACGATGATCAGGATGAAAGCTTTGGAGTTGATCTTCCGGGTTGACAATAGCAGGGTAGCTATTCCTGCCGCCAGGGCAAAGAAGAACGATCGGATGGCATCGGCACGGAAGATGGCAATCCGGGCATCCTCCAGGTTGACCATGATCTGCCGGTACTGGGCTGCCATTTGTGGTTCACGGGCTTCAGGGGAGTTGAAGAACTGACTTTCAACATCCGAAAGAAAGCTGAAGAAGGTGCGGGGCAACAGGTAAAATACCAGTGCCAGGCCCGCCGTCAGGCTCAGTGCCGTGAGCAGGCTTTTGCTCCGGAGGCTGATCTTATGTGGATTTTGGTACAGGTGATGCATCCCCAGGAAGGCCAGAACAGGAATGGCCAGCTCGGCGATGACCAGGGTCATCGAGACAGCACGGAATTTATTGTAGCCGGGAATGAAGTCAATAAAGAACTGGGTCAGGGGCATGAAGTTTTTCCCCCACGACAGCATGATCGAAAGGATGATGGCCAGCAACAGCCCCCACTTCAAGGGTCCCTTCACATAAAAAAGAGAAAGGAAAAAGAAGAACATGACAATGGCTCCCACATATACCGGCCCTGAAGTAAAGGGCTGATCGCCCCAGTAATGACTCTGTTGGGCAATAAAATCGCGGGCGGCAGGCTCCACTGCATCCATGGCAGTAGTGTTATTTCCCAGAGCACCTGAAGCACCTCCCTTGGCATTGGGAATCAGCAGGCTGAAGGTCTCTCCGATGCCATAGCTCCAGTTGGTAATATATTCGGGCGAGAGCCCTGTGGCGGTCACTTCCTCCCCGACATTTAGTTCTGTGCCACCCCGCATGGTGTGGGAGGCATACTCGTAGGTCGACCAGAAGTTGCCAATGTTCACCCCAAGGGCCAGGATCAGCCCTGCCACCAGCCAGCCGGAAGCTTTAAAGAAAGAGGTCAGCCGCTGTTGGCGGATGTGCTCAGCCAGTTGAAAAAGGGCATAGAACACCACGATAATGCCCAGGTAATAGGTAATCTGGAAATGGTTGGCATTGAGTTCAAGGGCCATGAAGATGGCAAACAGGATGCCTCCTGCCAGGTGCCTGCCCCGGAAAGCATAAATAATTGAAGCCACCTCCGGGGCCAT
>JAWOCF010000054.1:0-3611 GCA_046483935.1 Bacteroidales bacterium | reverse complement strand
AGTAAATCTTCCAGATTTAAGCTCTATCACAGTAAAAAGTCTTCTCATTAAGAAACAAGTAAACTTGAAGGAGAAGCTTCAGGATAGTTGAGATTCTCAGCTGATGAAAAAGAAACTAATGCTTCCACAAAGTATGGCTTAACTCATCATGTATAATAGAATAGAGCTTAGACCTAGCAGAAAAGGAGAGTTATTAATATATCTTCAAACTCGTTTCAACTGGAAAAGCCTAGGCCTTAAAATCCTTATCTTAATTCTAACTTTAGTCTCCTCAACCTTAGTAAAGATGTACTTGAGGTTCTCCAAACTGAAGCGGTTGGCAGCATATATCTTGGCGTTCTGGTCCAGGTAAAATACAAACTCGCGGATACGGCTGGAAATCAAATTGGAAATTACCTCCGGAGAAAAGGGTTTCTGCCGCAGGTGTACCAGGGTATAAAACAGACCGATCCCTAAGGGCAAAGCATTGAAATAGGACAAAGCAGGCAGGGAAGTATTTCCGGTGACCGGATACAGCAGATTGGAAACAATACTGGCCAGGAAAAACAACACCAGCGAAATCAGCAGGATATTGACTTTCAATCTTTCGCGGGAAGATTCTTTCAATCTTTTCCATTGCAGTAAGATAATCAGGCTGGTAACAACACAACTGAGCAGGTAAACAACAAAACCGGCAAACCAGATGTTGCCCATGTCTGCGGCATAGTACCATATATTGTTGTGTTGATAGAATTCCTTGACAGAAGAAGCATCATACCAGTACCTGAAGAGGAATAAAAAGGCGGCAGGGATCAGGATAATATTAATCATTTTTCTAAGAAAAATGCCCCTGGACCGGGAGAGGGAATAAAACATCTCGACGATCAATACTGGAAAAGTCACCCAGCCCACGGCAGCAACCTTATCCAGGAGATACACCCTGGAGACCTCCGAAAAAAAGGGAGACACCAGATAAAATAGCGAATGCAGTGAAAAAGCGAAGCACAGGGCAACAAAAAGATATTTTGTACGGGAAGCAGGTAGCGAAAACAAGACGTATATGCCTGCCTCAATATAGAGAATCAAGGCAACAAAGGATAAAAAAACATATACGTTCATTCTCCCGGGAGTTCTTTTGTATTCAACAGTTATCGTTCTGGCCCCTGGTATCCTGATCATCCTGCCCACAAAGCAGTAAGGGTCTGAATCTTTCCGACAGGGTGTGCTAAGTTACCTTTTTCAAAGGGAATAGAGAAAATTTTTTGTGTGAGCAGCAAAAAAAAACTCCGTATTGCTTTGCCACAATACGGAGTTTACAACTGATTAGCCGGGAACTCTTATTCCAGGTCCGAAAGGAATCTTTCTGCCTCAACGGCTGCCATGCACCCTGTGCCGGCGGCAGTAATGGCCTGACGAAAAACATGATCCTGCACATCGCCTGCCGCAAACACACCGGGTACATTGGTTTTGGTGGTATCGGCCTGGGTAATGATATAACCGGCTGGATTCATCTGTAGTTGTCCTTTGAATATCTGACTGTTGGGAGAATGACCTATTGCAACAAAAAATCCTTCTACATCCAGTTTCAATTCTTCACCAGTATTCACATCTTCGAAGAGCGCACCAGTAACGGTTTTATCTCCAACAATTTCTTTGGTCTTATGATTCCAGATGATCTCGATGTTGTCGGCCTTCATCACACGGTGCTGCATCACTTTTGAGGCTCTTAGTTCATCGCGCCGATGCACCAGGTATACTTTCCGGCACAGTTTGGCCAGATAAGCTGCCTCCTCACAGGCGGTATCTCCTCCGCCAACAACCACTACATCCCTGCCTTTGTAAAAGAATCCATCGCAGGTAGCACAGGCCGACACTCCAAATCCATTATAGCGTTGCTCGGATTCCATACCCAGCCAACGCGCGGTAGCGCCTGTAGCAATGATCAGGGTTTCGGCCAACACCTCGTCTTTTTCATCAATGGTTACCCTGAAAGGTCTTTGTGAAAGGTCAACATCGGTAGCCAGTCCCCAGCGGACATCGGTACCAAAACGTTCGGCCTGGGCTTTCATGTCTTCCATCATCTGGGGGCCCTGCACACCCAGCGGATACCCCGGGAAATTATCTACCTCGGTGGTAATGGTCAGCTGGCCACCGGGTTGCAGCCCCTGGTATACGACAGGGTGCAGGTCGGCACGGGCGGCATATATAGCTGCTGTATAGCCTGCCGGACCACTTCCAAGGATCAGGCACTTGATGGCTTGCTTTTCTTCACTCATGATTATGTTTTTTATATGATTATTTAGTTTTCTGGCGCAAAAGTATCACATAATAATGTATTTACATATTAATGTACTTTCGGAAATGATCCTTCACCCCATCCTTAATGTTTGCTTAACCGAAGTCCATAGCTTACTTTCACCTGGTTAAAAAAGTAGGAGTCATAACCTGTACCGGGAATAAAAACTCCCTCCAGATAATTGTAGATCAGGTGGCGGTAACCCAGTTCATAACCCAGTTTCACTCTGGGGGACAATCTGACGTTAAAACCGATACCCAGGGGGATGGCAGGCTGAAAGATATTCGGGCTCTGAAGGGGGTTTGTCTCCAGGCCACCGGCATCATAAACCTTGGGGTCATTATACAGCATCGACAATCCCGAAAAGCCGTAAACATCAAAGGGGCTTCCGAAATTCATGGGGGCAAAGAATTCTATTTTGCCGCCCAGTTCAAACACCTGATTTTTGAAGGTATGGTTTATGTAATCATCATACTCGCCGGTTTGATCCATTCCTGAAAATTTTGCATAGTCAAGGGCTACACTCAAGCCAAACCATTCCACGATGCGGAACCGGGCAAATACACCCAAAGTAATATCAGGATTTTGCACTTGATAATTCAGGGCTTCCGGCAAAGGGACATTTTTTGTACCGGTAAGGTCGGTAAAAGCATGTGCAGTTCCTACATTGAGGCCTACCTCACGCTTGCTCTGTCCAAAATATTTATCACGGTAGGATGGGCCTACGGGAGCCCGGGGTTCATTTCTGAAGGAGGTGCTGCCTGAGCGCGATCTCCTGGTATTTTTTGAAAGGGCAGTTGGGTTTTTGCTGCGACTGGCTGCTCCTGCAGATCTTTTACTCAACCCCATAGGACTGGTGCTGTTGCTTTTTACCGAGCCAGAGCTCCTGCCTGCCAGGGTACCAGGGTTTTTACTACTGCTTGACACATTGCCCTGCGACCCCTTGAGATTCAATGGGCTCCTGCTGTTGCTGGATGCCTTGCGGCCCGAGCCCAATCCTAAAACACTTTTGCTGTTGCTGGACACGCTCCCCCGCGAATCACCCCACTCGGTAGGGCTTTGACTATCACTGCCCCGGCGCGAAGGCTTGGCAAGAGGTGCACGAATGACCCCTTGAGAAGGACTTACCCTTTTAGAGCCACCATCCCGGGAGCCTCCAAAAAGCCACCGCCACAAAAAGAACCCTTTGTTTTCCAGACCAGCCAAAAGGTCTGGAGCATGATCATTCTGCAGGGAATGAAGCCCCGAAGGAAGTGACAACGGCACACTCCAGGGTCTTTCCTCCTGTTTTTTCCCAGTGGAAAAACCCTGAAGGCTTAAGACCGACAGAAAGATG
>JAWOCF010000041.1:0-17754 GCA_046483935.1 Bacteroidales bacterium | reverse complement strand
TACTGTATTCCTCTAAACAAAAAGAATCAGACTGATAGCCATCACAGCCATTCCAGCCATTAACCCATACAACGAGAGGTGGGCCTGGCCGTATTCCCTGGCTGCCGGCAACAGGTTGTCAATAGAAATAAACACCATAATTCCGGCTACTGAAGCGAATAAAAACCCAAAGACGATGTCATTGATGAAGGGCATCAGGATTAGAAAGCCCACCACAGCACCTACCGGCTCGGCTAAACCGGATAAAAATGAGTATTTAAAGGCTTTTCGGCGGCTGCCGGTGGCATGAAAAATAGGCACTGAGATGGCTATCCCTTCAGGGATGTTGTGAATGGCAATGGCGATGGCAATGGGCAACCCCAGCTTAATGTCAGTTACTGCGGCAATAAAAGTTGCCAGTCCTTCCGGAAAGTTGTGAATCCCGATGGCAAAGGCCGAAAGCATGCCCATGCGGTAAAGCTTCTTTCGTTTTTGAAGTTCAGAAGGATGAAGGTCCTCAACCATTTTCAACTCATGGGGGTTCTCAAAACCCGGCACCAGCTTGTCGATGATGGCAATAATAATCATGCCGGTAAAGAAGGCCAGAATTGCCATCAGGTAACCGGGGCGATCACCCATAGCTTCCATGAGCAGCTCCCTGGCTTTCTGTAAGATTTCAACGAAAGAGACATATATCATCACCCCAGCGGAGAAACCAAGGGCAATAGAAAGAAACTTGGTATTGGTACGACGGGCAAAAAAAGCAATGGCACTTCCAATACCCGTTGACAGTCCGGCAAAAAGAGTCAGGCCGAAAGCCAGCAGTAGGGTCTGATTGTCGTATATTGTTTCTGTCATTTTACTTTACGAGAATATCATTTTTCCGGAATGATGAGCCTGAGTTCTTTTGCTCAAAAGCGAGTCTGATAGCCTGAGTAATAGATTTTTGATCTGTTTGGCATTCGGCATGGAGTTCTTCAAGAGCACCCTGTTCAACAAAATAATCAGGGATTCCCAAACGGATAATCCTGGAACTATACCCATGATCGGCCATAAACTCCAGCAGGGCACTGCCCATCCCTCCCATCAGGGCATTATCTTCTACAGTGATGATGTGGGAGTAGTTTTCGAAGACCTGATGCAGCATCCGCTCATCCAATGGCTTTAGAAAACGAAGGTCATAATGGGCGGCCTGGATGCCTTCGCGCTCCAACTCCTGACAGGCTGTCAGGGCAGCATTACCAACATGTCCGATAGAAATTACCGCCAAATGGGTCCCTTCTTTGAGCTTTCGGGAAGTGCCTGGCATGATTTCCTGCATGGGGGTTTTCCATTGTTCCAGCACGCCATTACCGCGGGGATAGCGAATCACATAAGGACCCTGAGGATCCAGCTGTGCGGAATACATCATGCTGCGCAATTGCTCTTCGTTCATTGGTGCTGCCACAATCGTATCGGGAATACTTCGCAGAAAGGAAAGATCATAAGCCCCATGATGGGTGGCTCCATCCTCTCCTACCAGACCTGCACGATCCAGACAGAATACCACAGGCAATTTTTGAAGGGCCACATCGTGAATAAACTGATCATAGGCCCGTTGAAAAAAGGAGGAATAAATATTACAAAAAGGAATTAGTCCTTGTGAGGCAAGCCCAGCTGAAAAAGTAACTGCATGCTGTTCGGCAATGCCCACATCAAAAGCGCGTTCGGGCATGGCTGCCATCATAATGTTCATGGAAGAACCAGTAGGCATGGCCGGAGTAATGCCCACGATCTTTTTGTTGTTTTGGGCCAGTTCCAGCAGGGTCCGTCCAAACACTTCCTGATACTTGGCAGGCTTGTTCTTATCGCTGTCGGGGATTTTTATTTCACCCGTTTTTTTATCAAAAACTCCAGGTGCATGAAATTTGGTTTGTTCCTTTTCGGCATGCGAAAACCCCTTTCCTTTCACGGTTACCACGTGCAACAGCTTGGGCCCTTTAATGTCCTTCAGATCATTTAGAATACGGGTAAGATGATGTACATCATGCCCGTCGACAGGACCAAAATACCTGAAGTTCAGAGACTCAAAGAAATTACTTTGTTTAAAAAGCGTTACTTTTATGGCACTCTCCAGTTTCTGGATGATGCCTCTGGCATCGGGCCCTACCTTGCTCAAAGAGCCCAGCATGTTCCAGATTTCGTCTTTCAGCTTGTTGTAGGTCCTGGAAGTGGTGACATCGGTAAGATATTCTTTTAAAGCACCGACACTTTTATCAATGGCAATGCCATTGTCATTAAGAATCACCAGCAAATTGGCGTTGGCCACTCCTGCATGATTCAATGCCTCAAAGGCCATGCCGGCTGTCATACTGCCATCGCCGATCACGGCAATTTGTTGACGGTTCTTTTCGCCCTTCAGCGCAGCAGCCACTGCCATACCCAGGGCAGCCGAAATACTGGTGGATGAATGGCCAGTACCGAAAGCATCATAAGGACTTTCAGATATTTTAGGAAAGCCGCTGATGCCCTTATATCTGCGGTTCAGATGAAACAACTCACGGCGTCCGGTAAGAATCTTATGGGCATAAGCCTGATGACCTACATCCCAGATCAACTTGTCATTGGGTGTGTCAAAAACAGAATGGATGGCAACGGTAAGTTCCACCACCCCCAGGCTGGCCCCAAAATGGCCGGGATTTAAACACACCGAGTCTATGATAAAGGCCCTGGTTTCCGAACATAGCTGCACCAATTCATCAGGGGAAAGCTTCCTGATATCTTCCGGAGAATGGACTGTTGAAAGGAGTGCTCCTGCCTTTAATGCCATTATTTACTAACTTATTATATATTGATGAGAATCTTAATGTCTAACGATAAACCAGGTCATATGTTTTATGATCGATTGATCTTAAGGCTGCAACAAGCAAGTTTTTCAGGAAACCGGCTGTTGCAAGGGATCTTCAAGAAACTTCTCCAGAGTTTGATCTCCAAAATATTCCTTGAACTGCAAGGTCACGTCTTTTACCAACCCACCCATCAGGCATTTGTTAAAAGGGCATACCGGTCGATCCAGAGGGCATTCATGGATTTCTATTTTACCTTCAATGGCTTCATATATCTCAAGCATGGTAATCTGAGAAGGCTTTCTGCTGAGGATAAACCCCCCGCTGGGTCCTCTCACGGATTTCAGAAAGTTATGTTTCACCAGTAGTTGCAGCACTTTTGCCAGATGGTTACGCGAGGAGCCCATTCTCTCTGCAATGTAATTCACATTCACATGTTTCTGGCTTTGGGCAATCATCACCATGGCATGAATTCCTAAGGAGGCTGCTTCTGAGAGTTGTACCAGTCTTGCCATAATAAAAAAGAATCAGTATAAAAATATATTTCGTAAAGCCACAGAATTCTGCAAATCAGAATACCATTTTTTGCACCCTGGTGCCTTCCACGGCCCATAATTCATTTTCCAGGCGCATGCATTCATCATGATCGCCCATCAGTTCCAGGATGATCAGCCCACAATCATGGCAATTTTCATTTTCCAGTTCATGCAGGCCCAACCTGGATTTTATGGAACATCCATACCGGGTAAGGATCTGCTGTACTTTTATGGATGCCTCACTGCGGTTGGCAACCAAAACGCCCAGTACTCTAATCTCAGACATAAAAGGGTGGTTTAGGTGAACAAGTAGTTAAACTTCATTTTCTGAATTTCTATTCCTCCGATTTGCGCCAGGTCATTTTCCAGTATTTGCCATTCGTGAGGCTCTCCCTGCAATACCAGCAAAATGGTCCCGATTCTGCTGCACACATCTGCAGAGAGCTCATGGAAGCCCAATCGGGAGCGAATCAGATGGGCATGATCGGAAAGAACCTTCTGGGTCTTTCCTGCTTCTTTAATACGGTCAAAGACCTGTATTCCCAAAATCATTGTTTTTTGCATCATCCTGAAAGATTAAAAAATCAGAAGTATAAATCTCTTTTCCCTTCTTTTACTAACTGAAGTTTTTCTTTAAGGCTTTCTACTGGTTGGGTAGCTGAAAGCTCTTCAATTTTCTGGTCTATAAGTTTGTATCCGGCTTGTTTTGTTGTTTGGGGTGCATAATCTTCAAGATATTCTGCCAGGGTAAGCAGTGCATTAGGCGAGCAGAAGCGCTTGATGAATCCGGGAACTGAAAACTCCATGAAATGTTCACCGGTGCGGCCCAAACGATAACAGGCAGTGCAAAAGGATGGAATATATCCAGTGGTGATTAACTCATCCATAATCTCATTCAACGACCGGGTGTCATTGATCTGAAACTGCTCCATACTAAGGTCCTGGACTTCTTTTTTGGCTTTAGAATAGCCTCCCAGTTCCAGATTGGTTCCACCATCAATTTGCGAGACCCCAAAGCGCAATATTTGTTTACGTATATGTTGTGGTTCACGCGCTGTCAGGATCATTCCGGTGTATGGAACAGCCAGCCGCAGGATAGAAACCAGCCGAACGAATTCATCATCGTTCACCAGATGTTCAGGATCAATGTTCAGTTCCAATGCATTCTGTATCCTTGGAAAAGATATGGTATGCGGCCCAACATTATAAACTGCTTCAAAGTGATTGACGTGCCGCACCAGGCCCATGACCTCGAAGCGCCAGTCGTACAAACCGAACAAGGCACCAATACCCACATCATCTATTCCTGCTTCCTGAGCCCTGTCGAGAGCTGTCAGGCGCCAGTCGTAGTTTCTCTTCAATCCTCCCAGATGAACCTTTGCATAGGTAGGCTGATGATAGGTTTCCTGAAAGATTTGATAGGTGCCTATTTCTGATTCCTTAATAGTACGAAAGCCCGGGATGTCGAATGGAGCAGCATTAATGTTCAATCTGCGGATCTCTCCTTTGTCATGCTTTACCCCGTAAACAATACGAACCGTTTCAGCAATAAATTCAGCAGAATACTTGGGATGCTCCCCATAAACAAGGATCAGGCGTTTGTGTCCCTGATCAACCAATGCACGGGTTTCACCAACCAGTTCCTCACTGGATAAGGTCAGGCGCTTGACATCTTTGTTGGTGGCCCGGAACCCGCAGTACTGACAATTATTGGTACAAAGGTCCCCAACATAAAGGGGAGCGAACAACACGATGCGTTCGCCATAAACCTTTTCCTTCAAGGTACGGGCCCCTTCCTTGATTTCCTCGATCAGTTCAGGATCGGTCGCATTAATCAGCACGGCGGTTTCTTCAAGAGACAGTCGTTTTTTATTCAGCGAAGCCTGAATCACCTCACGCACCCTTTGTTTGTCGGAGGGAGTATTGTTAATATAGTGCCAGATTTCGTCGGGATCGATGAAAGGTTTCATCCGTTGATCCTTGATCCTGTATTGTTCGGGATGGTATATCATAAACAAGAAAATAAAGAGTCTTAATAGATTGTAAAATTACTGATTCTTTCCGTGCGGCAGTATAAATGAGGGGGAAAAATTGTAATTCAAGATTTAAATGCCAGATATGCTTAAATAGAAATTTTTAATCCGTCATAAGCTAAAAAAACATTGGGAGGGAGCAGCTTTTGGGTTGTTTCGTGCAGCCCCATGAAATGACTCAAATGGGTAATATATGCTTTTTGAGGATTTATTTCCTGGATCAATTCGATGGCTTCGTCCAGTGAAAAATGAGAGATATGTTTTGACTTCCTCAGGGCATTGATCACTAATGTCCTGGAGCCCATAATTTTCAACTTTTCGAGTGGCTCAATAAAGCTGGCGTCGGTAATGTAAGTAAAATCCTTCACCCTGAATCCAAACACCTTGAGCTTATGATGCAATACTTCTACAGGCTGTATATCTATCCCATTGACCTGAAAGGGCTGGTTTTCAATAACTTTGAAATCCAATTGGGGAGCACCAAAAAACCTCTTTTCCTGAAAGATATAGGGAAATTCTTTGTTGATGGATTCAATGACCTGTTCAGAGGCGTAGATGTCAACCGTTTTATTCAGGACATAGTTGAAGGCCCTGACATCATCCAGGCCGGCAATATGGTCACGATGGCCGTGAGTAAAGATAATGGCAGCAATATCTTCCACCTTTTCGCGAATCATCTGGTAACGAAAATCTGGTCCACAATCAATAATAAGATTCTGACCGCTGATCTGTATCATGACAGAAGAACGCAGCCGTTGGTCTTTGCTGTCTTTGCTTTTACAAACCTGACAGTTGCAGGCCACCACAGGCACTCCCGTTGAGGTGCCGGTTCCCAGAAAAGTGACATTTATGGCCTGTTTATTGATCATACCATCCGGTTTTTAATACATCAGTTCATTAACCATTTCTTTAGCCTCTAAAACATCTTCCTGGGTAAAGAATTCATCCTTTGCCAGATTCACACCCGATACTTTCTTATAAAAATACAGGGTGCCCTGATGATTCACTACCTGTGAGCATGGAACCAACAGGTGGGTTTCCATCCAGCGGTAATCATTTTCAGTATTTTCCATGACAAAAGTCATCGATTTCACCCAGACGTCTGCAATCACAAGGTTGGTGGCATAAATGCCGGGAGGTGGGATCAGTTTTTCGGGTTCTGAAAAAACCACCTGAAAAGTAGCCTGCCCGGGAAGCTGGCTGATTCCTTTTCCCGGGGTAACCAGGCCCTTAACGATATACTGGTGATCCAGGTAAGCATTAGCCCGTTGAATATTGCCCTGCATCAAGGCCTTGCGAATCTTTGTAGAGCTAACGGTTTCATTTTCTATATCCTGCATGGGAATCTCTTCGACTTCGAAACCCAATTGTCGGCTTAAGTGATGCAGGTGAGAGAAATCACCCTGGCGATTGTGTCCGAAATGATGGTTATGACCGATCACGACTACCCTGGCCTGTAATTGTTCTATCAGTATTTTGCGGATAAAGTCTTCACTGCTGGTTTTAGAAAACTCCACTGAAAAAGGAATGATAATCAGATTGTCCAACCCTGCTTTAGCCAGCAGTTCAATTTTCTCTTCCTGGGTATTGATCAGTTTCAGATCTTTTTGATCGGGATAAAGAACCTTGCGCGGATGCGGGAAAAAAGTGATCAGAACCGACTCTCCATGGATTTGTCGGGCAATCTGGTTAAGCCTGTTGATGATGACCTTATGTCCGATGTGTACCCCATCGAAGGATCCTGTTGTGACTACCGGATTGGTAATTTTTCCGGCTGCTTGCTTTGTATTATTGAAAACCTTCATTCTGATTGTTCCTGAGTGTACTGTGATTATTCAACTTTTATCTATTCTTCACCAGGAAAGCTAGTTTTTCCAATGAGGTGACAATGTCATATTCTTCCAGAAAAACCCCTTCAGGAACACTTAAAGGCACTGAGGTATAATTTAAAATTCCTTTAATACCGGCATCAATCATCAATTTGGCAGCTTCGTAAGTTGCCTCCGGGGCCACGGTCAGCACCCCGATAGAGATGTTTTCGGAGGGCACAATTTCGCTCAAACGGTTGACATGATAGCAGGGCACGCCCGCGATGATCCGGTCTGTTTTCTGCAGGTCGTTGTCGAAAGCAGCAATGATACAAAGTTTCTCCCTCTTGCCGGCAAAATAGCTGGTGATGGCTCTGCCCAAATTCCCCATGCCGATCACAGCCACTTTCTGGCCATGATCACTGTCGATAATACTTCCGATAAGTTTGATCAGGTCTTTAATCACGTAGCCTTTACTCTGGCTGCCCGAATAGCCAATCAGCATCAGATCGCGTCTTACCTGCACGGGGGTCAGATTCACCATTGCAGCAAGTTCATGCGAATAAACGTTCAGTTTTTCCTGATGAATGCTGTTAAACAGAATTCTCCGGTATTGACTCAGGCGTTCCACGGTTTTGCCGGGCAATTCAAGGTCATTTCT
The DNA here is from genome assembly GCA_046483935.1 of Bacteroidales bacterium. GTDB lineage: Bacteria > Bacteroidota > Bacteroidia > Bacteroidales > UBA7960 > JAWOCF01. The sequence continues at coordinate 9,912 of JAWOCF010000041.1, read as the reverse complement.
TTTGGTTGACATATATTTTGTTTGGGTTAATTTATTCCTCAAAAAATTGAACAGTAAAGCAACTGCCCTTTCCTGGGGTGCTCTCTACAAATATTTCAGCATGATACAAGTCAAGGATTTTTTTCACGATCGATAACCCCAGCCCTGATCCGCTGATATTTTTTGTTTGTTCGCTTTTAATGCGTACAAAATCTTTAAACAGCGATGCGGTGTCCTGAGGATCCATCCCGATTCCGGTATCCTCTACGCTGATCAAAATTTTATTTTCCTCCTTGTGAATATTGACATCTACCCTGCCCCCTTTTTTGTTGTATTTTATAGCATTTGAAATCAGATTGTTAAATACTATTTCAATTTCATGGCGGTCGGCATTCAACATGATTTTCTCACTACAGTTAATATAAATGTCAATATCCTTTTGAATGGCAAAGGGACGAAAGGCATCAATACTGGCCTGCACGACCTCGCACAACAGCACGGGAATCACATTGCGTGATTTTTTACCAGATTCAATGCGTGTGAAATCCAGCAGATCTAAAATCAGGTTGCGCATCCCCTGCAGGCGAAACAAGGAACGGTCAATCATTTCCATGTAATCATCCACCTGATTTCCCGCTTTTTTCCCCTGCATCATTTTCAGGTATCCCTCAATTGCGTTAATGGGAGATTTTAATTCGTGCGATAAGACCGAAAGAAACTGAAACCTGATCTGACGTCCTTCAATATTCAATTTTTGAGTCATCCGTCTCAAAAACAATTGTTTAGTAATGGTTTCGACTGAAGAACGGATTTCTTTGGGGGTAAAAGGTTTGGGCAGAAAGTCATAAGCCCCGCTTTTTGTAGCTTTCACGGCCAGGTCCAATGAAGCATAGGAGGTGATCATCACGACCACCACATCCAGTTGTTTGTTGTTGATAAATTCCAGAACATCAATACCTTGGATTCCCGGCAGCTTATTATCAAGCAGCACGATATCGGGGGTGGTTTTTTCCAGGATCTCGATGGCTTCTTCACCCGTGGCGGCTTCCATGAGTTCGAAATCAAAATCCTCATCCATGAAGGGATAACTCACCGAAAAATTCTCCAGAATGCGGGTAACCCCACTTCTGATTCCTGGTTCATCATCAACCACCAGTAGTTTTAACTGTCCCATCTTTACAATTTTAACAGTTTGTTAATTTCCTTATGCAATTGATCCATGCGAATGCCTTTATCAAGAAACAAATCAGCCTTAATCCAGTCTTGCTCTTGTTTGCTGGCCACATCAAAGATCATCCCGGTTTCGGCCGTAACAGCTGAAGCAATAATAATGGGAACATCAGGATACCTGTTCCTGATCTTATGGCATAAAATAAACCCCGAATCCTGATTCTCCATCATCAGGTCCAGTATGGCCAGGTCCGGGCGGATTTTTTCCAGAATGGTTTCAGCTTCTTTCTGGGTCCCGGCAGTGATTACCTCAAAGCCCATTTCCTGGATGGCACTTTTCAACTGAAAGAGATAATCATAATCATCATCTGCAATCAAAATACTCTTCTGGTTCTTGTTCATCATCATGTTCGCTGTTTTTATTGCTTGTGCATATGGAACTGATATTATTCTTTAAACATTATTTCCCCACCCTGGTGCCGATTCCCTTCAGCATTTAAAGCTTTTCTGGGCAGAGATACCTTGAATATTGTACCGGTTGCCCCATTTGCTGGATCGGCATTCGATTCCACCTTCACATTTCCACGATGCATTTTAACAATACCATAAATGATGGGAAGGCCCAATCCTGTTCCTTTACCATCCTCTTTAGTAGTGAAGAAGGGTTCAAACATTCGTTCCAGGCTTTCGGGAGGAATGCCTATTCCGGTATCTTTAACTTCAAAGACCACCTCCTTCAACTGGGAAACATCTTCAACGGTGATGCCCAAAGTACCTCCCTGAGGCATGGCATCTACTGCGTTTTTGAAAAGATTAGCAAAAACCTGTACCATTTGATCATGATCGCATTCAATAATCGGATCGATGGTTCGTACCTGAATGTTGAGGACTACGTTTCGTGGAAGAACAAAGGTTTTCAATCCATCTTTTATCAACCGGTTTACATTCACCTCGCTCATGGTTACTTTACTCTTACGGGCAAAATTCAATAACCCTCCCACAATTTTCTTGCAACGGTCGGCTTGCTCCACGATGAGTTTCAGGTCTTTAAATATTGGAGATGAGGCATCTATCTCGTCCAACAGTATATGACTATACATGATGACCACCCCCAGAGGGTTGTTCACCTCGTGGGCAATGCCTGCAGCAAGCTGTCCCATAGAGGCCAGCTTTTCGCTTTGCTTCAGGGCAGCCTGTGTGGTGGCCAGTTTCTTGTTAGAAATGTCAAGTTCTTTGATATACTCATGCAGCTTGTCGATGGTATAGGGCAGGCACATTTCTGTTTCGGCTGTTCCCTTCAGAATAGCTGCTGCATGCTCAAAACAGGTATCGTAACCACAGGCCCCACAGTTCAATTCATCTTCCGGCTCAATTTTCCCGAGTATCTTTAGCTTCTGACGAATGGCTAAATCATCTGGCTCTTCATCATTCGGCTGACTCTGGTCGGTAAAGGTTCTGCTTAAATCCAGATCCCGAAAGGCATTCATGTTTTGCTGCCACAGCTTTTTATCCAGATTATCGAATTTACGCTTGGCGAAGTTTGAAATGTTTTTTCTTTTAGTAAAAAACTGATGTTTATGGCTCATTCCGGGGCCATTAATGCAACCATTACAGCACAAAAGATCAAACAATTTGGCTTCCAGGTCCCCTTCTTCAAATTCCCGGAGCACTTCGATAATATCCTGACGACCTTCAGCCACCACGATCTCACCTTTAATAAAATCCTCTTCCAGATCAACTGTTTGGAGCATTCCGCCACTGATAGGAAAAACAGAGCCTTTGCCCGCCAAAGGTGGGTCATAGTCTGAGGGTTGAACCTGACTTTCAGTGATTCCTTTTTCTGCAAACATGCGCCTTAATTCAATAAAGGAGATTACTTCATCAATCAGTCCATCAAACTGACGCCTGTGGGCTTCTCCCTTCTTGGCAATGCACGGCCCGATAAATACCACTCGCAGATCTTCACCATGAATTTTTTTGATAACTTTTGCTGTGGCAATCATGGGAGAAGCCAAAGGTGCCAGCGAACTGATGATTTCGGGGTGGTGTTTTTCCACAAAACTAACAATGGCCGGACAACTGGTGGAAATATATGTGATGTCAGTTTCCTGGTGCAAAAGTTCCTTGTATTTCCCGGCTACCAGTTCAGCCCCGAAGGCCACTTCATTTACATAATGAAAACCCAGGGCCCGCACCATACCCACAAAATTGTGATAATCCTTGATATCCGTAAATTCTCCTGCGATGCTGGGTGCAATAATAGCAGCCACTTTTTGATCCGACTGCAGCAGGTTTTTTACTTTATCGATGGAAAAGGTGAACATCTTGGCATTGCGGCTGCATACTTTCACACAATTACCGCAAACAATGCAACGACCATCAATAATCTCTGCCTGGCCATTAATGATTTTAATGGCTTTAGCCGGACATTCCCTTACACATGTATAACAGACCTTACACCGGTCCTTTACCGTGTAAATAAACTTGTCCTGTGGCTTTTGACTCATAATAACATGGGGCATTTGTTTACTTCAAAACCTTTCTGGGGGCAAATTCGGTATGAAATAGCATCCTTGCAGTTTCCTGCTCTTCAGGATTGCCTGAATAAAATTGATCTACCCCGGGGTTCTCCCCAGGGATTTTCATTCTGCTTTGTTTTTCCATCTCCACACAGATTTTCTTCCTGGCTTTAGGTTTATCCAGATCATGACTGATGGGTTGGCCGCCCCCTCCGACACATCCCATCGGACATCCTTCTACTTCGATGTAATGGATGTCGGTTCGTCCTTCTTCCTGTAGCTGGGTTATATAGGCTTCCGCCTCGGCAATGCCACTAACCCAGGCAAAACCTATTGGCTGACCATTCACTATGATTTTGGTCTCCTTTTTTCCTGACAGGTTTTTAGGCAATGTAAATTTAAACGTTTCCCTGCTGTTGCGGTTCAATTGCTGAAAGGTTTCCCTGGCGATGGCTTCGGCTTTGCCTCCCGAATACGACATCTTCCAGGCGGCAGCAGATGCCTGATTATACGGCTCATCGAACTCTTCTGCTGGGATGTTTCGCATATCAATCCCATAGGCCCTCATCAGGCGGATAAACTCTCTGATGGTCAGCACGGCATCTACTTCTGAAATGCCTTTATGGGTCATCTCTTCACGGGAAGCTTCGAATTTTTTGGCCACGCAAGGCATAATGCCCACGGTATAAATGTTGCCGGAATTTATGTTTTGTTGCCTTGCAGAGGAATCTTTCATGAGGGATCCAAAAATCTGCTGAGGAGATTTCACTGTGGATAAGGAAGGAATTAAATCGGCACGGAAAGCCTCCACGTATTTTACCCAGGCAGGACAGTCAGAAGATAATAAGGGCCTGCCCGGATAATTTTCCAGATGGCTGATCAACAGGTTGCTCTCTTCTTTTATATTAATATCATTACCAACTCCCAGGTTAAACACCTGGTGAGCACCTATTTTCTTCAGGCTGGCTGCGATAATTCCTTCCAGACTGCCCGATGGCTTCAACCCATAAAATTCCCCGATAGAGGCCACAGCTGATGGTGAAACAAAAAATACTACCTGTTTGTCACTTTCCAGTGCAGCCTCTACTTTTTCAAGGTGAGAGATATCGACCAGGGCACCGGTAGGACAAACCATAATGCACTGGCCACAATTGATACAGCTGGATACATTCAGCCCTTTATGAAAAGCACTGTTCACTTTGGTATGGGTACCACGGCCAATAAAATCAATGGCAGTAACAAGCTGAACTTCTTCGCATACCCTTACACAGCGACTGCATAAAACACATTTGGCTGGATCACGAAACACACTGGCGCTGGAATTGTCTGGAAAATAATGGGTCTTTTTACCGAAATACTTTCGTTCTTTAACATTCATATCTTCTGCCAGCCATTGCAGCTCGCAGTTGCCATTGCGCTCGCAATAGAGGCAATCATCAGGATGATTGGACAGCAGCAATTCGACCAGTGACTTGCGGGCCCGGATTACCCGTTGGGAATTGGTTTTCACCTGCATGCCCTGCTCTACCGGATACGAGCAACTGGTGATCAGATCCCGTTTGCCTTCTACCTCTACCACACACAAACGGCAGGCTCCGGTAGGCGAAAACTGACTCATGTGACAAAGAGTAGGCACCCTAAACCCATGATTCCTCAGGGCAGTCAGAAGGGTCTGCCCTTCCTGCACATCAATGAGTGTATTGTTGACCTCTATCTGGAAATCCATAGAACTCACTTAATTGTTACAGCATTAAACTTACACACGTCGTAACATGCCCCACACCCAATACACTTATCTTCAATGATAAAATGGGGGCTGCGTGGTGCTCCTATAATAGCCCCTGTGGGGCATTTTTTAAAGCAGGCGGTACATCCTGTGCACTGATCCACATCGATAAGAAATATCCGCAGATCACGACAAACGTTGGCAGGGCATTTCCTTTCGAAGATATGAGAATCAAATTCATTTTTGAAATGCTTTAAAGCATTCAGAATGGCATTGGGTGAAGATTTCCCCAGCGAACACAGAGAGGTATCTTTTATCACAGCGGCCAGGCTTTTTAATTGCATGACCCCTTTGAAACGTTCCAGGGTTTGGAAGGAATGATCGGCAGAGGGCCTTTTTGACACCATCTCCATGATTTCAAGAAGACGGGCGGTGCCTTCACGACAAGGAATGCATTTGCCACAACTTTCTTCTTTAAAGAAACTAGTGAAGAATCGGGCCAGATCCACCATACAGGTAGTGTCGTCTACCACGACAAAGGCACCGCTACCCAATGCTGCACCAATGGAATTCAACTCCTGAAAGTCCACCTTGATGTCCAGAGTCTCTTCTACAATATAACTGCCTGAATTAATCCCCAGGACAATGGCTTTAAAAGGATGATCGTTGGACATGCCACCACCGATCTTCTCAATGATCTCACGAAAGCTCATCCCCATAGGCACTTCTATTGTCCCGAAATTTTTAACTTTTCCTGAAAGAGAGAAGAGTTTGGTCCCTTTACTTTCAGTAGGGCTGGTTTGGCGAAACCACTCCGCACCATTCTTTATGATCAGGGGAATGTTAAACAGGGTTTCAACATTGTTGACCACCGTGGGTTTATCCCATAAGCCACGGATCGCCGGATAGGGAGGTTTGGAAGAGGGCATGGCCCTTTTGCCCTCAATGCTGTTATTCAGGGCGGTTTCTTCCCCACAAACAAAGGCACGGGCCCCTTCTTTAATGACAATATCAATATTTACCCCTGAATCAAAAATATGATGCCCAATAATGCCATATTCCCGGGCGTTTTCAATGGCTTTTTGAAGCCTTTTAATGGCGAGGGTAAACTCTTTGCGGATAAAGATATAAGCCTTTGACGCCCCGATAGCATAGGAAGAGATCATAATGGCTTCGATGAGCCGGTGCGGGTTGCTTTCAATAATGGCCCGGTTCATGTAGCTTCCCGGGTCACTTTCTACAGCATTACATACAAAGAATTTCTGATCGGAAGTGGTATTCAAAGTCATCTTCCACTTTTTGCCGGCCGGAAAACCACCGCCACCCCGGCCCGACAGACCGCTGCTCTCAATAATGTCACACACCTGGGCAGGGGTATATTGGGAAATAGTATCGGCAAACGCCCAATACCCTCCCCAGGCAACATATTCCTGAACAGAAACCGGATCGACAACACCACACTGGTCCAGAAGGGTTTTCTGCTGGTGCATCACATAAGGATGCTCTTCAATCAGGGGAACAGCATGCCACATCTGGTGAATGTCGCTTTTATACTGACCCAGGATTTCCATTTCCGGAAGGTTATTGTTAAGAATCTCGTCCAGTAAAGGCTGCACCTTCTGATGGGTAACATGGGAAAATGAAATGCGGGCCTTGCCAGGCAACTGAACATCCACAATGGGTTCGGCAGCACAAAACCCCATACAGCCGCCCTCCACCAGTTCCACATCAAAAGAATGCTCCTGCAGGTATTCTTCAATTGCCTGAAAGGTTCGTGCTGCCCCGGCCACCTTTCCGCAGGTGGCCATTCCCACATATATTTTGGGCTTGCTCACGCGTTGCCCACTCAGGTAGGAAAGCTGCTTATGGATGTCGGGCAGCTCATTGCGTCTGGGATTCAGCAACACCTGACTGATCAGGAATTCTTTTACTCCGGTGCCAGTATTAACTTTCATAGGAAATGATTTCTTTTTTCCTGAATGATTCAAAGAGTTCAGGGAGCTGCCCGGGAGTGATTCCAGCAAAATACTCCTCGTTGATCTGGATAATGGGCGCCAGGCCGCAGGCCCCGATGCATGACACCACCTCCAAGCTGAAAAGACCCTGCTCATCGGTCTGTCCATCCTTCAGGCGAAGTATTTTTTCCAGTTCGTTAAGAATAGTGGTAGCTCCGGCCACATGACAGGCTGTGCCATGACACAACTTCACGTGATATTTTCCTGCCGGGGCAAACCGGAAATTGTCATAAAAAGTGGTGACTCCGTAAATCTTATTCACTGAAATATCAAGGTATTCCCCCACATGAGTAATATACTCCTCGGAAAGATACCCAAAAACATCCTGGATCTCCTGGAGCAGAGGGATCAGGTCTTCACGCCGGCGATTGGGATATTTCTCAAACAGGTCTTGAAGAAGTGGTTGCATGAATGGAAAGTTGATATTTCATTAACAATTTGTAAATTTATCCCTCAATGATACAAAAAACATTCAACAGCCATCACTAATCAAGGAATTTTTTTTCACAGACAGGATACAACAAAAATAATCAAATTTCAATACCAGCCCTATTAAATGCCCCAGAAACAGCATTTAAAACCCTTATTGTTATTAAGATCAGTTTTTAAAAACAAACAATCAGCTAAGATGTTAATAGTTTAACCATTTTTTCAAAAGGAATCCTTACTTTTGTCGTATATATGAAGGAGTTATTTGGAAATTAAAACATTAGCCAACATATGGAACAACCCACCGTTGAAATAATTATTTGCATGGGCAGCAGTTGTTTCTCCAGGGGCAATAAGAAGGTTCTGGGACTGATTAAGGACTTCCTGAAAGAGAAAAACCTGGAACAGCGGGTGATTTTTAAAGGGGCTCATTGTTTTGGGCTCTGCGATAGTGGCCCGGTAATTAAGATCAATGAAACGGTAATCCGCCAGGTGGATGCTTCCAATATAGGGCCTGTTCTGGAACCTTTTTTTGAGCAAAGTAGCTCCCAGGGCTAATATTTTTTTCCAATCTTCTAACAACCCTAAACTCTCAATATACCGGGAACTATGCAAATCATTGAAATTGATCATGCCCTGTGCACCCAATCATATGCCTGTGTGCGTGTTTGCCCGGTAAAGGCCATTTCACCCAGACCTGCAGATGGAATGCCTCTGGTGGATGGAAACCGGTGCATTGGCTGCGGGAGCTGCCTGGATGTTTGTGGGGCCAATGCCATCAGCTATCAAAGCGCGGTAGATCAAACAGTTGCATTATTGCAATCGGGACAGAAAGTGGCTGCCATTGTCGATCCCACCATTAGTGGTGAATTTCCTGATATTACTGATTACCGCAAATTTGTGGAAATGATCCGTACCCTGGGGTTTCACTATGTCAATGAAGTATCTTTTGGGGTAGATCTGGTGGCCCGAAAACACAAGGAGTTGTTAAGCAATTTCAAAGGGAAGTATTACCTGACAGCCAACTGCCCCACATTGGTTTCGTATGTTGAGAAGTATTATCCCGAATTGGTATACAACCTGGCTCCCATTGTTACCCCCATGACAGCCACCGCCATGGTGGTACGAAAAACCTTTGGTGAAGACCTGAAAGTGGTTTTCATCGGGCCGTGCTTATCGGCCAAATATGAAGCAAAATTGTTTAGCGGCCTGGGGCAGGTAGATGCTGTGCTTACTTTTCAGGGATTACGGCAGATGTTCAATCGTTTTCAGGTAAAAGAATCCAAGGTAGAATATTCCGAATTTGATCCCCCCATCGGAAACCTGGGTTCGCTATATCCTTTGAGCAACGGCATCATCTTTGCCTCGGGAATCAATGAAAGCCTGCTTACCAGCAAGGTCATTACTGCCGAGGGAAAAGACAACATGATAGATAGTGTGGATGAATTTGGCAGAAATACTGAATTCATTAAAAAGCATTTCAACATTTTTTACCATGAAGGCTGCCTGATGGGGCCTGGCACCACCGAAAAATCGGAAAAGTATCTGCGCCGCACTATGGTGGTAGACTATGTAAACAAAAGACTCAGGGATTTTGACCAGCAACAATGGGAGAAAGACATGAACACTCATGCCGCCCTGGATCTTTCACGTACTTTTGCCTCTGACGACCAACGCCTGCCTGTTCCCCCCGAGGAACGGGTGGAAGAGATCCTAAAGAGCCTGGGCAAGGACCTGGAGGACCGTGCCTCGTGCAATGCCTGCGGCTATCGTAGCTGCCGTGATTTTGCCATCTCTATTGATCAGGGTCTGACCAATCCCGACATACGCCAATAATACCTTGATGAGACTTAACATCCGATAATTTTTTAATTATATCCTCGCTGACAATGTATGTTTCCACATCAGTAAAAGATGGTTTTTCTAAGCAAAAAACCATATCTAAAACACCTGCTTGATAAGCTTCTTCAACAAGGTGTAATCCCTCTACAATAAATTGCTGGTTAATTTGTCTGTACTTTTTTTGTTTTAATTTATTAGTTTCAACAACTAAAGAATTGTTTATTGAAGTAAT
>JAWOCF010000275.1:0-5172 GCA_046483935.1 Bacteroidales bacterium | reverse complement strand
CTGAGCTACCAAGTCAAAATGTTCAGATCGTTTGGGAGGGTATCCCCCGTTTTTGAGGTTGCAAAGGTACTCCCATTTCTCAAAAAAGCAAAGGATTTTTGGGTTTTTGATGGTTGGAAAGCAAAATAAGTGAAACAAGAAAAGCCCCCAATGGCTAATCCAGCACCGGATGCCTCTCAAATTCAGCTTGTTCATCAAAGAGCTTGCGATAGGTCACCAGGTGAAAACATTTTTTAGATCCCAGGCTCTCGATGATGTGGATCATCTTGGGATTAAAATCACCAAGCCAGTTCATGTACATGTCGCGGTACCAGCCTTTGCCCTGCACGGCGTTGCGCATGGAGATGATCAGGGCGCTTTCTACCCCCCGGTTGCGATACTCAGGCACAATACCGAATACCAGCCCATGGATGGTGCGCAACTTCCCGCGCCAGCGGTAATACAGGAATTTCAGCTTGCCTGCCAGATCCAGCTTTCCGTTCAGGTGCCTGAGCACCTGGTTCAGCTCAGGGATGCTCACCAGGAAGGCCACCGGCTCCCCGTTGTGATATCCGAACCATACCAGTTCCTCGTCGGCAATGTCTTTCATCTTGTCAAAGGTCTGCAAGGCCTGCTCGCGGGTCATAGGCCTGAAATACTTGTGAGTGCCTTCCCACGACTTGTTGTAGATGGTGCGGAAGTCGTCAGCATACTTGTTCAGGTTGTTGAGCTTCAGGTGCTCAAAAGAATAGCCCTGGGTGGTGATCAGCCGTTCGTACTTCTTTTCGAAGATGGGGTGAAGCTCCACGTCGGTCTTCACATTGTAGACATACTGGTTGTAGAAGTTCTGAAAGCCGTAACTTTCAAAAAGCTCCTGATAGTAGGAGGGATTGAAATTCATCAGGTAAGTGGGGTGGCGCTCAAAGCCATCCACCAGCAGCCCCCAGAAGCGTTCCTTTTCGCCAAAGTTGATGGGGCCGTCCATGGCTTCCATGCCTCGTTCCATCAGCCACTGCCTGCACTGATCAAATAACATGAAGGCAGCCTGCTGGTCGTTGATGCATTCAAAAAAACCGATCCCACCGGTTGGCTGCCTGAAGGTATACGCCAGCCGCTTGTTGACAAAGGCTGCCACCCGCCCGATGAGCTTGCCGTCGGACGACTTCAGCACCCAGCGGGTTACTTCCCCATAATTGAAATAATCATTGCGGGCAGGATCAAAAGTAGCTTCTATATCCTGTTCCAGGGGGCTCACCCATTTGTGATTATTGGCATTAATGATCCTGGGAACCTTTAAAAATTCCTTTGCTGTGCGGGCGTCTGTTACTTCTGTAAGTTGCATGGAAAAGCTGGTTTAAGAAATGATTTCCCTGAGGATGGTTGCAAATTTAAATATTTGTGTCAATTTTGCAGAAAAAATCTCAAATGATGACCAGGCTGGCCGGAAAAACGATCATTATAACAGGTGCTTCTTCAGGAATTGGTAAAGCACTTGCTTTGGAATGCATTCAGGCTGACATGCAGGTGGTGATGGCTGCCCGCAACATGAAAGCCATGCACAAGGTGCTCGCCCTCCCGGGCGTGTCAGCAGAAAAGGTGTTGCTGGTAGCCACCGATGTTTCCCGCAAGGAAGATTGCCGCCATCTGGTGGAGGCCACCCTGGAGCGTTTTGGCGGCATCGATGTGCTGGTCAACAATGCAGGGATCTCTATGAGGGCTTTGTTCGAAGATACCGACCTGAAGGTACTGGAAGAGCTCATGCAGGTCAACTTCTGGGGAACAGTGTATTGCACCAAGTATGCCCTGCCCCACCTGTTGAAATCGGGGGGCAGCCTGGTGGGCGTCTCTTCTGTGGCCGGCCATAAGGGATTGCCTGCCCGTAGCGGATATTCGGCCTCTAAATTTGCCATGCAGGGCTTTCTGGAAACCCTGCGCATCGAGAACCGCAAAAAAGGATTGCATGTGCTGATTGCCTGCCCGGGATTTACCGCTTCCAACATCCGCAAGACAGCCCTTGCCAGCGATGGCTCCCGCCAGGGCGAGTCGCCCCGCAAGGAAGAAGAGATGATGTCGGCCGAGATGACCGCCTGGCATATCCTGAAAGCCATTAACAAAAGAAAGCGCTCGCTGATTCTTACCTCCACAGGCAAACTCACCGTGGGCCTCAACAAGTGGTTTCCTGCATGGGTTGATTCGCTGGTATATAACCACATGGCAAAAGAAAATGACGCCCCCTTCAAATAATTCTTAGATTAAGGGAAAATAAATTCTCCAAAACAGAATTTATATTTAAATTTGTTACAAACCCATTGAATATCATGAATCAGATTGCTGCCTGAGATCCTGCAGTGATTATGCCTTTGCAATGATAGAAACATTAATCCAAACCCATATTTCCTATGAAGAACACTTTAGAAATTAAGCCCCTGGTCGGATTTGGTGACCTCAAGTTTGGCGCTTCCAAACAAGAAGTGGAAGAGTATTTCGGCAAACCTCAGGAAATCGAAATGCTGGAAAGCGATGAAGATTCCACCAAGACCGAAACCTGGAACTACTGGGAGGAAGGTCATACCGTTTACTTTGAAAAAGAAGAAGGTGATGTGTGCTTCAACTTCGAGACTGATGATGAACAGGTTACCCTTTTTGGCAAGAAAGTCTTTGAGATGGATCTCAATGAGGTGCTTGCCCTGATGAATGAGCAAGGCTATCAGGATCATGAGATTGATGATGAAGAAGAAGGCGAACGCATCCTCTCATTCTTTGATGCCATGATTGATTTTGTCTTTGATGAAAATGGCCTGGGATTGATCAGCTGGTCGGCCGGCGTCGATGAGAACGACAAGCTCATCTGGCCCGAATAAAACTACCTGCATTTTATTTTTTACTGATACTTGCCGGGCAAGCAGCAAGACCTGCCTGCCCGGCAATACCAATATCTTTTTATTATGAAGATGCTGTATCCTCTCAAATTCAAGGAAATCTACAAGGATAAGGTATGGGGGAGTAACCGTATGTCCAGCCTGCTGAATAAAGAGGATTGTCCTTTTGAGCAGTGCGGGGAGTCATGGGAACTGGCCTCTCTGGAGAATAATGTCTCGGTGGTGGCCAATGGCTTCCTGGAGGAGAATACCTTGACGGAGCTGGCTGAAGTGTATATGGGCGACCTGGTGGGCGATAAGGTATATCAGCGGTTTGGCGTCAACTTCCCGCTGCTGGTCAAGTTTCTGGATACCTCCGATTACCTCTCGGTGCAGGTGCATCCCGACAACAAGGTGGCTGCACTAAAGCACCAGAGCCAGGGAAAAACAGAGATGTGGTATGTGCTGGCCGCAGAACCTGACTCGGAGATCATCGTGGGGTTCAAAAAGCCTGTGACCCGTGAGCTGTTTATGAGCCACCTGAAAAACAACACCCTGCGTGAGATCCTGAATGTGGAAAAAGCTGCTGCAGGTGATGTCTACCACCTGCCTGCCGGAAGGATTCATGCCATCGGGGCTGGCATTACCCTGTGCGAGATACAACAGGCCTCCGATGTTACCTACCGGGTATACGACTGGGACCGCCCCGGCATGGATGGAAAGCCCCGCGAGCTGCATGTTGACCAGGCCCTGGAGGTCATGGATTTTGAGGCCCTCCCTGAATACAAAACCAGGTATGAACCCAAAGAGAATGGCCAGGTGAATCTGGTGAAGAATGAGTTCTTCACCACCAACCTGCTCACCTTTCATCGCGATATTGAGCTGGATTACGTGTTCCTGGATTCCTTTGTGGTATATGTGTGCCTGGAAGGAAAAGGTACCATAAAATATCCCTCAGGCAAAGAGTCATTCAGCAAGGGTGATACCATTCTTCTTCCTGCCGAGATAAAAAATGTGACACTCCAGACCCACGCTGAGTGTAAAATAATGGAAGCTTACATCCATTAGGATTACTGGCCTGCCTGGCGCATATAATCCTCAACAGCTTGTTTTTCCTCCTGCGAGGCATGCTGATTCATGTATTCCTCAACCAGGGGAGGCCATGGCTGGCCGGCTTCAACAAACAACATGGCTGCCGAATTCAGACAGTATCTCAGTCCGGTAGGGGGAGGACCATCCTCAAAGACATGCCCCAGGTGTGAGCCCGTTGAGGCATCGATGATCTCGGTACGGATCATGCCAAGCTTCTTGTCGGTACGGTAATATACTGCATCATCCACGATGGGCTCAAAAAAGCTGGGCCAGCCACATCCGGCATCATATTTGGCATCCGATACAAAGAGGGGCTGCCCGCTGGCTGCCGAGAAATAGATGCCCGGCTTGTCGGTGGCATAGGTCTCGCCCGTAAAGGGCCGCTCGGTGCCTGCCTGGCGCAACACTTCAAATTCCATCGGCTTCAGCTGGCTCTTCCATTCGGCCTCGCTTTTGGTGATGGGATATTCTCCCGGATCGTTTTCTCTCAGGTTGTTTTTCTTCCTGTCCATGTCATGGGGGTTTTGTGCACATCCTGTGATGATGACCATCAGGAGCAACAGGTTATTCAATAAAAATATTTTCATAATTGTAGTAAACACCAACTGCCTGCAAATGTTTATTGACCACCACCAGCAGCATGTTGCCTTCCTGCGATTGATCGTGTGACTGTTGAAACTTTTGCTTTTTAGTTATCTTTGTTTAGGTTCATCATTAAAATATTTACTTCATGCACCCTCTCTTCCGGCTTCCCCTGCTATATGTATTGCTTTTTCTTTTGCCGGCACCTCTTAGCGGGCAAGGCATTGTGATCAACGAATTCATGTCGCTCAATGAAACAACAGCCGCTGATGAGGATGGTGATTACCCCGACTGGATAGAGCTGTATAATGGTGGCAACAGCACCATCGACCTTCAGGGCTATGGGCTGTCGGACCGCCCGGTGGAGCCCTTCCGCTGGGTGTTGCCACAGGTGGAGGTGCCCCCCGGAGGGTACCTGCTGATATGGGCTTCGGGAAAGGATCGTAGTGATTCTCAGCAACCCCTGCATGCCAGCTTCAGCATCAATAACTCCGGAGAACCTTTGTTGCTCACCCATCCCCAGGGAACGCTGATTGATTCTGTGCCACCCATTGAGATTCCTGCCGACCTGTCGTTCGGAAGAAAACCTTCAGGCGGGAGCGCCTGGCTGTTCTTTACCGATGCTACCCCCGGGGCTGATAATGTCTCCAGGGGATTTACC
>JAWOCF010000256.1:0-5082 GCA_046483935.1 Bacteroidales bacterium | reverse complement strand
ATGACCGCGTTACCAGCGATCAAGAGTTAGTCCGTCATTTTATTACAGGCGATCACTCTTCCCTAGAAACCCTTATCAACCGCCATCAGCGTAAGATCTTCTCGTATATTATCCTGATTGTGAAGGATAAGCAACTTGCAGAAGACATCTTCCAGGACACCTTTATTAAGGTGATTAATACCCTGCGTGCGGGAACCTATAACGAGGAGGGCAAGTTCCTTCCCTGGGTGATGCGCATTGCCCACAACCTGGTGATTGATTTCTTCAGAAAGTCAAAGCGCATGCCTGTGGTTGAAAACAGCGAAGAATACGACCTGTTTGAAACCCTGAACTTCTTTGAAGACAATGTGGAAGACCGGATGATTACCCGGCAGATCCATGAGGATGTGAGAAAACTCGTGGAATACCTTCCCCAGGAACAAAAGGAAGTGCTCAAAATGAGGCATTACCAGGACATGAGCTTCAAGGATATTGCCGATCAGACGGAGGTAAGCATCAACACGGCTTTGGGCCGCATGAGGTATGCGTTGATCAACCTGCGCAAGATGGTGAAAGAAAAGGACATCATCCTGACCCGCTAAATGGTTTATTTTTCAGAAGAGAAACCACCTGCCGGCAGCCACAGGCTTGCGGCAGGTGGTTTTTTATGGGTTGAGGTTCTCACTCACCAGCGATCTTACCGCAATCAGTTCGCCATGCTGGTAACCATAATGCGGGAAGGACTCCAGAAATGACTTGTTGATTAAGAACAACCGGCTGTTGAAGCGATCCTGGGGAAAGGTATTTTCTGCCGTAAAAGATTGCAGGTCGTAATTCTGAAAGTTCAGCTCACAGGCCGACAGCTCCCACTGATCTTCATTCATAAACAGCAACGGCAGCCCCTGGGTGCGGCAGATCAACGGGCGGCTGGAATAAATCGTGCAGCGATGCTCTACCAGGAAAGGACATGGGCTGTGGGGGCCGGCCGTAAGAATTTGCCCGGGCAGGCTGGAAATTTCCATTTTGATGGCATGGTACTCCACGGGGAAGATACTGAAATCCATACAACACTGATCGCAACCTGCCCCACAAACCATCTGTGATTCATGCAACTGCGAGAGCTCCCTGCAGTGGGCGTCAAGCTCTTTTCGCAGGGCAAAATATTCGTTTGTTTCCTGTAAATGATGCATATGCAAATGTAGGGATTTCCGCTGCTGAAAATTCATCCTTTATCAACCTCACAAAAAGTTGATTTTCCATTAACTTTGCCTGCCATGAACATGCAACATAATTACCCACTCAAACACCTGAACACTTTTGGCCTGGATGTGAAAGCCAGGTACTTTCTGGAAGTGACTGACCCGGCCAGCATGAAGCAGGTATTCGCCCGGGAAGCTTTTCTTGCCCAACCTCACATGATTTTGGGAGGAGGCAGCAATGTGTTGTTTAGCAGCGACTATCCGGGTACGGTAATCCGCATCAAGACCCAGGGCAAACATCTGGTGAGCAGCCATCCCGACCATGTGATCATTGAGGCACAGGCTGGTGAAGAGTGGGACCAATTGGTAGCGTGGACTGTAGAGAACAACTGGGGAGGGTTGGAAAACCTTTCGCTGATACCCGGGCAGGCAGGCACCAGCCCCATCCAGAACATCGGGGCTTATGGCGTGGAGCTCAAAGATGTCTTTCACAGCCTGGTAGCCCTTGAAATAAGCACAGGCACCCTGCATACCTTCCTTGCCGAGGACTGTCAGTTCGGCTATCGATACAGCATCTTCAAGGGCCCGGCAAAGGGTCGTTTCGTCATCCTGTCGGTAAGATACAGGCTCACGGCCGGTGAGCATCACATTAACACGGGCTATGGAGCCATCGGGCGCGAGCTGCAGGCCATGGGAGTGCAGCAACCAACCATTGCAGATGTGCGTCAGGCTGTATGCGCCATCCGCCACAGCAAGCTCCCCGACCCGAAGGTAACAGGCAATGCGGGCAGTTTTTTCAAGAACCCGGTAGTAGGTACTGACCTGTTCAACAAGCTGAGCGGACAATACCCCGACCTGGTGGCCTACCCTGCTCCTGCAGGCATGAAGCTGGCTGCCGGATGGCTCATCGAAAAGGCTGGCTGGAAAGGATTTCGAAGGAGCGATGTGGGGGTGCATCCCCATCAGGCCCTGGTGCTGGTAAACTACGGCAATGCCAGCGGAGCACAGATCCTGGAGTTGTCCCGTGAAATTCAGCAGTCGGTCAGCAACAAGTTTGGCGTAGAGCTGCAGCCCGAAGTAAATATCCTATGACCCAAAAACAGGTATTTTGCAGCAGGTTTCATTAATGAATTATATGTAGCTTGCGGCCCGCTAAACCTTATGGGAACAGTAATGGTATGAAAGAACGAATGACTTTGATCAATAAAACAGAACGCCTTGGCGGGCTTGTGGTTTTGGTGCTGATTGCCGCCAGGATATTGATAGGCCCTGAAATGAATGTGGCATTACGCTTAAGCCTTACCCTGCTGGCGGTTTTTTATATGTGGTTTGGGTTTTTCATCTTCAACCGCACAGGACTCACCGATCTGATAACCCGAAAGAGGAACCTTCGGCTGAATCCTTTCAGAATTACCAGCAGCATCATCATGGGTCTGCTGTATTCTTTCTGCATGATCTCACTGATCTTCTCCTTCTATTTCCTCAGGGGTATGCACGTGCTCATAGGCCTTTCAACAGTTCTGGTAGTGGTGGCCACCTTGCTGATGGGGACCTATCAATGGATCCATAAAGCGGAAGCTGCTTATATCCGTCAATTCTACCTGCGCTCGGCCCTGTTTGCCATCCTGGGATTCGCCTTTCTGGCCACTCCCCTGCAAACCCGCCTGGAAGTACTTTATGGCAATCATCCTGATTTTGTAGAAGCCTACATGAACTATTACCAAAATCCCCGGGAAGAACAGGCTATAGAAAACCTGCGCGAAACAAGAAGCCGGTTCAGGTAACAGCATCGTTATGAGCCCCATAAATTCCGCTGGCCCACCCCGGCTCCTCTCATGTTATTTCAGCTCCATTGAATGGATGATATCCTGCACCTTTTGCTCCAGCTGCTCATGCATGGCAGGAAAATCTTCGGCCCGCTTCAGCTGGTCTTTCACTCCAAAATAAAACTTGATCTTGGGCTCGGTGCCTGAGGGCCGCATGGTGATCTTGCTGCCATCTTCCAGAAACAGCTGCAGCACATTGGCCGCCGGAAAGTCAAGCGGAGTCTGCTGGTTGGTAACCTTGTCGATCTGGCTGCGTGTAAGATAATCTTTAACCAGCACCACGGGTACTCCATTAATGGCTGCCGGGGTATTTTTGCGGTAATGGTCCATCATGGCCTGTATCTCTTCCATGCCGGCCTTTCCTTTTTTGGTCAGCGAGATCAGCTTTTCAAGATAGAAGCCAAACTTCAGATAGATATCAATGAGCAGCTGATAGAGGGTTCGGTCCTGGTCTTTGGCCCATGCGGCGGCTTCAGCCATCATACAACAGGAAATCACCGCATCCTTATCGCGCACCTGGTCGCCTATGGTATAGCCATAGCTTTCCTCGCCGCCCCCGATAAAGGTTTTTTTGCCTTCCAGCAATCGCATCTTTTCAGCAATATACTTAAAGCCGGTAAGCACATCCAGGCATTCTACCTGATACTGACTGGCAATGTTTTGCAAGAGCTCGGTGGTAACGATGGTCTTCACAATATATTCGTTGCCTGTAAGCTTGCCTTTGACCTTCCATTGTTCCAGCAGGTAATAGATCAGCAGGGCTGCGGCCTGGTTGCCATTGAGGATCACGTAATCGCCCTCCAGGTCTTTCACCACAAAACCCACCCTGTCGCCATCGGGGTCGGTTCCCATCACCAGATCGGCATCCACCTCACGGCCCTTTTGCATGGCCATTTTCAGGGCCTCGGGCTCTTCGGGGTTGGGCGATACTACTGTTGGGAAGTCTCCGCTGGTGACATCCTGTTCAGGCACATGGTAAATCTTCTCAAAGCCAAAGGCCCTGAGGCTTGCAGGTGCCAGACGCACCGTGCTGCCATGGATAGGAGTAAACACCATGGGTAGGTCTTTATGTCGGGCTATGACCTCAGGAGCCAGCGACACGGTCTTGATCCTTTCGATATACACCTTGTCGAACGACTCATCCAGAATTTCTATCAGCGATTCATCCATCCCGAACTTTATCTGATCTACCCGCGAGATGCCCTGCACCTCTTCGATCACCGCCTTGTCGTGGGGGGGCACCAGCTGACCGCCATCGTCCCAGTATACCTTATAGCCGTTGTATTCCTTAGGGTTGTGCGAAGCGGTAATCACGATGCCTGCCTGGCAACCCAGCTCACGCACTGCAAAAGAAAGCAAAGGGGTGGGTTTCAGCTCATCAAACAGATACACCTTGATACCGTTGGCCGAAAGGATCTCGGCAGCTACCTCGGTAAAATAAGTGCTGTTGTTGCGGCAGTCGTGGGCAATGGCCACTTTGATAGGATTCGTATTTGGGAAGCTGCGCCTGAGGTACTGTGCCAGCCCCTGGGTGGCCATCCCGACCGTGTAACGGTTCATGCGGTTGGTGCCTACGCCCATGATGCCGCGCAAGCCCCCGGTACCGAACTCCAGGTCACGGTAAAAAGCATCGGTAAGTCCCACGGGGTCATTGTCTATCAGGGTCTGCACCTGTTGGCGCGTCTGTGGGTCAAACTCTTCACCCAACCATTGCCGGGCTTTTTCCAGGATCGTTTTATCTATATCTTTCATTGAGATGACTCTTTTATTGATGTTTTTTTCTTCTTTATATCAAAGATAGCTGTTTTTGATAGGAGAAAAAAGAGAAAAAAGCAAACCCATGAATGCAAACCATATTGTACCCGGTAATCAACAGTTTTCAGGGAAGGTCAGGTTTATGGGCGTTTCACCGGCAGGCTATTGAAATGGTACGTCTGTTTGCCGGACCCCTCTTTCTCCTTCCCGAAATAACCTCCTGTTATCTCCTGATTAAAGTCGCATTAAGTTCGGACTAAATTCGGACTAAGTTCGGACCAAGTTCGCTCATGAGCGAACTTGGTCCGAACTTAGTCCGAATT
>JAWOCF010000255.1:0-7134 GCA_046483935.1 Bacteroidales bacterium | reverse complement strand
CTACCATGGGTGCAGTGGGTCACGGCATTGACCTGAATCCTCAAAGAATTGCTGAAGCAGAACAAAACGCAAAGGATCAGGGGGTTTCCAACAGGGTCATCTTTCTGGAAGGAGATTTGTTCGAGGCGGTCATGAGCCAGGCCTCAGTGGTCACCATGTACCTTCTGAGTTCAGTGAATCTACGGTTGCGCCCCCGGTTGCTCAAGGAGTTGAAGCCCGGTACCAGGATCGTATCACATGGGTTCAGCATGGGCGAATGGGAGCCCGACCAACAAGCCCGCATAGACAACCGCAGTGTTTATTTCTGGGTCATCCCCGCCCGTGTGGAGGGCACCTGGAATTGGACTACACAGGGAGAATCCTTTTCTATGAATGCCGGTCAGGAGTTCCAGAAAATTCATCTCGAGTTGCAGAACGGCAGCAACACCCTGGCGGTCCGTGATCCGGTACTTCATGGTGAAAGAATCTGCTTCACCGCCCGGAATTCGGCCAATGGCAATCATTATGTTTTCAACGGAAGGGTTGAAGGGAATATCATCACAGGAACCGCCCAGATCCGTAATGGGGAATCAGGTACCATTGTTCCGTGGTCAGCAACATTTACCGGCCGATGAAGGAGGCTCCTGCCACATCCTCCCCGCGTCCTACCTTCACCACCCTGAGTTCACTGGCAGTGGTGGTAGGCATCGTGGTCGGAATCGGGATCCTTCGCCTGCCACCTATTGTAGCCAACCACTCAGCCAATGAGCTTCAGTTTATTTTGTTCTGGATTGCAGGTGGCTTCATCTCCCTGATGGGCGCTTTATGTTATGCCGAGTTGTCATCTTCCATGCCCAGTTCGGGTGGCGAATACTTCTTTCTGCGAAAAGCCTTTGGCCCCGCAACGGGTTTCTTTCTCTCCTGGGCCAGGATGACAGTTATACAAACCGGCTCAGTGGCCCTCATTGCTTTCATCCTGGGAGATTATGCCAGCGCCCTGCTTCCCCTGGGACCTTACAGCTCGTCTATTTATGCGGCAGGTGCTGTGATGGCCTTGACGGCTTTGAATGTTTCGGGAACGCTCTATTCCAGCAAGATGCAGAATATACTGGCCTCACTGATTGTGCTCACCCTGATAATTATCGCAATAGCAGGCCTGCTCATTCCCTCGGGCAACAACTTGTGGCCGGCAGCCAGTGGACAGATCATCTTTTCAGATGGGGCCGCAGGCCTGGCCATGATATTTGTGCTGTTGACCTATGGCGGTTGGAGCGAGGCGGCCTACCTCACCGGCGAGCTTCACCATGTTCGAAAAAGCATCGTCAGGACTTTAGTCCTGGGCATCTTTATTATTACCACCTTATACGTGCTGGTCAATCTGAGTTACCTTCATGTGCTGGGCTTTGAAACCCTGCGCAACTCACAAACCGTGGGGTATGATCTGACCCAAGAGATCTTCGGGCAACGGGCTTCACTGATCGTGATCATCGTTGTTATCATTTCTTCTCTTTCAACGGCTAATGCTACCATCATCACAGGAGCCCGCACCAATTTTGCCATTGGCAGGGACTTCACCATCCTGGGGTTTCTGGGAAAATGGAATAGCCGGAGGAACACTCCGGTTAACGCATTGCTTGTGCAAGGCGGTATTGCACTGATTCTGGTAGGAATGGGTGCCTGGTCACAACAGACCATCAGCACCATTGTCGATTATACAGCACCCGTGTTCTGGTTCTTCCTGACGCTGGTCACCCTGAGCCTGTTTATATTCCGTCGGCGCCCCCATCATGAAGCAGGTACATACAGAGTTCCTCTTTACCCTTTGCCCCCGCTGTTGTTTCTGATAGCATGTCTCTACATGTTGTATTCCAGCCTGGTATTCACCGGAACAGGGGCTATGGTGGGTGCACTCATTCTAATGGCAGGAATCCCCGTGTACTTCCTGGCGATGAAGTATCAGACGAAGACTGACAAATTTAGGGGTTCTTAAAAAAAAAGACACAGAGTTGCATTTACTGCATAACTCTGTGCCTTTCTTTTCAAGCGTTTTTATTGGATTACCAACAGAAATAGAATATCCTATCTGGCAACTCTTTCGTAGCGTCCGGTTCTTTTCAGCAGCCTGTTATCATTGGCAGGCCGCCTGACGGCACCACTAGTTTCAGCAAAAGGGTGATCGGTCACTACGGGTATTTTCATAGCAATCAGTTTCTCTATGTCGCGAAGCTCTTTTCGTTCTTCCACATCACAAAAAGCGATAGCTGCCCCCTGAAGGCGTGCCCGGGCTGTCCGGCCAATACGGTGCACGTAGGTTTCAGGGATATTGGGCAAATCATAGTTAAACACATGCGAGAGCTCATCAATATCTATCCCCCGGGCAGCAATATCTGTTGCCACCAGCACCTTGATCTTGCCAGCCTTAAAGTCTCCCAGGGCTTTTTGACGGGCATTTTGACTTTTGTTGCCATGGATGGCAGCGGCATGTATCTGGGCCCGGTGCAGGAATTTCACCACCCGGTCGGCACCATGTTTGGTGCGGGTAAAGATCAATGCTGAAGGGATCTCCAGTTTGTCAATCAGATGCAACAGCATGCCGGGCTTATCGGCCTTATTTGCATAATAAAGGCTTTGTGTAATCTTCTCTACTGTGGTAGCTGGGGGGGTGACCTCTACTCTCACAGGATTGTGCAGCAGCTCACTAGCCAGTTTCTGTATTTCTTTGGGCATGGTGGCCGAGAAAAACAACGTCTGGCGCCGGGCTGGCAGGTAACGGATCACCTTCTGGATGTCTCTGATGAAACCCATGTCAAGCATGCGGTCGGCTTCATCAAGCACGAAGATTTCCAGTTGATTCAGATGGACATAGCCCTGATTAATCAGGTCGAGCAGCCGCCCCGGAGTGGCTACCAGGATGTCGACGCCCCTTTTAAGTTTATTCACCTGGGGCACCTGCGAGACACCGCCAAAAACAATAGCCTGGCGCAGCCTGGTGTATTTTCCGTAAGTGGCAAAGCTTTCTTCTATCTGGATGGCCAACTCCCGGGTGGGGGTGATCACCAGTGCCCGGATGCCGGACTGAGGCTTTTTTTGCTGGTGTAGCAATTGAATGATAGGAATGGCAAAAGCAGCTGTTTTACCCGTTCCGGTTTGGGCGCAGCCCTGAAGGTCGCGTTGTGAAAGCACATGAGGAATGGCTTGTTGCTGTATGGGGGTGGGATTTACATATCCCTGATCTGTCAAAGCATTGATGACAGGATCGATAAGATCTAAAGAATTAAATGACATTAAAAGTAATCAGGTAAAGTGAGGCTGATATAGGCGTTGCAGATTCTGCATCAGCGGTAGGAATTGTTAATCATAACCGGCTTACAACTTGCCGGGATTTATTTTATGATTCTGGTGCAAAGATAACCTTTTATTTTAACATGAAAATGAATTGGCAAAATGAGGCCCGCAAAGCCCGTCAGCAGCAGGCTAAAAAGCCCTTGCGGGTCGCGGTCAGATGTAAATGCCGGACTATTCAGGCAGAAAAATCTTTCGCTTTTAGTCTGTTTTTATTATATTTAATCTCTAATCAACCTCTTTACGGTTCCTTGTATGTGAAAAAACCTGAATCATGAAAAAGGCATTAGTCGTTGGAGCAACAGGCACGATAGGCAGTGCCGTCAGCAAAACCTTTCAGCAGGCCGGTTACCAGGTAACTGGCACCTCCAGAAACACCCCTCCGGGTATAGACATTGAGGATTCAGGCTCTGTTGCCGAATTCTTCGCAGGTAGCGATGTGTATGATGTGATCATCTGTGCAGCAGGCACAGCCAGCTTCGGGGCACTGGAAAAGCTGGAAGAAGAAGATTTTCAAAAGAGCTTCAACAGTAAGTTAATGGGCCAGATAAGGCTGGTAAAGCACGGATTGGCCAAATTAAAGCCCGGGGGAACGTTGCTGCTTACCGGGGGCATCTTTTCTCATGACCCCTGGCCGCAGACTTCCGCTTTGGCCATGGTAAATGCAGGCCTGGAAGGTTTTGTCAGATCCGCATCTACTGAGATCGGGCAGAACAAGATTCTGGCCATTATTCATCCTCCGTTTATCGCAGAAACAGCTAAAAAATCAGGCATGGATCCTACCCCGTGGCCCGGGGCTGATATTGCCGGGCAAGCTTATCTGAAAGCAGTGGCTGAAGCAGCAAATGGCGACCATCTCTTCTTTGAAAATTATCATCCTAAAGTCCGCTAAGGGGACCTGCTTTTTTGTGATAATCCCTGCTATGCCTGAAATCCATTGAAAAGCAAGGCACGTGAGCCCAGTGATGCTCATGAATGCATTGATCATCCTGCCATTATTTCCAGGAGTAACCAAATACATTGCTTTTTTTATTAACAGGCATAAAACCCGCCCGGGCAAAAATCGCCACACCTCATCTTAAATGCACCCTCATATATATTAAAAATACTTACAAACCAATCCTTTCACCTGTATTGCGGTTATATTTAATACGCTTTTGAATAATATTTTATCGTATTTTCGCCTGTCATTATTGTTTTTCGGGTTGTTCTTCTTTAAAGACAGGGGAAACAAATGACTGCCAACTTTGTCAGAATATCTTGAGCTTCGGGATCAAAAATAAATATTTTATCAATGAAGGACGACATCAGGCCTCAACCCCCTGTTTTTGAGGAGGACACCTTAGATATTAAGCGTTACCTGCAGTTACTGGTTCATCATAAATGGATCGTGATCTTCTCTGTTGTGTTGTTTTTGTTGTTGGGGCTGATCTATAGCTGGAAGCAAACCCAAAAATTCACCTCCCATTTTGACCTTTATTACAAAGAAGCTCAGAATATTGATCCATTAAAGGAGCAACCGCGCCATCACGCGGCCATGGATAAGTCCTACTGGTTGAAGGTGATGCAGGCCCCAAAAACTTTTCAGCTGGTAAAGGATATCGCAGGCCTTGCTCACTCCAGCCAGCAAATTGCTTCTTTATATACTGTTTCTCCGGATAAAGATTCTAACATTTTCAGGATAGAGATCAAAGCATCAGACCCTTCCCTGATTCTGCCCCTGACCCATGGCTTTGTGGCGGCGCTCAACACCCTCGACCAGCACAATCAGCAGAACAGCCTCAGGCAAAAGCACGTGTACCTGCTGGAGCAAATTGCTTTCAATAAAAGGCGGCTTGACAGCCTGGATCAGGTCATTTTAAATGCTTCGGGCGATTTTGACATCAGCCAGATAGAAACCGTCGAACAACTGAAGGCCACTTATGAACGCTTCAGAAGCAACCTGAAAGAAACTGAGATAGAACTGACCTTTGCACAGGCTTCCCGAATCCACACCGAAAGAGAGCTGCAGGAACTGAATGACACCTTGTTCGAAAGATCTTCCTTTACCGAGCCCCTCAAGGTACAACTGATGAACCTGCATGTGCAACTGGCCAGGGCCTTGACCAAATATGGAGAACAACACCCGGTAGTAAAAGGCACCCGCGAAAATATCACCCATGTTGAAGAAATGCTCTCCAATGGGTTCGAGCAAAACGTCACCATCCAGAATCTGGAAGCCAATCCCTTAAAGCGGCAATTGCTTAGCGACGCCATAGAATTGAAGATCCGGGAGATGTCGCTGCAAGCCAAGATTAATTCCTTGAAAAGCGTGATGGCAGAATTGAATATAGACTATCGGCAGTCGCCCTCTGAACAAGGATTTTACCAGGTTATCCGCGAACGCGAAGGATTACTCTCCAAGAACGAAATCCAGAACAAGAAGCTGATTGACACCGAACTGGAACTGAGATGGATCAATGATAGTTTCTTTCTGATCGACGAGCCGCAAGTGCCCGTCGCACCTGCCGGCATGAGCCTCTGGGTGATTATGATGGCTGCGCTGATAATGGGTTTGGGCGCTGCTGTTGGGCTGGTTTTTGTTTATGATTTTATTGACGATCGCATCAAGCTGGTATCTGATTTTACCAGCTTTTATAATATTCCCGTAGTGGGTGCCTTACGCCACCGCAAAAAAAACAATCTGCTGGAGACTTTTCATAAAGAAAACCAGGAAGAGATCTACAGCATGTTTGAGAAAGAACTTACCGGCATCCGGGTAAACCTCAACCAGCTGATCCGTGATGAGCGGCATAACCTGATTGCACTGAGCAGCCCTACCCGTAAAGATGGCAAGACCCTGGTGCTTTATCTGCTGGGTATGGAATATGCCAGGGCAGGTAAAAAAGTACTGCTGGTAGACTGCGACACTTTTATTCCGGGCTTGTCAAAATATTTCAATCAGGAGCATTCCCCGGGGCTACAAGACCATCTGCTTGCTGAGGTGCCTCTGGAAGGATTGATTCAACCCACCAGCACCAACCGGATGTTTTTATTGCCCGCAGGCACCAACCCATTGAGGGTAAAGTTGCTCTTTGATTCCCTGCAGATGGATCAGTTCATCAACAAGGTAGCTGCCAGTTTCGATGTGGTTCTTTTCGACACCCCAGCCCTGCTGTTTGCCCCCGAGGTGGTGGAACTCATCAAGCGGGTGCCTGTTAACCTGCTGATCACCCGTATTGGCCATTCATCCCGAAAAAATATAGACCTGCTGCTCGACAAGATCCGGTTGCTCAACAAGTCTCTTACCGGTACCATTTTGACCGATACCCGGGTGGTTCCCATGGGCTCCTATTATGAAAAGTCATACGATAACTACGATTATTATCAAGGAGTTAAAGATCAATTACCAGTTCCTGAAGCAAAAAAGCAAAAGTCGCTGCAGCGCATCATAAACAGTTTTACCGTGCTCACTGCCGTGGCGCTGCTGATTTTGTTGTTCAACACCAGGGATGTTTCCATGGTAGACTGGTCGGGGGAGCTTTGCCCCGGATACCATTTAGAACAGACCCTCCAAAAGAAACAGCCAGCTGCCTTCAGCCATCCTGCAAGGGCTGAGTATTCGGAAAGAATAAAGCAAGAGGTGCAGGATGCTGCCAGAAAACAACCTGCTGAAAGATGACCCAAGGTGCCAACTCCCTTATGCATTGAAACCTTAACACATGAAGCACTCCCAGGGCCAAAGACATTCGCCGTTTCATTACCGAAGAGCCAGAAGGTGGTTTTGGGCACTCTTAATCCTTTCTGCAATTACCATTCTTCTGGTGGCACTGC
>JAWOCF010000055.1:0-12647 GCA_046483935.1 Bacteroidales bacterium | reverse complement strand
TGAACCTCGATCACCCGGGCAGTAACTCCGTCGGGTCCTGTGCCTACCGAAAGGCCCAGGGCCGCGACGGTAAGATCTTCATTTCCGCTAACCAGTGAAATGATCCTTGCTTTTTCGGGCTCCCCGCGCACCCAATGAGGCACCATTACAGGTTGCAGGTACACCGAATCCAGGTCCATCTGCTCCATAATCTGGCGGGTAAATTCAACTGCTGCTGCAGCTGCAGGGGTGCCTGCAATGCGCCCCTGGGTGGTCTGGCACAACACCCGCAGGTTCTCATAGGCGATGTCCGAAGAAAGGGCTTCCTGGTAAATAGGGTCAATGGTAACCTGCTGTGCCTGCATGGCTGCAGGAAAGATCAGCACAAAAAACAACAACAATATATTTTTCATAAGTTGGATGATGGATTTACTGGTTTACTTTTACCGGATTCAGCTCATGAAAGAAGATGTCGTTGTTGGGAACGTCAAAGTCCATGCCTGTGATGTTAAGTTTGTTGTTAAGGTTAAACTGCAAGGTGCCGAATCCAAACCATGCCTGTGTATCATCCCACTGGATTTCCCACACATCGTGGTGCCAATGCTTCAGCGAGGCTGTCAGGGTGGGCGAATGCTCAAAGCTCAGGCGCAGCTGATTGCCTTCCTGGGTAACATAGATGTTGCCGTAGATGTCAGAATGGTAGGTCCCGGCATATGCTTCAACGGCTTTGGTGGGCTGGGTGCCTTCCTGGCGTGCATCCCTGATGGCTGTGATGCGGGCGTTTTCCTGCTGGTTGCGCAGGGCACGGGGCAGCATCTGCTGCGACCAGTCTCTGGGCTCTATTCCCAGAAAGGTTTCAAGGGTGTAGTTGGTAATGGCACCAATAGGGCTCATCACCCCATTGGTGAGCACCACAACACCCAGGTTTTCCTCAGGCAGCAACCTTACTTCCGAGATCATGCCATCATATCCACCGGTATGGCCAACACTCAGGCGCCCATGATAATCACTCAGGCCCCATCCCAGGCCATACCCGTTAAAGTGGCGGTTGAAGTCGTTGTCGCGGGTGCGGCTTACCATGTAGCTGTTGTGAACATTCCAAAGGGTATTGCGCGACTGGGCAGTCAGCAAGGTGTCGTCTTCATGAATGCCTTGATTCATGTTGAAAATCATCCATTGGGCCATGTCTTCCACACTGGTGATCAGTCCTCCGGTGGCGGCCACATTTTCCCAGTCAACCCATTCGATGGGAATATTTTGTTGCTGGTGGCGGGCATGAGGGGTAGCAAAATTTCCTTTTGCTTCCAGATCGCTCAGCTTCACGATGCTACGATCCATCCCCAGGGGGGCCAGGATGCGTTCCTGCACATTCTCTTCCCACGATTTTCCGGTCACCGTGCGGATCACTTCTCCGGCAGTGATATACATCAGGTTGGAATAGCCGTATCCTGCCCGGAAATCATAAGCGGGGGGAAGGTGACGGATCCTTCTGACAATCTCTTCACCGGTAAGATCCGACTTGTACCAGATCACATCGCCGCTGAAGGTGCCCAGCCCCACACGATGACTCAGCAAATCCCTGATGGTAACCTGTGTGCTGACCCAAGGGTCATAAACCTCAAAATAGGGGAGAAGGTCCTTCACCTTGTCGTCCCACGAAAGTTTGCCTTCCTGCACCAGCATGGCAATCACGGCCGAGGTGAAGGCCTTTGAGTTGGATGCTATGGAATAAAGGGTGGCTGCATTGGCCGGCTGATCATGGCCTTGCTCAAGCACTCCATATCCTTTACTGAATATCAGTTTGCCATCTTTCACAATTCCGATCGACATGGCTGGCAGGTCCCAGTCCTGCAATACTTGCTGATACCAGGCATCCAGCTTTTCAAGGTCTGCCTGGGGAGGTTTGGCCTCCAGGGGCATGACCAGCAAAGGCAGGGTAATCAGGAACAAGAAGATTTTTTTCATTGGATAAACGATTTATTAAAACATACAACCATCAAGGGTTTGTTATTTGAACATGAATTCTATAGCTTCCTTTTGAAGCCATCATTTTTTCTCCGGCAATAATAAGTAAAAACCTGAACCTATAGTACATTCAGGGCATAAAAAAACGGCTTCCAGGTTGGGGAAAGCCGTTTTTTTTCTTTTTATAAGAGAAATTAGTTAAATCACCTTCAACTCTTTTCCTACTTTGATGAATGCTTCGATGGCACGATCCAGGTGGTGGCGTTCATGGGCTGCCGACAGCTGAATCCTGATGCGGGCCTGTCCTTTGGGAACTACCGGGAAATAGAATCCAATCACATAAATCCCTTCCTCAAGCATCCTGGCAGCGAATTTTTGCGACAGGGGAGCATCATAAAGCATCAGGGCCACGATGGCCGATTCGCTGGGCTTCAGGTCGAAGCCTGCAGCCTGCATCTTTTCCTTGAAATAAGCCGTGTTGTCCATCACCATGTCGCGAAGGGTGGTGTCCTCCTCAATCAGGTCGAACACTGCCAATGAAGCACCTACAATGGCCGGGCTCAGGGAGTTGGAAAACAGATAAGGCCTGGAACGCTGGCGCAACAGGTCGATCACCTCTTTTTTGCCTGTGGTGAAACCACCCAGACCACCACCCAGGGCCTTGCCAAGGGTGCCGGTAATGATGTCAACCTTCCCTTCTACATTATGATATTCGGAAGCACCACGTCCGGTTTGTCCGATAAAACCAGCACTGTGGCATACATCAGACATAACCAGTGCATCATACTTTTCGGCCAGTGCCACGATCTCATCCATTTTGGCAATATCCCCATCCATCGAGAATACATCATCTGTTACAATGATGCGGTGACGTTGTGCCTGAGCTTCTATCAGCTGCTTTTCCAGGTCCTGCATGTCGGCATGGGCATACCGGTAACGGGCGGCCTTGCACAGGCGCACGCCATCAATAATGGAGGCATGGTTTAAGGCATCCGAAATGATGGCATCATTTTCATCGAAGAGGGGTTCAAACACCCCGCCGTTGGCATCAAAACAGGCCGCATAAAGGATGGTGTCCTCGGTGCCGAAGTAGCGGGCAATGCGCTGTTCCAGTTCTTTGTGAATATCCTGGGTGCCGCAGATAAAACGGACTGATGACAGGCCATAGCCATGGGTTTCCATTGTCTGACGAGCCCCTTCAATCACCTTGGGGTGGTTTGAAAGACCCAGATAGTTGTTGGCGCAGAAGTTCAACACGCTTTGCCCTGAAGTAAGGGTAATTTCTGCCGACTGGGGGCTGGCAATAATGCGTTCGTTCTTATACAATCCAGCTTCCCGAATCTCTGAGAGTTGATTCTGAAGGTGGTCTTTAATTTTTCCGTACATAAGGATATTTTTTTCTTTAATGAGAACCTGTTTGAAATAAGTGGCTCAAAATTAAATAAATCCTTTGAGTGCGGAAGGGATTTTGTAATTTTTTTAAGCCAACCAGGGCCTGCAAACAGCTTTGCATAAACCCTGGGATTCGGAGCAGGATTATTTTTGCTGGCTTCCCGCCAGCAAAGTCTGATACTGCTGATCGTGGGCGAACAGCTCAAGGGCCCGCGACAGATCGGGATCATCAACCAAAGCCGCCATTACCCGCCCTTTCTGATGATAATATCTTGATACAATCTCTTCCTTGAGCAGCTCCTCTATTTCATTCCGGAAGGTGATCAGGTCCTCATCTTTGTTGTGCATCATGCTTTGGCGTAACTCTTCATAATCCTCTTCAATAGCTGCAAAGTACTTCTCCTCGCTGGATGCCTTCTTCAGATCCATCAACAGCTTTTCACTCAAGGTGAGATAATCAAAATCCTTTTTATTCACAAAAGACACAAAATCCTGATATATCTCATCGGTCACCGTGAACTCCTGGGCAGAAGAAATGGAGGGATTGCGGCGATAAAAGTCGTTGGCATAATCAAAGATCATTAATTGGCCGTATAGTGCCCGGGTTACATTGGCCGGATTGGGGGCCGGTACCGAAAAGTCGGGCTCAATCCCTCCGCCGTCATAAACAACACGGCCATTTCGGGTTTTATGAGCTACTTTCAGGGAGTCGGGAATGGCAGCCACACTGCCATCTTCATTGCGTTTGGCATAATCAATGGCCTGAATGCAACGGCCACTAGGGATGTAATATTTGGCCACCGTGACCTTCAGCTGGGTATTGTAGCTCAGGTTGACCACATTCTGTACCAGGCCCTTTCCGAAGGTGCGCTGCCCCAGGATCACACCCCGGTCGAGGTCCTGGATGGCTCCTGCCACAATTTCTGATGCTGAGGCGCTGCCGCTGTTTACCATCACAATCAGGGGGATTTCTGTGTCGAGGGGATCATTCAAGGTCTTGTGAGTAGAGTTTCTTTCCTCAATTTTCCCCCTGGTGCTCACCACCAGTTCGTTTTTGGGAACAAAGAGATTGACAATATTAACGGCTTCATGCAGCAACCCGCCACCATTGCCCCTGAGGTCGATGATCAACCCTTCCAGCTGATTGTTGCTGCGCAGGTCGATGAAGGCCTCACGCACTTCGCGGCCGGCATTCTGGGTGAAGCCATTCAGGCGGATATAGCCTGTAGTTTCATCGGCCATGCCATAATAGGGGATGTTATTTACCTGTACTACTTCTCTTTCCAACGATTTTACCAGGGGTTCCTGCTCGCCTTCACGTTCTATGGTAATGGAAAGAGGTGTGCCGGGCTGTCCCTTCAGAAGCTGGCTCACCTCATCAGAAGAAAAGCTGGCTACCGGTTCATCGTTAATGCTCAGGATCTTGTCGCCGGGCAGCAGGCCGGCTTTCTGTGCCGGAAATCCTTCATAGGGTTCTGCAATTATGGTGTATCCTTCGCGGGAAAGAATCACCGCTCCGATGCCCCCGTATTGGCCCGTGGTCATAAAGCGCATATCTTCAATCTCTGATTCGGGAATGTAGTTGGTATAGGGATCCAGGTTGTAGAGCATCTCATCCACTCCCGTTTTGATCAGATCCGAAGGGTTAATATCATCAACATAATGGATAACCAGCTCGCGAAACAGGCTGTTAAAGATGTCCAGGTTCTTGGCCAGCTCAAAGTTTTTTGAGCCTGCACTCATCAGCAACAGGGAGGCTCCTGCCAGCGTCAGCATGATCAGCGTGGTTCTGGTCTTCAGACGGAATTTTCTTATCAGCTTCATGGTTGCAATTGTTTTCTGAAAGAGTTTATTTTCGATGGGTACATTCGGGAACCGGGTCGTAACCACTTCCTCCCCAGGGATGACAGGAGGCCACCCGCTTTAAAGTCAGCCATCCTCCTTTGGCCGGGCCGTGTTTGTCAATGGCTTCAATGCCATATTGCGAGCAGGTGGGAGTATACCGGCAGGAGGGCGGCAGGTATGGTGAAATGGCACCCTGATAAATTCTGATCAGGCCCACCATCAGCAAGGCAAGACCTTTTTTCAGCAGACGCCATAATGTAATCATCTGTTTCATATTGTATTACTGCTTGAAGCCTTTTCTTTGGCAATGGCTTCCTGAAGTTTCTGTAAAGTTATCAGGATTTTTGTTTTTGTTTCCTGAAGAGACAGTGGTGTCTTGGCTGCATACACCAGCCCAAGCAGGCAGAACACTTCCTTATTCTGCAGAAACGTATAAAAAGGGGTTTTGTTCTTTCGGTAGACTTCTTTAACAATTCTTTTGATATGATTGCGATCTACCGCTCTTTTATAGAGCTTGCGCGGCACAGAGATCAGGCATTTTGCAGGATGAAAGAACAAGGCATTGTCAGGAATCTTCTTATGGGGCCAGGATGGATTTTGCTGCCGCTGAACGGGTGTTAGATGCTCAGGGTCTGCCTCATAAATCAGGCAGGGGTCTTTGAAAAAGTGAGGTTCCAGGTTTTTTTCCAGCACCAGGTAAAACACCCGGAAGGGATAGCTAAAAAAGCTATTGCCCTGCCTGAACAACATTTCCTTGTATGTAAAATTACAGAGCCGTTCACTTTTTGTGTAAGTTTCCATACGCGGAGGTTCGCCATCCGGCGGTTTTTCTGATATTGAAGGAGTTTACTTTCTGCCGTTTTTCTGCAGAAACTCCTGAACGGCCATCGCCATCGAAGGGGCCGTTTCGGTAGGAGCCTTGATGCTCAGAGAATATCCTTCCTTTTCAACGGCTTCGGCGGTTGCCTCCCCAAAAGCAGCCACCACAGCTTCTCCCTGCTGATAATCGGGGAAGTTCTTTTTCAGGGATTCTACGCCAAAGGGGCTGAAGAAAATCAACATCTGGTATTGTTCAAGCTCCAGGTCGCTCAGGTCATTAGGCACCGTGCGGTAGATGGGGGCAGAGATGAAGTCGATTTTATGCTGTGTCAGTAGTTGTGGGATATCCTTGCTGTGATTTTCGGCACAGGGGAACAGGTACTTTTCGTCTTTTTGTTTCTTGATGATGTCCAGCAGGTCGCCGAACTGGCTCTTGCCAAAAAAGATCTTGCGCTTGCGGTACTGGACATACTTCTGCAGGTATAGGGCAATGGCCTCCGAGGTGCAGAAATACTTCATCTGATCAGACACCTGAATGCGCAGCGACTCACATAAGTTGAAAAAATGATCCACTGCATTTTTTGAGGTGAAGATCACGCTGGTAAAATCAGGAATATGAATCCTGTTGCTGCGGAACTCTTTGGCGCCGATGCTTTCAATCTTGATGAATTTGCGAAATGTAAGATCCAGGTTAAACAATTTTGCCACGTCGGCATAAGGATTCTTTTCGTTTTCCGGCTGGGGCTGGGATATTAATACATTTTTTATTTTCAAGGGAAATTCTCCTTTTTTATTGTTATTAATCAACTCTAGATTCAACCTTTCAAACATTTTGCTACCCCTGTGGCAGATACCCCGAAGCGGCTTTTATCATAATCAAAAGGGGCGCTAATTCAACGGCACAAAGGTACAAAATTATGTAATACGGCGAAAAACCTGCCTGCTTGTGTCCAATAATCATATTGCGGCTTACTTTTACAATGCCTGCTAACACGATCAGGGCCCAGGCCACGATCAGGCCTCCCGGGGTGCTGTTAAATATGGAATACGCCACCAGGGGAAGCACCATGATTCCGGTGATCTGGTTCAGCAAATAAACATTTTTCAGGTATATGCTGTTGGCATTCTGGGTCTTGAAGATCCAGGCGATAAAGCTGGTGACCACACCTTTGATCACATAAAACAGGATTAATAGTCCAAAGATCAGTAGAAAGAACAAAGCAGGATGCCAGTGGGGCAGAATCATACTTTTCCCCGTCAGGAAAGAAACAGTATAAATGATCAATAATGCCATGGCTGACAAATAATTGAACAACAGCAGGTAAGTTAATGCCTCGTTAAAGAAGCTACCGTCTCTTTCCATCTGGTTAAAGAACCGCATGCCCCAGGAAGCTTTAAAATACTGCTGCATGCGGGCCGAAAAAAGAAATTGGGCCAGGGCCAGGGCGCCCAACGAAAGAAACAGGATCCATGCTACCCAGTCATTCCGGGAAGTCTGTTCAAAGATATGTGGTTCAAGGTTTGCGGCAGGCAAGTAATGTGGGATGCCATAAAAAGCATTGCTGCTGAGGATTTCTGGAGGTGCTGGCTCCCGGATTTCTATGCCTTCGGGAAGCAACTGCCGGACATGGAGCTGTATTGCATGCATCCTGTATGGAACCACAACCGGCTGCTGCCCTTGGGTAACAGGGCCTGCAAGGCTGATTGCAACCAATAAAAATATGCCGGCAAGGGTTTTCACGATGAATTTTTTTGCAAAGGTAATTGATTTTTTTCTTCCAAAATTCAGTGCCAGCACTGACAATCAGCTGCTAATCCCGTTGGTGGGATGAAATCCCATTTCTGTCTATTGACTATGAAAAAAAAACTACTGTTTCCTTTTTCCTGAAATAAATAAACTCTAATTTTGTGGACCCTTTGAAATTCAATCATATCAGTAAAAAATAACCTCATAGACCCCATGGATTTAATTACCTCAATCAAAGAAAAAGCGCGTCAGGAAAATAAGATTATCGTCTTGCCTGAAGGGACCGAAGAAAGAACACTACAAGCTGCCGATATTATCCTCAAAGAAGGCATTGCACAGCTGATATTGTTGGGCGATCCTGCGGTGATCCACAGCAAGGCATCTGAAAAGGGGCTTGACCAGATAGAAAAAGCCACAATCATTGATCCCCAGACCCACCAAAAGCGGCAATTCTATGCTGATATGCTTTATGAGATCCGCAAGCATAAGGGTCTGAGCCGTGAGGAAGCTTTCACATTGGTTGCCGATCCTTTGTATCTGGCTACCCTGTTGATTAAAAACGGCGATGCCCATGGCGAGGTAGCAGGTGCTGACAATGCCACCGGCAACGTGCTGCGGCCTGCATTCCAGGTGGTGAAGACCTTGCCCGGGATTAGTGTGGTATCAGGAGCGTTTATCATGATCATGAAAGACAAGAAATGGGGGGATGATGGCATGATGGTATTTGCCGATTGTGCTGTCCATCCTGATCCTACTGCCAAAGAGCTGGCCGAAATCGCAGTGATGACTGCCAAGACGACCCGTGCCATCGTAGGTGTTGAGCCCCGGGTAGCCATGCTGAGCTTCTCTACCAAAGGCAGTGCCAGCCATCCGCGTTGCGACAAGGTGATTGAAGCCACCAAACTGGCCCGCGAAATGGATCCTCAACTACTGATCGATGGCGAACTGCAGGCTGATGCCGCCATTGTTGAGGCCATTGGCAAAAGCAAGGCACCCGACAGCCCCATCGCCGGTAAGGCCAACGTGCTGGTGTTCCCCAGCCTGGAAGTAGGCAACATAGCTTATAAGCTGGTGCAGCGTCTGGCAGGTGCCGAAGCTGTAGGGCCCGTCCTGCAGGGGATGGCTGCACCCATCAATGACCTTTCCAGAGGCTGTTCGGTAGATGACATCGTTAACCTGGTGGCTATTACCGTCAATCAGGCTGCAGGAAAATAGAACCTTATTTCTCTTTTTTATTATCTTAATTTTTCAACAATCTTCAAATGAAAATTTTAGTTCTGAATTGCGGAAGCTCTTCAATCAAGTATCAATTGATCAACATGGCCAACAATGCCGAATTGCTGGCCAAAGGGCTTTTGGAAAGGGTTGGCCTGAAAGACAGCGAACTCAAACATCAGCCCAAAGGCAAAGAAGCCTACATGCTGATACAGGATGTTCCGGATCATGAAACAGGCATTGACCTGATCCTGAAAGCCCTGCTGGATCCTGAGCATGGGGTTATTCAAAGTGTAAATGACATTTTTGCCGTGGGGCACCGCGTGGCTCATGGTGGTGAGAATTTCAGTGCCAGTGCCTTGATTAATGAAGAAGTAAAAAAGAACATCGCTGATGTGATTGAATTGGCACCCCTTCACAATCCTGCCAACCTCAACGGGATTATCTCTATGGAGAAACTCCTGCCCAATGTGCATCAGGTTGCTGTGTTTGACACCGCTTTTCATCAGACCATTCCCCCGCATGCATATATGTATGCCCTCCCATATTCGCTGTATGAGGATGATAAAATCCGTCGTTACGGCTTTCATGGCACCAGCCACAAGTATGTATTTGAGAAAGCCTGCGATGCTTTATTCATGCGTTCTGACCATGTGAAGGCCATCACCTGCCACCTGGGCAATGGTGCTTCTATTGCTGCCATCAAAGACGGCAAATCCGTTGACACCTCTATGGGCCTGACTCCTGTGGAAGGATTGATGATGGGTACCCGTGCTGGTGACCTTGACCTGGGTGCCTTGCTATATGTGATGAAGAAAAAAGATCTCAGCGTGGAAGATGCCAACAACCTGGTCAACAAGAAGAGCGGCATGCTGGGCATCAGTGGCATTTCATACGACATGCGCGATGTAGAGAATGCTGCCTGGAAAGATGGCAACAAACGTGCACAGCTGGCCCTGGATATGTATGTTTACCGCATTACCAAATATATTGGTGCTTATGCTGCTGCCATGGGTGGTGTTGATCTGATTATCTTTACGGGGGGCGTGGGCGAAAATGGTCCGGAAACCCGTGAAGCCGTTTGTGAGAATCTGGAATTCATGGGGGTAGACTTTGATCCTGAAAGAAACAACGGGTTGCGCGGCAAACTGGAGTTGATCTCCAAACATGAATCAAAGGTCAAGGTGATGGTGGTACCCACCAACGAAGAGCTTGTCATTGCTCACGACACCCTGAAGATTGTTGCCCGCCAGGATAATGCTGAGGAGATTTAGATCTTTCCGGTAATTTCTTTTCCATGCAAAAATGCCGTTTCACTGGTTTGTGAAACGGCATTTTTATGTCGATGCCTCCTGCCTGTTAAAAAGAATGATGGCGCAGGGGACTTGCTGCCGGCCTGAGATAAAAAAACCCGGCTGCCTCAAATTCAGGACAGCCGGGTTTTTCAATCAAGGAAAGATTTATTCCATGGCTTCCATCATTTCTTCAGTAAACTCAAGATTGTGGTAAACGTTCTGAACATCATCGTCTTCCTCAAAGGTCTCGATGAGCTTGAGCACCTTTTGAGCCGAATCATTATCCAGCTTCACCGTGGTGCGTGGAATACGCTGTAGCTGGGCGTTTTCTATCTCGATGTTCATGCTTTCGAGCTTTTTTATCATGCTGCCGAAATCCTCCATGGCAGTGTAGATCGTGAAAAACTGATCTTCCATTTCCACATCCTCGGCGCCGGCATCAATCACCTCCATCATGAATCCTTCTTCCTGCAGGCCTTCTGCCGGAACGGTGAAAACGCCCTTGCGGTCAAAAAGGAAGCTCAAGGCGCCATTGGTTTCCAGTTTACCATTGTGTTTGTTGAAATAAGAACGAACGTTGGCCACCGTACGTTGCAGGTTGTCGGTAAGACATTCCACGTATATAGCCACTCCATAGTTGGCATATCCTTCATAGGTAACTTCCACGTAGGAGGAAGCACCCTTGTCGCCTGCCTTTGAGACGGCCCGTTGCACATTGTCTTTGGGCATATTCACTCCCTTGGCATTAGCGATGGCCAGCCTCAGGCGGGGATTGCCTTCCGGGTCGGTTCCCCCTTCCTTAACGGCAACAGTGATTTCTTTGATAATCTTGGAAAAGATCTTTGAGCGTTTGGCGTCCAAAGCCCCTTTTTTTCTTTTGATGGTTGACCACTTGCTATGACCCGACATATAATTTTTGTTTTAATGATGCTGCAAAATTAAGAAATTCCTTCATAAGGGGGAAAAAATAAACCGGCCCCTGAGGGCCGGTTTGGTAATGAATGAAGCGAAAAATACAGGTAGTAGGGTTACCAGCGCAGAATCCGGATGCCCACGGTGAAGGGATAAAGTTCCGGGCCTTTGTCGTCGCGAAACAGGCTGGTGAGCGAGTAGTTGGCAAACAGGTTCACCTTTCCCCAGCCGATGCGTGCGGTAGCATCAAAGCGGAAGGGCCGCAGGTGAAAGTCATCGAAGTTTTTATCCTTGTTTTTCTTGCCATCCAGGTTATAAACCTGCTTGGTGTGGGAGCGCAGCCGGATGCCGGTGATGATGCCGCCAGCCAGATGGAACTGTTGGTTGGAACGCGGACTTTGAGTCTGAAACTCCATCATCAGCGGAAGGTTCAGGTACAGCAAAGTCAGCTTGCTTTTGCGGTAGTTATACTCTTCATTGGGTTGCAGAGGCTCAATGCCGTCAGGTTCGGGAGTGATGGTGATGTCGTCGGCAAAACGATAGTTGTTCCAACTCAGGCCAATCCCTGTAACCAGCCCCAGGTTGTTGGAGATCAGGTTGAAGCTTTGCTGGAACATGTTGATGTTTACAGCAACTGATTTCTCATAGCGCAGGTCCATGTAGTCGTCGGCATCTGCCAGTTCCAGGCTCCTGTCGGCATTCAGATAACCATTGATGCCCATTTCGAAGCCGCCCCAGTTGCCTTTGAATTCACGCCATCTGTCTTTTTTGATGTCAACATGAGGTGCCGATCCACCATCGGAGATGATGATCTCACGTCCCATGATGCGCACCCGCACGGTATCCTGTTCCATGTTAACCACTTCTGATTCTCCATTGCCGGTACCGATGCGTGCCATGCCTGAGGTGCTGACCTGCTGGCGGGCGGGCTTTTCGGCATAGGTTAGCGAAGAGGTGCCACTGGCTTGTGCCTTCAGGTATTCCGAAGCGCTAATCCGGCCGGTGGCAGCTCCGCTCAGCTCGGCATGAGTTGTTTGGGTGGCCAGATTGTCGGCCCGCAATACTGAGGCGCCCGATAAGGAGAAATCATGCATGGTGGCACTGCCCGTAAAAGTCACATTGCTGGCACCGGATATCCTGGAGATCAGGTTGTCGACATTCACCTCCTGGGTAAGGCCGGAGGTGCCACTGACATTCACTTCCAGGGTAGCGGTCTGCAAGGGGTTTTCGCCTCTGAAGGATACTGCACCGCTGCCTTTGAGGTAATTGATTTCAGGAGCTGAAACGTAAACCATTACTTTTTCGGCACGACGCAAATTATTGGTTGATTCAATGAAAAGCACGCCATCTTCGACGCTTGTTTCAACATTCGATTGGAGTGCTTCATCTGCCTCAACGGCTACTGAGAATACTTCACCCTGGGTTAGGTACACGGTCATGATGCCTGATGCATCAACCCCGGTGAAGGGTGAGGTTTG
>JAWOCF010000028.1:0-2889 GCA_046483935.1 Bacteroidales bacterium | reverse complement strand
GAAACCTCATCAAGGCTATCCTTTGCTTTATTCAGTGTTTCAATAATGAGCAGGACCTCTTTACGGATTCTTCTTTGCCTGATTCTGCCACCGATCAGCGAAGCCAGCATCACCCACAATGAGAAAGCGGTATGTATCTGAAACCGGGCTGACAAACTTTCTTCAGTCAGCAGCCCCAGGAAGATGATATTCACCGCTGCCAGTAAAGCCAGCGTAAAATAAGTGAAAGGTCTTTTAAAAACTGCATTCTGCTTATGAAGCATTTGCAGGGCAGTTTCTAAAAACTCACGGGTTGTTGCATCAAAAGGAAGTCTTGAAACTTTAAACTGGTTTTTAAGATAATAAGTAAAAAACCAAAAACTGCTTAGGAGTGCCAGCAGCAGGCCTGCAAGGGCCAGCAATGAAACAGTCCCGGACGTTATCAAGGCATATGCCATAGAGGCAAATATCAGGATGATCACCAGGATCTTTATCTTATTCACCCTGTCCTGAAAGGATTGTAACGACCGGAGTTTATCAACCAGCGATGCGGGATATAATCCGGAACCTTCAGCCGGCGGTTGTTCAGCCTTCTGAGTAACCCAGAGGTTCTGAAGTTCATGAAAAGTGCTATTGCTGTTCATCTTTTATCAGTTCTTTAAGTTGCTTCTTTATCCTGTTTACCTTCACTCCCACATAATTAGGAGTTATACCTACAACTTCAGAGATCTCCTCGTAGGATAACCCTTCCAGCAGCAGTGAAATAATCAGCCTGTCCTGTTTTTCAAGTTGCGAAATTGCCTTTGCCAGTTGGTCAAGCCGTTCATGAACAACATCATGGGGATCCTCGCCCAGGTGATGTTCAAGAGTATTTACCAGACAAAGGTCAGGCTTGACATTAATCTCTGCGTATCTTTTGAACTTCCTGTTGTAGAACAAGGCAGAGTTTACGGCAATCCGGTAGACCCAGGTGCCTATTGTCGATTCGCCCCGAAAGCGCTCCAGGCCATTCCAGATATTCACCATGATCTCCTGAAACAGGTCATCGACCTCTTCCTTTTGATAAATGTAGGCATAACAAATCCTGTAGATCTTGTGCCTGTAGTCATTATAGACAGATGAGAAAAGCTCCTGTTTTGATTTCTGCTTCATCGTTCAACGAATTGCCGGATGTTGTCAACTACCCACTGCCCCTGGTCAAGCATCATGAAGTGGCGGGCATTTGGGTGGATAAAGATACTACAGGAAGGCAGATTGTTGAATTGTTCATTGATTCTTTGCCTGATAAGATCATCGGGCAGGCCGGCCTGTAAAAAAGAGGCCACCGAACAAAGCACGAGTACCGGACACTGGATCTGGTGCAGGTGCAGGCGCAGGTCGGTGCCCAACATGGCACTTTGCGCCTGAACAACATTAATTCTTTGTGATTGAGTAATTGAATGATGAATCAGCTCCTGGTTGGTTTTATCTGAAACCAGCAACTGCATGTTCTGCATCCAGAAGCCTTGGTATGCCTGTTCAGGAAGGGCCATGATGTGCTGGCGGAACATTTGCGCCTGCTGTTTTCCTGTTTCCTGGGTCAGGGAGGGTTCCATCAGGGCAGGGGCAAAGGGGAACGTGTCGATCATTACCAGTTTTTTTGCTATCCCGGCATTACCTGCTGCCAGCTTTGCGGCAATGAATCCTCCGAAGCTATGCCCTATTACCACAGGCTTCTCAATGGCATTAGCATGCATGAACCGGACTATCTCCTCTACAATAACCCCAACATGTAAACTGTCAGAACTTTTGCTTCCATCAATACCCCTGATAGTAACAAGGTGGCAGGTGCTGGATTTTGATAGTTCCTTAATGACTTCCCTCCAGGGCTCCTGGCCACCGAACCCGGCAATGATTACTACATGATCGCCACTACCCGTAGTGGTTACTTCGATAGGTTGTGAACCCATTGAAGAAAAGCCGGCCATTAACAATGCTGTAAATAATAGAAAACTTTTCATAAGTGCTGTTTTTAAAATTTAACCTTTAGTAGCAGGCCTTTTTAATTTATTACATCAACAGGATAGATTTTTTATAATTCATCAAATAGATGATTTATGGTGTGTGATGGGATAATGGAACCTGTGGAGTGAAAGTCAATTTGCCACACCTCATTAGATATAAAATATTGTATTTTTGAACCAGTCTACCAGATGGTTTAATAATGGAAATGGTGTCATACTGAAATGAGTAGCGAAAACAACGAAATGATGCATCAACCGGAATCGGAATACAAAAACAGAATCGAAGAGCTGGCAGCTCAGAAGGAAGGTTTCCTGAAGGTTAGAAAGCAATTTTCTTTTTACAGGCTGGGCCTCTTTATTCTAACAATCATCATTAGCTATCAATTATTAACCTTTTCAATAGGTGCAGCCATTGCCGGCCTGGTGCTTTTTGCTGCTCTTTTTGTATGGGTGGTGAAGAAGGATATTGCCAACGATGCTGCCATCAGGAAGATTGAAGAGCTGATCCTGATTTATCAGAATGAATTACGAACCGGCAAGACAGAGAACTTGTTTGGTGACGGTCATGAGCATCATGACTCAAAGCATCCTTACACATTCGACCTGGATATCTTTGGAAGGTTTTCGCTGTTCAGCTTTATGAATCGCACCGTAACTGAAAAAGGGAGCAACCTGCTGGCTACATGGCTTAAGGGGCCTTCCGAAGAACCTGTCATTCTGCTAAGGCAACAAGCAGCCCAGGAATTATCAAAAAAACAGTCCTTTAAAGAAGCGTTTTTAAGGACTTTCTTTTTGGGCGAGAAAAATGAAACAAGATTGATCAACTGGGTCAGTAGTTTCAAGGTTGTGCTGCACGAAAAAAGATTGTTGAAATCCCTGATCTTCATTCTTCCCGCTACTTCGCTTG
>JAWOCF010000114.1:0-55033 GCA_046483935.1 Bacteroidales bacterium | reverse complement strand
CCAGACGGGGTTCCACGATTTTCTCAGTCACCCAGGTGCCTGCTATCACTACCAGGAAGGCAGAAAAGAACATGAAGTAATAGTTCACCGCGGGGTTCACCGTCATGTCGGGCATGATCATTTGCGCGGCTGATTCGCTGATACCGGCCAGGATGGGGTCGATCGAGCCGATAAAAAAGTTGGCCCCAAAGCCACCACTTACTCCGCAGAAGGCTGCTGCCAGCCCTGCCATGGGGTGCCGGCCCAGGGCATGAAAGATCATCGCTCCCAGGGGAATCAGCACTACATAACCAGCCTCGGAGGCCAGGTGCGAGACCAGGCCGGCCAGTACGATAGCACCGGTAATCAATTTCGGGGGTGAGCTGAGTACCAGCGAGCGGATCATCACTGTGAAAAGTCCTGAACCCTCGGCCACCCCGATACCTACCATGACCACCAGTACATATCCCAGTGGGGGAAATCGCAGGAAGTTATTGATGATGTTGCTGTAAATCCACCGGA
Organism: Bacteroidales bacterium; assembly: GCA_046483935.1. GTDB lineage: Bacteria > Bacteroidota > Bacteroidia > Bacteroidales > UBA7960 > JAWOCF01. The sequence continues at coordinate 54,532 of JAWOCF010000114.1, read as the reverse complement.
TTCCTTCGCCACTCACCAGGTTGTTGACCGTAATCAGCGTACCATCTACAGGATGTAAAGCCTGTACGTTGGTTACAGAGGCAATCCATGAGACCACCATGACAATTACTGCCAGCAGAAAAAACAGGGTGGCCGGATGCGGCAGCTTATTACCAACAATTTCGATATAATCAAGGGCTTTGGCAAAGGCCCGGGAACCGGAATTCTTAAAGTCTTTCATTCGGTAGTTGTTAATGGGTTTTGGCCGTGATCAGGCTTTAAAACAGATTAAAACATTCATGGGAAGCACTCTGAAGGGGCTATTCCCTGCATGATTTCGCCGGCAAAGATAAAAGAAATGTTGTGAAAACGGGATTAAAAACCATAATCAGGATATTTGTCCGGCATTTCATTGCTGCCTGTATTTTTCAGAAAATGATCAAACCATTCCATGGTGCGCACAATATAATCCAGGCGGTGGGTGTTGCGGCGGTTGCCATGTCCTTCGCCATGATACCATATCAGGCGCACAGGGGCCTGCCCGTGCAGCTTCAGGGCCCGGTAGAGCTCCAGCGACTGGGAAGGATGGATGCGGGGATCTTCGGTTCCGCCCAGGATCAGGGTGGGGGTTTTGCTCTGGTGGGCATATTTTATGGGGCTGCGGTCGTAAACGTCCTCATGATTTTCATGATTCCAGTACCCCCAGTGTACGTATTGATCTTCCCAGGGAATATCGGTGGTGTTGCGTTTGGATACCTGATTGGAGATCCCCACGAAAACCACTGATGCAGCAAAGCGTTCGGTATGACGTGTGGCCGACCATGCCGAGAAGTATCCACCATAGGAGCCACCGCCCATTCCCACACGGCTGGAGTCAACATAACCGATATCAATCAGATGGTCAATGCCGTCGAGCACGTCGTCATATTCCACCCCGGCCAGGTCGCCGTAGCCTGCCATCGTGAAGTCAACGCCTCTGCCTGAACTGGAGCGATAGTTGGGCATAAACACGAAGTAATCTCTTGCGGCAGCAATCTGGCCCCACATGTTATATCCGGTGCTCCAGCCATTCTTTACGGCCGCCTCCGGCCCCCCATGGATGTAAACGATCAGAGGGTACTTCTTTGATTCGTCGTAATTCAGGGGATATAATAGCACCCCTTCAATGTCTTTACCATCGCGGGCATCGTATACCAGTTTGCGCTGGGGAGCCAGTTCTACCTGGTTGAGCCATTGGTTATGATGTGTGTGGCGGACCAGATCCTTACGTTTCAGGGTAAAGGTGAATAGCTCGCTGGGGTGCTGCCAGGTGTTGCCGGCAAAGGCCACCATGCCATCTACATGATGGAATCCGGAGAATACTACATTGGCAGGCTCCAGCAGGATCGTCCTGGAAGGCTTATCCAGGCGCTGCTCGCTCAGCACAATGTCTACACCCTCTTCGGCTGCGTACAATAAGGTATTGTTGTCTTTCCAGGCAAAGGCGTTGACGGAAAGCTCCATGTCTTTGACCACATTTTGCAGTTCGCCGAAGGTTTTGCTGGTCGGAACGTCCATAACAAACAAGCTGCCTACCACCGAGTCTTCTCTTTTGCTGGCCGAGGCAAAGGCCAGTTTGGTGCCGTCGGGGCTCCATGCCATCCTGCCCAGTTTGCCTGGGTTTTCCATGATTTTTGTTGTTTCGCCGGTGTTGAGATCTACCAGGTGAATGCGCTTAAACATGTAGCTGTCGTCAACCAGGTTACGGGGAGCAATGGCTGCAGCAGCAAACCGGCCATCAGGGCTGATGGTGAAGTCGAACACAGTAACGCCCCGGGTAAGGGCACGCGCTTTATGATCCTGCAGATTGTACCGATACAGTGCCAGGTGGCGGAATTCCTCTTCAAAGACTTCCAGATCAAACCCTTTCCGGCGCAGTTGCTGACCGGCGGGGTCTGCAGGTTCGGCCGATACGATGGCAAGATTCTGATGATCAATAAATTTATAAGAATTTACATTTCCATCGAAACGCGTCAGTGGGTAATGGGAGCCGCCATTAACATTTATGGCATAAACCTGTACCCCGGGAACATCGTCCATACTGGCCCTGAAAGTGATGGCATCACCGGCAGGATTCCAGCCGATGCTGGTGATGCTCTGCGAACCTGTAATGAAAGGAAGGGTTTTCTGTGCCTTTACATCATAGAGGTAGAGTTCGCGGTAATCACCTCCTGAGGGATGATCAAAAGGGCGGGGAACATTCAGGGTGAAAGCAATAAAATTCTTGTCAGGAGAAATGGATACTTCTGCCACTGACTGAATGTCAAACAGATTCTGTGGGGTCATGGTTTGCTGGCCCCGGGCCTCAGCAGAAGCCCAGAGAAACAGGATGGCCAGCCAGTGAATCGTAATTACCTTATGGATCATGATGGTTGGGGGATTAAGTTTTTTAGTTGATTGACGGCCGTAAAAATACTTAAAATCCCACAGGAGCCCGGAAAAGGTTTGGAATGATGCTATGTTAAAAAACGTTAAAAGCAAAAAGCCGCAGAGGTATTAATGCTTTGAAAAACAGACCAGTGATTTGTAATGTGATTCGTGAAGGGAGCTTTTTTCTTTAAAGGGGGGTGGGCATTGGAAGTTATAATTCTTCCTGCCAGATAAAATGATCTTTGAATTGCAGCCTGAAGCCTTCATCAGGTTTTTGTTCAAAAAGCCCGAAGACCGAGGATCCACTACCACTCATGCTGGCATATGTTGCCCCAAGTTGATATAACTTTTCCTTGATGGGGGCAATGGCAGGGAACTTCCGGAAAATGGTTTCTTCAAAATCATTGATCAGGGAATGTTTCCACAGGTGAACAGGTTGTTGAATCACCTCAAGTAAGGGCTGTGCGGGCTTTTTGGGGATTACCCCCTGATAGGCTGCTGCAGTGGGTACATGTACCGGAGGTGTAATCACAATAAGGTGCCATCCTGATAAATCAATTTCTGGAAGCGGGTTAAGAATTTCTCCCCTTCCGGAGGCCAGCATGGGTTTGTTTTCCAGGAAGAACGGACAATCACTTCCCAGGCTGGAGGCCAGCTCATGCAATGTGGATGAAGGAACCTGCAGGTTATACATTTCCTTTAATGCCTTCAGGGTGAATGCGGCATCTGCACTTCCTCCGCCCAGCCCTGCCCCAATGGGAATTTTTTTATGAAGGAATATCCTGACAGGAGGGAGGTGCCAGGATTGCTGCAACAGCTTACAGGCGCTGACACACAGGTTCTGGTTATGATCGGGAACAGCCATGCCACTCAATGAAAAGGAAGAACGACTTGTATCTGCCGGAACCACCTCCAGGGCATCGCACAATTTTGTGGGAAACATCACGGTTTCTATCTCATGAAACCCATCGGGACGTTTTTGGGTAATGTGCAGGCCCAGATTGATCTTGGCATTGGGGTATACAATCATTTCAGGTAGGTTGACTCAGAGCAAAAACCTTAAAGATCCCACTCGATAATAAACTCTCCGTTTTCTTGTTTTTTTAATTGTTCTTTCCGTTTCTGTGCTGCTTTGGCTGCCGAATCAGGTTGGGTTTTAGGGGTCAGGCCGAACTCCTTGCGGAACACATCGCGCAGATTCTGCCTCTCGCGTGCCAGGTCTTGCTGCAGTTTCTCACGCACCCCACGGTAATCATATCTGAACACCGGATCATCAGTGGTTCCGGTGAGTGCCAGAAACAGGGTGGTGCGTCCCAGGCCATCATCAATGATATCGCCATATTGGTCCTGTGGATTGCGCGCCTGGCGGTTTTTGCGGGAGAGAAGATCTGAGAGCAATACCTGAAGGCGGTAATCAATGGCGTTTTCAAAAGAATGCTGACCGGTAATATTCAGATCGAGGGCACTGGAGTTGATTTCCATCTCAGGGATGATGATCATGCGGTCCTTAATATGAATCTGATTTTCGAGGGTAGAAAAGGTAACATGATCCAGGTCGTCGACTCTTAAAAAGCGGGAGAGTTCTATCATGGGTTGATAGTTCACCAGCGCTCCGTTTTCTACCCTGATATTAGCGGTTGTTTCCAGGCTGCCCCAGTCAACGTCCATGTGTGGCGACCATCGGGCCGTGAAATCAAGCTCTGCGGAAATAGAACCAAAAATATTTTCATCTACAATGCTGGTCTGACCGAAGTTGCCCATCTGGTAAAAAAGCTGGTGTACGTCAACCTGCTGCAGCTCTGCCTGGCAGCCAAAGGTCATATAGTCCTGACGGGTTCCATCGATGAAACCGTTGGCCAGAATCTGCCCCTGCATGGAGCCGAAAGACAGGTTGCTGGCATAGAAGCGCTTGTTTTGCAGGCTGGCTCTACCCTTGATCTGTTGTGCCTGGAATTTACGGAATTTCAGATTGCTGACCTGGGCCTCCAGATGGAACCCCAGGTGTTGGGAGAACTTCAGCTGGTAGGTTGAATCTGATTCAGCAGTTCCTTGTTGCAGGATCTCATCAAAGTTCAGGTTCTCCGAGATAAGCCTGGCTTCAATAAAAATCTTCTCATTTTCCAGAAACAGATAGGGCAGCACATTGCGGAAGTTTCCCTGAAGATGAAAATCGCTGCTGCTGGCTTTTCCCGAGAATGATTTCACCACCAGGTCAGCATCATTGAAAAGAAAGGAGCCATTGAACCCGGTGAAGTCCAGGGGGTTGTCCTTCATGCGGAAGGCTGCCCCGCTGAATTCAATGTTTCCGGTGGCCTTTACCTGTCCAATGTCCTGGGGGGTAAACCTGTTCCTGTTGCTCAGGCGGCCGCGGAAGGCCAGGCTGGCCTGCACCTTGCCCGAGGCTTCAGCAACCTGCCGGATATTAAGCAAATGAATCAGGTCGGGGATTTCTGCATCTACCTCTATATTCAGATCAATATCAGGTTTCAGGAAATTGAAAATTGAAAGATTACCTTCCAATGTTCCCTGGTTGATGCGGGTAGAGAAATCGGAGAAGGTAAAGGAAGAGGTTGAAAGATTCTGGCGCCTGCCATTGTTAAAAGTCCCGGAAAAAGAGAGGTTGGTGAGCTGCAGGTTGCTGGAAGCATGATGCATGCCTGCATCAGAAACCAGGAAATCTGCTTCCACATAGGGATTGCCCGATGAGGAATAGGTGCCTTTGATCAAGGCATTGAAGGTCATTTCTCCCTTGCTGCGGTAATCACTCAGGTGTGTCTTCCATTGATGGGGCAGGTCCTCAATGAGGGTCTGCAGGTTAAGCTCGTTGCCTGATACCTGTAGGTCCATATCGGTTTTCCCTGCCGAATTACTGATATTTCCGAGCACCGAGAAGGCATGCTGATTGATCAACAGGATTCCTTTGCGGAAAACAAATTCCGACTGGTTTCTTACCTCCATCACCAGATCTACTTCCAGAGGTTTACCACCGGTGAGAGCGGTTTCCCCGAAAGCTATCTGCCGGGCAATCAGATTGCCTTTTGCCGAGAGGTCGAACACTTCATCCTGAAAGGAGCCGCTCATTGTCATTTTGCCGGCATCCAGAAAAAGAAGGGTGTTGGTCATCTGGTTTTCAAATTCCACCAGCACCTGATTCAGAATAATGCGTTCCAGGGAAATGGAAAACGAACCGGTTGATTCCTGTTGAGAACTGTTCCAGATCGTGAAGTTGTTGGTGCCGTCCTGATGAATGGAAGGCCTGATCCTTGCATTGGATATTTCTATCTGCCTGAGGGTGTAGTCACCCTTGATCAGGTCCCAGAGGTTGAATTTCAGAAATATTCTTCCAGCTTGTACAAGCGTATCGCTGCTGTTTGCAGGGTCTGGTTCAAAGATCCTGGTGTTGGAAAAAGTGAGCGAGGCATTGGGAAAGCGCCTGAAGAGATCCAGGCGGATGTTGTCAACCTGCACTTCGGTGCGCAGGTTTTGGTTGATATTTTGCAGGAACAGATTCTGGATGCGCTCCTGAAAGATCAGGGTGCTGATCAGCAACACGACAAACAGCCCCACCAGAAACACTATTCCGGAAATTCCTGCAGTCTTCAGGAATTTCCAGAACAGTTCCTTTTTGGTGAGAGGCTGTTGCTGCATCATTACATCATTATTTGAGCATTTTCAGAAAGCTAACTTCTTTTTCCGACAGGAAACGCCATTTGCCGCGTGGCAGGTCTTTTTTTGTTAATCCGGCAAAGGCTACCCTGTCCAGTTTTTGAACATCATACCCCAGCTTTTCAAAGATCCTTCGCACAATCCTGTTCTGCCCGCTATGGATCTGGATGCCTACTTCCTTCTTGCTTTCGCCTTCTATATAGGAAACGGCATCCGGAACCACAGTGACATCCTCCAGCTCCACACCTTTGGCAACTTGTTCAAGGTCTGCTTTGGTAAGAGGCTTGTCCAGGTGCACGTGGTAGATCTTGTTGACCCCATGTTTGGGATGGGTGAGTTTTTTGGCCATCTCCCCATCATTGGTAAAGAGCAACAGGCCGGTGGTATTGCGGTCCAGCCGTCCTACGGGGTATACCCGCTCGCGGCATGCCCTGTAAACCAGATCCAGCACAGTTTTACGACCCTGGGGGTCTTCGGAGGTGGTAATATAATCCTTTGGCTTGTTCAGCAGGATATACACCTTTCGTTCATTCACCAGCCGTGTATCGCCATATCTTACAATGTCACCGGGTTTAACTTTGGTGCCCAGTTCGGTAACGATCACTCCGTTGATGCTGATGGCACCTGTTTCTATGAGGGTGTCAGCCTCGCGACGGCTGCAGATGCCTGCATGGGCAATGTATTTGTTCAGCCGCACTGGAGCATCGGAGCGCATGGTCTCGGGACGACGCTCCGGGTTGTATGTGCTCTCTGAACGATCGCGCGAGGGCCGTTCTCTTTTCTGGAACCTGCCTGATTTTGCATCTCTTGAATAAGCGGGCCGCTCGGATGAAGGGCGTTCTCTTTCGGAAAACCTCTCTGACTTTTCCTCCCTTGGGCCAGAAGGCCTGTCGGATGAGGGGCGTTCTCTTTTGGGGAACCGCTCTGACCTTTCCTCTCTTATGCCAGCGGGCCGCTCGGATGAAGGACGTTCTCTTTTCTGGAACCGGCCTGATTTCTCATCTCTCGGGAAAGAGGGACGATCTGATGAGGGGCGTTCTTTTTTGTGGAACCTCTCTGACCTGTCACCTCCCTGATGAGAGGGTCTGTCAGATGCGGTACGTTCTTTTGAAGGATATTCCCGTTTTCTGTCGCCGGTATGCTCTCTGGATTCTGGCCTGGAGCCGGGTCTTTCTCTCCTTCCTGACTCTGGTTTGGAAGCCGGATAGTCTTTTCGGGGAAACTCCCGTTTTTCCCTGCCGGAGCGTTCCCCGGAATCTGCTGCCCGGTTTTTTCCCGGATAGCGGGTGGGCTCGCCGGGTTCATCCCGGCGGGGTGATGAGGACGAAAATCTTTTTTTGGGCTCTTCGTGGTCCGAATCTTTTCGGGGGTACGAACGTTTTGGTCCGGAATCTTTTCCGGAATCCCTGCGGCCAGGATTTTCTGATTTGGATTCCCCACGTGACTTGTTCATCGAAGCGTTGTTTTTACTGACGGGTTTTCCCTTTTTATACGGTCTGTCGGTATTATGGTTACTGGTCATTGGTGTTTTTTTATAATGGTGATGGGCAACAAAGAAACTGTCTTACAATAAGAGAACGCAAAAAACGGCCTCTTCATGCTATGATTGCTTTTTAATTAAAGGAGTGCTTGTTCAAAAGGTTCATTAAAAAAGGGTAAGCCCGGGATCTGTCCAGGGCAGGATGTTTTCAGGGGAGTTATTTGCAGCGTTGTTTACCTTCGGGGAAACAGGATAGCTGATCATGTCACTGGCCTTTACTGGCTGCAGCTGTTGGGTGGCCGCTTCAGGATCACGATCCTGAAGCCATTTCAATGCCTGTTGCGGCTGAAGCATCAGTGGCATCCGGTCATGGATGTTTTGCACCAGCTCATTGGCCTGGGTGGTAATGATGGTAAACCTCTCAACAGAGTCACCCGCTGCTGTTTTAAAGATGCCGAAGAGCCCGGCAAAAGCAAACAATCCTTTGTTCTTCAGCAGAAAGCGGACAGGCATTCTTTTGCCTGCTTTTTTCTCCCATTCGTAAAAACCATCGGCCGGAATGATGCAACGCCCGGAGTGTAACTTCTCTCTGAACAAAGCTTTCCGGGTCAATGTGTCCTGGCGGGCATTGATGATCAGCTGGCTTTTTTGGCTCCCTTTCAGCGGAAACCCCCAATAGATCATTTGTAGTTTGCCGGGCTCCCTGCTTGTAATGATTGGGTGCTTTTGCCCCGGTGCCGCATTGTACTCAAGGCCATGGCCCTGAGGAACAGCAACGCCAAATTGTTCAGCGATTTCGTTCCAGGGCAGGGTTAAAGTATATCTTCCACACATCAGTTGAGCATCTTTTAGGCAGGCACCCTGTGTCGGCAAATTCAAATACAAAAAAAGACGCTGCAAGCGCCTTTTAAGTACCGGGAGCTATGAGAGAAATTATTCCCCAATCTCACCTAGAGCTTCAAAGGTTGCATTCACCTTTTCTATAAAAGCATCAAACTGCTCATTGTACCAGGCCTTGATGCTCTTGCCTTCAGGACGGTCTTCAGGATGGTTCAACTTGTTGATGAGATCTTCTCTGGATTCCAGGATTTCATCAATCAGTTGATCAACTTTCTGCTGATTCTCTTCCTTATTGGCGTATTGATGCAACAAACAGGTTCCAACAACTTCATCAGTCAGATAATTTACATCCTTTTTCAGGTTTTTTACGCTTGCCATGTTTATTTATGTTATTTGTTTGGGAATGCAAATTTACAATTTGTTTGCATTGGGTGTGTACAAAATCAGATGCACAGTCAACTTTAATATTCAATCAGTTCAACTTCAAAAATCAATACTGAGTTACCAGGGATGCCCATGCTGCCATAAGGGCCATATCCCAGGGCCGAGGGGATAAATAATATCCCGTTTCCCCCTTTTTTGAACAAGGGGATTCCGATACCCCATCCCTGAATGGTTTGATTTAATTCCATCCGGGCATTCTCGCGGGCATCAAAAATTTCTTCATCCAGAAAATATCCTTTGTAGGAGATCAGGACCACTGAATTACTGCTTGGGTGGTTTCCTACTCCTTCGTTTTCAATGATGTAGAACAAGCCTGATTCATGCTCCTGGGCTTCCAGATCATTATCAGCCAAATATTCAAGAATCTTTTCACGGTCCTTAATGGCTTGGTTTTCATTGGGATCTTTCTGGCAGGAGGCCAATCCAACGAATAAAATGATAATGAACAAGCGAATGCTATATCGGGTGGTCAAAAGATGCATCATGGATGAAGTAGATTGTTGGTGTCAAATTAATTCGGGCAAAGATACAAAGAAATTTCGGGCGATAATATCTGGTAGCGATCTCTACTGTCGATTATATGTCTGAATACACAGAGGTGGTTTTAATTTTAAGTTCTTAAAATATTGTTAAAATAAATAAACCCTAATTGATCGAACTTAAATGCATTTTAAGCAAAACAGGAAAAATGATCAAAAAAGTCACTCCGTCATGATTTTAATATAATGTATCTGAAAATCAGTGCTATATGACAAATAACGTAGAAAAATGTAAGGGTTTATACGGATGAAAAAATATGAATAATTACTAATGGACACGTGCGAAAACTAGGAATATATTTATACGAAGAAAAACAAAGACCATACTAAGTGATAAAATTATACTTTGAATACCATCTATCTTTCTTTTTTCATTAAACTCTGATGCCTATGAAACAGCCTCCATTTATTCTTTGCAGAGATGGATAAAGAAGAAATCCTCAAGGATTTCTTCCTTTTCTCATGTCAAACACAATTCAGTTTAAACCAAACTATTAGTATTATGAAACACTTCAAACAAATAAGACAATTCATGCTGATGTTAGCCTGGCTATTCCTGGGGAGTGGTCTTGCTTCTGCAGCAGTGTATCAACCCAACCTGGTGGTCAACGGAGACTTTTCCGATGGCAACACCGGATTCTTTACCGAGTATACCTATGTAGGTGATGGTGGCAGTATGGTTCCTGAAGGTACTTATACTGTAGCCAACGATCCTCATGATTTTCACAACGACTTTACAGGAGCCCCTTATTTGGGTGACTACTTCCTGATCGTGAATGGTGCCGATGAAAGTGGAAAGATCGTCTGGCAACAGGATGTTCCTGTGGAACCCGGAAAAGAGTACATGTTCAGCATGATGGTTTCCAGCCTGGTAACGGCTGCACCTGCTGATTTGGAAATTACCATTTATATCAATGGTGTTGCACACGACCAGATTGTTGTTGCTCCCAATGAAACCAATGTCTGGAAAAACTTTACCTGGTTTTCCGATGAAGACAAAAGCGGACACAACGTGGCGGAAATCACCATTGTTGAAACCTCCGACATTGCCTATGGCAATGACTTTGGTATTGATGACATTCAGTTCAAGGAGCTGGTAACCTGTGCCTATTCGCAGGGTTACTGGTTTGCCAAGCCAGGTGGTGTGGTGTGGCCTTATAATGTGGAGCTGGGTGGAAAAGAATATACCCAGGCAGAGGGTGCCGCTTTCTGGCCTCCGGCCAGTGCCGTGAACAGTGCCTTTACCCAATATGCTGCCATTTATCTGAGTGGCATCACCCTGGAGAAATTTGATGATGAATATGGTCTGGCTTATTACATGGATGTTATTGATCAGTATTTTGCCGAGAATAACGGGATTACTGAGAATGAACTGTCGGAAGCAGCCGGATTCATCGGCGAGTGGATCAGTGCCAACCATTGCCTTGATTGTTCCATGGAAATAAACATTTCGGTGGTTGATGTTAGCTGCTTTGGCGGCAACGATGGCCGGATCCTGGTGGAAATGGATGGTGCCGCACCATTTAATATCTGCAAGTACACTGGATGTATCCCGGAAGTGATGGATCCACAGTTCGAAAAAACCCAGACCGGGCAGTACAACAACCTGAGCGCCGGTACTTATTACATCGTTGTGGTGGACTCCAACGGTTGCCTGTTTACCCAATGTGTAACAGTAACTGAGCCTGAACAACTGGTTGTTGAAGAACCGGTTGTAACAGAGGTGCAGTGTTTTGGCGGAGCCGATGGAACGGCAACCCTAACGGTATCAGGTGGTACGCCTCCTTATACCGTGAATGGTGTAGCATTTGATGGCCCGGAATATACCTTTACCGGTTTGTCTGCTGATGATTATGCATTCGAAGTATATGATGCCAACGAATGCGGTCCTGTTCCTGTAGCCTTTAAAATAGAACAACCTTTGGCAGCGCTGGAAGCTGAAGTTAAAACCATCGTTGAGCCAACCTGCAATGGAGATTCCGATGGCACTGCCCTGATTCAGATCTCAGGCGGTACCGCTCCTTATTTCTATGATGAAGTAGAGCTGGAAGGTGATGAGCTGCTGCTTACAGGTCTGGCAGAAGGAGATCATGAGGCACTGATTTTAGATGCCAATGGCTGTGAAGTTTTAGTTACCGTTGTAATGACGGAACCCGAGCCGCTGGCCCTGGAGATTGCAGTAACCAATGTTTCCTGTTTCGAGGGCGAGGATGGTACCATCTCGGTGAATGCTTCCGGCGGAACCGGCCCGTATACCTACTGTCTGTTAAACGACTGTGATGGCGATTGCATTGGTATTAATGACGCCAAAACAGAGGCTTATGACGTTGTTTATGACGGGCATTTAGCAGGGGATTATTGCATTATGGTAACTGATGCAAACGGCTGCACGATTTCTCAGAAGGTAACCATTACAGAACCTGATAAACTGGTGGCTTCTGTTGAAGTGATCAATCATGTCAGTTGCTTTGGTCTTGCTGACGGCAAGGCAGCATTAACCATTACAGGCGGTAATACCCCATATGATGTAGATTTCGACTATGACTGGGATGCCCTGGAAGCAGGTGTTTATACTGTTATAGTTGATGATTACAAAGGCTGTGGCCCTGTGGAGGTGGAATTCACTATTACTGAGCCTGATAAGCTTGTTGCTACTGTAGATGTTCTCAGTGATGCAAGTTGTTTTGGAGAAAGTGACGGAGTTGCTGAGTTAACTATTGCTGGTGGAACCAAGCCCTACGATGTTGATTTTGGTGAATATGACTGGGATGCTCTGGCAGCCGGTGATTACAAAGTAGTGGTGACCGATGCCAATGGCTGTGTTGCCGAAGATACCTTCACCATTACCCAGCCCGAGGAAATCCTTATCGAGGTTGAAGTAACCGATGTAACCTGCAATGGAGGCTCGGATGGCAATATCGCAGTGAATGTAACTGCTGAATTTGAAATTGCCCAAATTTGCTTCTTTGACGAATGCATTGTACCAGATGGTTGCGACCCTGTTGTTCCCACAAAAACCCTGCCTGATACTGAATTTGGTGGCTTGCAGGCCGGTTGGTATACTATTGTGGTAATGGATGTAAATGGCTGTATTGCTTACGTATGTGTAGAAATTAAGGAGCCCGATCCCATTGCCGTTGCCCTTACCTATGCTCCCATCCTTTGCTTTGACGGAACCACCGATATCTTAGTAGAGGGTGAAGGCGGAACAGGCGACCTGACACTGTATGCTGTTGATGGTGACGATCTGATTCCTGTTGGTGTACTTCCTGTTACAGTACCTGACGTTTCTGGCGGAGCCGCCCTCAACTGGGTAGTTGTAGATGAAAATCTTTGTGAATTCCCCATTACAGATTTCATTGCCCAACCTGAAGAGCTGGTTATTGTGGATGTAGATCCCACTGCTGTTACTTGTTTTGAAGGTAATGATGGTATGGTTGCAATTACAATCGATGGCGGTACGCCTCCCTACACTGCAAATATGGGTACTGTAGTTGGCGACGTACTGACAATCTCTGATCTGATGGCAGGCGTTTATACTGTAGAAATCCTGGATGCCAACAATTGCTGGGTGGATCAGATTTTCACCATCCTCGATGGTCCTGAAATTTTTGTCAACCTGGTGGAAGTTATAGATGTCATGTGCCATGGTTCTGCTACAGGAAGTCTTGAAGTACTGGCAACAGGCGGCAATGGCGGCTTCACTTATTCTATCGATGGTGATGTTTACCAGGAATCAGGCTTGTTCGAAGACCTGTTGGCTGGTGAATATACTGTCTACGTGATGGATGCTGAAGGATGTACCTCCATGTTGGAAGGCATCGTTGTGGCAGAACCCGAAGATCTGGTGGTTACACTTGAGGTAGACGACGTGTCGTGCTTCGGTGCAGCCGATGGACAGGTCAGTGGTTATATCACAGGTGGCGTTGGTCCATACTATACCTGCCTGTATACCTTCTGTGTGGATGACCCGGAAAATACTGATTCAACCCCCGACAAATCGCAGGGGTTCGTTCATTACGATCTGGAACCCGGCGAATATACTTTACTGGTGATGGATCAGAATGGTTGCAAGTGGTACCAGTGTATTACTATTGGAGAACCCGTTGCCATGGAAGCCACCATTACTGCATATACTGATGTAGCAGTTTATGGCGAGGCAACCGGCGAAGCTACCGTAACCGCTACCGGTGGATCTGAAGTTTATACCTACCTGTGGAGCGATGGCCAGACTACCCAAACGGCTACCGGACTTGTGGCAGGTGATTATTCTGTGGTCGTAACCGACGAGAATGGTTGTGAAGCCTTTGCTGAAGTCACCATCAGCCAACCCGGTGAAACCTCATCCAGCCCACTAAGCGATGGTAATCTGGAAACTGGCGGGGATCAGATAGCCCTGCGGGCTTATCCCAACCCCTTCAACTCAGAAACAACCATTGAGTTTGAGTTGAAAGAAAGCGCACATGTAACCCTGGAAGTTTATAATATCGTGGGTGAAAAAGTGGCAGAACTTTTTGAAGGACATGTGGATGCATTTGTTCCTCATAAAGTAACGCTGAAAGCTGGCTCAATGCCCAATGGGATATACTTCTACCGTCTGAACAACGGCAACAACACCTTCTTTAATAAAGTGGTTCTTTCCCGCTAGCAGGTATTGTTATTTTATAAAAAGAGGCTGCCTCTCCTATGAGGCAGCCTCTTTTTTTTATTGGAGCGCGATCACCTTTCTGTCCTCAGCAGGTCAGGTGCTTCCCTGCTTCAAGGCCTGATTAAATTCGCACCAAATTCGCATCAAATTCGGACCAAACTCGGACTAAATTCGCGAATTCGCGAATTTAGTCCGAGTTTGGTCCGAATTTAGTGTGAGTTTAATGTGAATATAATACGACCCTGAATGAGTTCGGGTGAGGGGAAGAAGCGAAGGATTGATGCCCCTGTTTTTTCTGATGGTTATATAGTAATGGTGGTGCAAGGGGATGCAAAATAAAAAAGGAGGAAAATTGTTTTCCTCCTTTTTTGATTTAATAAACGAAAAGGCTGGTGGTTAATCTACATTGTCGTGAAGAAAAGAGTTGTTCGACTTGATCTGTGTCTTTTTCTCTTCATCTTCAAACAGGGTATAGCGCGATACCTGCGATTCGGAACTGTGCTGCACCTTGTTGAGTTCTACCTTGCGGCGCACAAAGGCGGGTTGCTTTTCCAGATCCTGGAGGCCTTCCGAGGTTTTTAACTTCATGCTGAGCTCGCGCAGGCGTTGCTCGCGTTCCATGATTTTTTGCTGCAGGTCGGATTCCGACAGATGAGTGACTGCAGGAGGTGCTTCCTGCTGCTGATGGGACCCTTCAAACGCATTTTCCATATTCCAGGAAGCGGGCATGCCCGGCTTTTTGGTGGCTGGTTTGCTCTTTACTTCAAACTCAATGGTATTGTTTTGAGGGGTGCTCTTCTGAGGGGCCTTTTCAGGTGAGGAGCCTTCAGGCTGAGGGGTACGGGTAACCAGCCTCATTCCGTTGGCAGGTTCCTGAACTTCTTGTTGAACCTTTGTTTCTTGTTTCTCTTCAAGATTTCTTACCACTTTCTGTGCCGGCCTGCGCTCTGAATAGCCCAGATCGTTATTTTCACCAAAGCCGGTGGCCACCAGTATCACGTTGATCTTGTTGCCCAGGGCCTCATCGCGACCGTAGCCCCAGATGATATCGGCCGTAGAGCCCGATTCCATCAGGATGTAATCAGTAATTTCGGTGATCTCATCCATCAGCAATTCTTCCTTGCCACTGGTGATGTTTAACAGGATATGTTCGGCGCCATTGATGTCGTTGTCGTTCAACAGGGGAGAGGACATGGCTTCCTCTACTGCTCTGATGGCCCTGTTCTCGCCTTCAGCCGACCCACTGCCCATAATGGCAACCCCGCTGTTGGACATGACGGTTTTCACATCGGCAAAGTCGACATTCACGCCCCCTGTCAGGGTGATGATCTCGGCAATGCCTTTGGCGGCAGTGGTAAGTACATTGTCGGCCCGGCAGAAGGCCTCCGATACCGAGAGGTTGCCATAGAGCTCACGCAGCTTGTCGTTGCTGATGACAATCAGTGCATCAACCTGTTGCTTGAGCTCTTTCAGACCCTCATCGGCCTGTTGCCTTCTCTTGCGGCCTTCGAAAGAGAAAGGAATGGTAATGATGCCTACCGTGAGGATTCCCATTTCTTTGGCGGCCTGGGCAATGATCGGGGCTGCTCCGGTGCCGGTGCCTCCACCCATGCCCGCAGTGATGAACACCATCTTGGTATTGGTGTTCAAAATATTGCGGATATTCTCAATATCCTCAATGGCGGCATTCTTTCCGATCTCGGGAATGCTGCCTGCTCCACGGCCTTCAGTGAGGCTTACCCCCAGCTGGATCTTGTTGGGTACGGGGCTTAGGTCCAGCGCCTGGCTGTCTGTATTGCAAACGATAAAGTCAACACCTTCAATGCCTTGCGTGAACATGTGATTCACGGCATTGCTGCCTCCTCCACCTACTCCCAATACCTTGATGATGGATGATTGGTTCTTGGGAAGATCGAATTTTATCATGTCTTTTGTCATGTTATTTTCAAGTTTTGAAGGTAAAAAAAATATTGAAAGTGGGTGTCTCAAAATACACCTACTTATCAACAGGTATTTTTACCTGTTGTTAATAAAAAAAGCTACTTGGTATCGTCATTTAAAAAATTTATGCTTTGGGCAAATAACTTTCCAAATATTCCGGAACCGGCCTCTTTTTTCGGGCTACTGCTTTTGTGCTGCTTTCTTTCCTTGCGTTCGCTGGTTTGAAATCCCTTAATAACAAGACCCACTCCAGTGGCATGCATGGGTGAAGCCAGATCGCCCGAGGGGGATTTGGCCAGATGTTCGTTGGGATAACCAATGCGGGTATCCATGCCGGTAATGAAAGAAGTGAGTTGTGCGACGTGCTTCAGCTGGCTTCCTCCGCCGGTAAGAACAATCCCTGCAATCAGTTTTTTCTCGAAGCCTGAATTTTTGATCTCGTAATGCACATGTTCGATGATCTCTTCCATACGGGCCTGGATGATATGAGCCAGGTTGCGCAAAGAGATCTCCTTGGGCTCGCGGCCTTTGAGCCCGGGAATAGAAACAATTTCTTCGTCTTTGTTCTCGCTGGCCAGGGCCGAACCGAAACTCTTCTTGAGGGCCTCTGCCTGGGAGCGGATGATGGAACATCCTTCTTTGATGTCGTCGGTAATAGAATTTCCGGCCAGGGGGATGACCGCGGTATGCCGGATGACGTCGTCCTGGAAGATGGCCACATCGGTGGTGCCACCTCCAATATCCACCAATACCACCCCAGCCTCTTTTTCCTCGGCACTCAATACTGCTTCAGCTGATGCCAGCGGCTCCAGAATGGTTTCTTCTATTTCCAGTCCTGCCTTGACCACACATTTCTTGATGTTTCGGGCCGCTGCTACCAACCCCGTGATGATATGGAAATTGGCCTCCAGGCAGATACCCGACATCCCGATGGGCTCGCGGATGCCTTGCTCATTGTCTATGATAAACTCCTGGGGGATCACATGGATGATCTCCTCCCCGGGAGGCAGCACCAGTTTGAACATATTCTCAACCAGGTTGTCAATGTCGTCCTGGGTAATTTCTTCCTCAATGCTGTTGCGCATGATGTTTCCCCGGTGCTGCAGGCTACGGATATGCTGCCCGGCAATGCCCACATTGATCACCTTGATGTCGACTCCCGAATTCTGGCTGGCTTCGGCTACTGCCTGACTGATAGATTCTACCGTATTCTGGATGTTGGCCACGACCCCCCGGTTTACCCCAAGAGAATCCGAACGGCCCATGCCCAGGATTTCGATCTTGCCATATTCATTTTTGCGGCCCACAATGCAGGCTATTTTGGTGGAACCTATATCCAATCCTACAATTATTTCAGAAGCTACCATAACAGAAATTATTTAGAACAAACTATCTGATTATTAAATTTTAAGTTGACCCGTGAATAATGATGCCAACCCACACGAGACAACCCGTGTTGATAAAAGGAATAGAGTTTGGTGAATTTTTGCTCCATGCGGTCAATTTTTCCAAACTCTACTATATGATTTCCATTTTTAGGAATCAGTTCAAACTCCCCTTTTGGGGTTACGTAAATATGATCAATAATGGCATTCCAGAAGGTGTCCTGGTTAATGTATTCAACCAGCTGAAACAGCTCCCTGAGCCTTTTTTCATTGTCCTGGTTTTTTTTTGAGGATACCTCTTCTTTCAGGTTTACTACCGCTGAATAAGGATTGTGTATGTGGCCTGTTGCTACCATCACCCTGGCAGTGTACCGCCCGCTTAATGGTATCATGCCTCCATTGGTATCTATATAATAGCTGTCGTTGTGGCTGGTGATTACCCGTAGCAGGGGTTTTTTCTGACTGGTTTTTATATGGATGCTGCCATCGATGGTGCGATAGGCATGTGCGCGCTGCACATGCGGCAATCCTGCAATCAGTTGCTCGAGCTCCCTGAGCTGAATATTGCCTGCCAGGCTATCTTTCCTGGCCTCCATGAATTTTTTTACCATGGCCCGGATCTGTTGTTCATCAATAAACTGAATCCCATCGCGTTGATCAACACTCACTACCAGGTCGTTGACAGGAGTTCTGGAGTTGCTTTCCATCGAAAAGCCAAGCAGGAAGAAGGTGCCCGCTAACAGGACAATCCCGGTGATGATATTTACAACTTGCATTTTCATTGCTGGCCTTTCTTTTGCAATATCTTTTGTAATGGTTCAACCAGAAGGTCAATATTCCCTGCTCCAAGGGTAAGCAATACTTCTATATCTCTATGAATAAATGTTTCCAGAACCTCTTCCCCTGTCATCAGGCTTTTCTGGTCAAGGGGGATTTGTTGCAGCAGCCACTGCGAAGTAATGCCAGGAATGGGTGCCTCGCGGGCAGGGTAAATTTCCATCAGGATCAACTCATCGGCCAACGATAAACTCTGGACAAAACCTGCTGCCAGGTCGCGTGTGCGCGAGAACAGATGGGGTTGAAAGATGGCTGTTATTTTCCGGCCTGGAAACAATTCGCGGGCAGAGTTCAGGCTGGCCTTCAGCTCTTCAGGATGATGGGCATAGTCGTCAATAAAAATCCTGCAATCATCGTGGTAGATGGTCTCAAAACGGCGTTTTACCCCTTTGAAGCTGGCCAACGCCCGCGCAATGGTGTGGGTATCAATGCCGATGTGATGGCAAACAGCAATGGCTGCCAGTGCATTTTCCAGGTTGTGCTTTCCGGCAAGCCCCATGACCAGTTCCTCAACGGGGGCCAGTCCTTTGATTTGTGCCTGATTGGTATTGTTTTTCACCTGAATATTTTCTGCATAATGCGCAGCAGGATGGCTGATATGATAGTCTCTTACAGGAGCCTGAATCTGCTGATTGAGTTTTAACCCCTGTTTGAGGATCAGCAGACCTTCGGGATGTACCTTTTGAGCAAACAAGCTGAAGGAATCCAGCATTGATTCGGTTGAGCCATAAATGTCAAGGTGGTCGGCATCCATTGAAGAGATGACGGCGATCTGTGGGGCCAGCTGCAGGAAAGAACGGTCATATTCATCGGCTTCCACCACCATCCAGTCAGGAGCGATGCTACCCAGGAAGTTGGTGTTATAATTGGCGCTGATGCCTCCCAGAAAAGCACTGAAGTTCATTCCCGCCGTACGCATGATGTGCGCAATCATGGTGGTAATGGTTGTTTTGCCATGGGTGCCTGCTACCGCTATCGTGGGAATCTTTTCAGAGATTATTCCCAGAATCCGGGCCCGTTTTATCAGTGGAAGTCCCTGGGCTTCTATGGCTTGAAACAACCGGGTTGTTGCAGGTACGGCAGGGGTGTAGATTACCAGCTGGCAATCAGCAGGGATCACCTCAGGATTATCCTGATAAAAGACCTGCATTCCCTGTTGATGCAGGGCATGAGTCAATGAGGTGGGCGTTTTGTCATACCCTGAAACACTGGCTCCCCGGGCATGGAAGAACCGGGCCAGGGCACTCATGCCAATGCCTCCGATGCCCAGGAAAAAGATGTTATGTATTTTGTTTAAATCCATGCCCTGTTGTTTATCTTTTTGAAATGCTTAATGCCACACCGGCAATTTTTTCTGCTGCATCGCGAAAGGAGAGGCCTGCCAGCTTCTCGCGGAAACGCCGCTTTTTCTCTTCATCAAAAATCAGTTCCATGACCACGGCACCCAGCCTTTCTTTGGCCTCATGATCGGGCAGCAGGATGGCTGCGTTGTAATTGACCAGAGCCAACGCATTCTTGGTCTGATGGTCTTCGGCTACATTGGGCGAAGGAACCAGGATGGCCGGCTTTTGTACAATGCATATTTCCGACACCGCAATGGCCCCCGAACGGCTGACCACCATGTCGGCTACTGCATAAGCATAATCCATCCTGTCGATAAATCTGGTGACATGCAGCCCGAACTTCTCCAGCCCTTCAGTTTGTTGCAGGGCCGTCTGATAAAACCAGGTGCCCGTTTGCCAGATTACCTGAATGTCGTTGAACAGAAATAACTTCAGGTTGTGCAGCAGGCTTTCATTAATGGTTCGGGCTCCCAGGCTTCCGCCCGTAACCAGCAATACTGGTTTGTTGGGCGACAGGGAGAAATATTTTAATCCCGCTTCATGTTTTCCTATCAGATTCACCACATCGTTTCGTACGGGATTGCCTGTCAGGAAGATTTTCTGTTTGGGGAAAAAGCGTTCCATCCCTTCATAGGCAACACAAATCTTATCGGCCTTCTTGCCCAGAATGCGGTTGGTGAGGCCCGGATAGGAGTTCTGTTCCTGGATCAATACCGGGATTTTCTGGCGGGTGGCAGCCCATAGCAATGGGCCACTGGCATACCCACCTACGCCGATCACCAGGTCGGGCTTAAAGCGTTTGATGATTTTGGATGAAGCAATCAGGCTGTCGATCAACTTGAAAGGGACCTGTATGTTTTTCCAGGTAATCCTCCTCTGAAGTCCTGCAATGTTCAGGCCTACGATATGAAACCCTGCAGCGGGTACTTTGGTCATTTCCATGCGACCCTTTGCCCCTACAAAAAGGATCTTTGCATTGTACACCTGCTTCTTAATGGCCATAGCAATGGCAATGGCCGGAAAGACATGCCCCCCGGTGCCGCCACCTGCGATGATGATTCTTAAAGGATCAGGTTGTCGCATAATGATTCAGTTTTTCGTTTTCTTCGTCCACTTTACGGCTCACACTAAGTATGATGCCTATCGAGAGGCTGGTAAACCACAACGAGGTTCCTCCCATACTGATCAGCGGCAGGGGCTGGCCCGTTACCGGGAGCAGGTCAACAGTCACCGCCATGTTGATCATGGCCTGGAAGACCAGGCTGAAGCTTAATCCTGCTGCCAGCAAGGCCCCGAAGGTGCCCGGGCTTTTCTGGGCAATGCGGATGCTCCTGAATAACAGGATCAGGTAGAGCATTAATACCACGAATCCACCGAAGGATCCATATTCTTCAATGATAATGGCATAGATAAAATCGGAATAGGCATGGGGCAAAAAGTTTCTTTGGGTGGAATTGCCTGGCAGCTTGCCCAGCAACCCGCCCGTAGCAATGGCAATTTTTGATTGATCCGACTGGTAGGTATCACCGCCGTCTTTCCCGATGAAATTTTCAACCCTGTTTTGCCAGGTTCCTACCCTGCCGGTGTCGGGCATGTTCATCACCACCACCACAAAGAGCCCTACGGCCACGATGCCGATGACAGCAATCGTGGAAATGTAGCGCAGATTTACGCCCCCGATGAACATGATCAGCACGGAAGTGACAAATAAAATGGCGGCTGTCGAGAAGTTGGCCGGCAGAATGAGCCCACACACAATCAATACCGGGAGGATCACCGGGATTACCGAAGTGTTGAAATCCTTCAGCAACAGCTGACTGCGGGTTAACACCCTGGCCAGATACATAATCAGGGCTAGTTTGGCAAAATCTGAACTTTGGAAATTCAGGTTGATGATGGGCAGGGTGAGCCACCGGCTCGCTTCATTGATATTTGTTCCGCGAACCAGGGTGAAAGCCAATAGCGGGATGGCAATATAAAGAGCCAGCTGCGACAGCCTTGAGTAATAGGAATAGTTGATTTTGTGTGCCAGGTACATCAACCCCAGTCCCATCACCATCACCATGAAATGTTTCAGGATATAATATTCAGTGTTCCCATCCCTGTAGCGATAAGCCAGGGTGCCCGTGGAACTGTATACTGCCAGTAATGAGATTACTGACAGCAGCAGGACCACCATCCAGATTATTCTATCGCCTTTTATTTTTTCCAGGAATGAGATCATACATTTCAGAGTTTAAAGGGCATAGACCGCTTTCTTGAACTGGGTGCCCCGGTCTTCATAATTCTCAAACAGATCAAAACTGGCACAGGCCGGCGAGAGCAACACCACATCGCCGGGCGCTCCTGCCATATAAGCAGTTTTTGCGGCTTCGGTGGCCGACTGCGTCTCAATAATGGTAGGCACAACCCCGCCAAATGCCTCAATGATTCTGCTGTTATCCTTGCCCAGGCAAATAATCGCCTTCACCTTCTGCTTTACCATATGCATCAGGGTGTCGTAGTCATTGCCTTTATCCTGACCGCCAGCAATCCAGATTACCGGGCGGTTCATGGTTTCCAGGGCATACCAGGTAGAGTTTACATTGGTGGCCTTGCTGTCGTTGATAAATTCAATGCCCCGCACCGAGCCCAACGACTCCAGACGGTGCTCAATGTTCTGAAAATCACACAGACTTTCTTTAATGAATTCCTTCCTGATATCAACCAGCCGGGCTGCAATGCCACTGGCCATGCTGTTGTAGATGTTGTGCTTTCCTTTTATTCCCAGTGCTTGGGTGTCCATATTGAATTCCTCAGAATTTATGTGAATGCTCATAGTGTTTTCATTTTTTAGCCATGCTCCCTGGTGAAGCGTTTCTTTTACTGAAAATGGAACCAGACGGGGTTCCGGATTCATTTCCTTGAGAAGTGTTCCAATCACTTCGTCGTCATAATTATAGATGCAATAATCTGTGGGCCGCTGATTTTGCAGAATCCGCATCTTTGCGCGGGCATATTTCCCAAAATCATGATTGTATCTGTCAAGGTGATCGGGGGTGATGTTCAGCAGTACCGAAATATCTGCCCTGAAGTCGGTCATCCCATCCAGTTGAAAAGAGGATAATTCCAGCACGTACACCTCATGCTGGTTTTCGGCCACCTGCCAGGCAAAGCTTTTACCCACGTTGCCGGCAACGCATACGTCCATGCCTGCCTTCTTCAGGATATGGCCGGTTAGCAGCGTGGTAGTGGTTTTGCCGTTGCTGCCTGTGATGCAGATCTTTGTGCCCCGGGCGTAGCGTCCGGCCAGTTCTATTTCTGAGATGACCGGGATGCCTTTGCTGACAAGCTGCTGTACGATAGGTGCCGAATCAGGAATGCCGGGGCTCTTCACTACCTCTGCGGCATTCAGAATCCGCGAAGGAGTATGTTGTCCCTGTTCCCAGGAGATGTTATGAGAATCAAGCGCCTTGCGATAATAGTCCTGGATGGGGCTGCGGTCCGAAACGAATACTTCATACCCTTGCTGTGCTGCAAGAATAGCGGCACCAGTGCCACTTTCACCTGCTCCGAGTATGACGATCCGTTGGTTCATGTTTTTCTTTTATTATTATCTTAATTTGAGGGTAATCACTGAAAATACTGCCAGAAGAATCCCTACGATAAAAAAGCGCTGTACAATTTTTGCCTCATGATAGCCCGACATCTGATAATGGTGATGCAGGGGTGCCATCTGAAAGATCCGGCGGCCTACGCCATAGCGTTTGCGGGTATATTTAAACCAGCCTACCTGCATGATTACCGAGAGGTTTTCCACAAAGAATATCCCACAAAGGATCGGAATCAGAAGTTCCTTTCGGATCACAATGGCAAATACTGCAATGATGCCACCCAATGCCAGGCTGCCGGTGTCGCCCATAAATACCTGTGCTGGGTAGGTGTTGTACCACAGAAATCCGATACAGGCCCCTGCAAAAGCTGCCATAAAGATGACCAGCTCACCAGTGAGGGGAATGTACATGATGTTCAGGTAGTTGGCAAACACCGTGTTGCCCGACACATAAGCCAGGATGCCCAGGGTAACCCCGATAATGGCTGAGGTGCCGGTAGCCAGCCCATCCAGCCCATCGGTCATGTTGGCCCCATTCGATACTGCCGTGATGATCAGGATTACTATGGGAATGAAAACCAGGAAGGCCCATTTTTCATAGCCTTCGCCCAGGAACCTCAGGAACCGTGCATAGTCCAGTTCATTGTCCTTCAAAAAGGGGATCGTGGTCTTGGTTGATTTTACCGACTCCTTGGCAAAGGGGCTGGCAGGGCCCGGGCCTGCTCCTTCGGCTTCCATCAGGTCGCTGAGTGTTTCCTGAGTGACTGGTTCAGGAAGTTTCTCGCGGATCACCACCCCATCATGAAAATAAAGGGTGGATCCTATAATCACACCAAGGGTTACCTGTCCCAGGATCTTGAACTTTCCTTGCAGGCCTTTTTTGTCCTTGCGGAATACCTTGATATAGTCGTCCAGAAAGCCAATGGCTCCCAACCATAGGGTGGCAACCAGCATCAGGATGATGTAAATGTTATCGAGCTGTGCAAATAGCAGGGTGGGTACCACGATGGCCCCGATAATAATCAGTCCGCCCATGGTGGGGGTTCCCTGCTTCTTCATCTGACCTTCCAGCCCCAGGTTGCGTACTTCTTCGCCCACCTGTTTCTTCTGAAGGTATACGATGATCTTTTTGCCGAAAATCAAGGCGATCAGCAGCGAGAAGATCACGGCCATGCCCGACCTGAATGAGATATACTGAAAGACCCCTGTTCCGGGAATTTCAAAGGTGTTGTTCAGATATTCGAAAAAGTAATACAGCATGTTTTTTCTGTTTATCTGTTGTTGTTTCAGGTCAAAAATTCTTTCAACAATATCATGTCATCAAAAGGGTATTTTACACCTTTGATCTCCTGATATTTCTCGTGGCCCTTGCCCGCTACCAGCACGATGTCGCCGGGTGAAGCCATACCACAAGCCACACTGATGGCTTCACGGCGGTTGATTACCGTGTGGGTTCTTTTCAGGGACACCGGATCCAGCCCTGCCTTCATGTCGCGGATGATCTCTTCGGGTTCTTCAAACCGGGGATTGTCGCTGGTGAGGATAATCTTGTCACTCAGGTGCACTGCGATAGAGGCCATTTCAGGCCTCTTGGTGGCGTCGCGATTTCCACCGGCCCCTACTACCGTGATGATCTTTTCGGTGCCTGTACGCAGGCTATTGACTGTTTTAAGCACATTTTCCAGGGCATCCGGGGTATGGGCATAATCCACAATGGCCGTGATCCTGTTTTCGGTGGTAAAAAATTCAAATCTTCCCTCGGCCGGCGTGCAACTGCTTAATGAAGTCAATACCATTTCGGATTCCTCGCCCAACAAAATGGCCGTGCCATAGGCTGCCAACAGGTTGTAGGCATTGAACTGGCCGATGAGCCTGCACCAGAACTCATGGTTGTTGATCTGTAGCTGCATGCCTGTGAAACTGCTTTCCATAACCCGGGCCCTGAAATCGGCCATCGACCGCAGGCTATAGGTATTTTTGGTGGCTTTGGTGTTTTGGAGCATCACCCATCCATTCTTATCATCAAGGTTGGATAAGGCAAAACTGCCTGGTTCCAGATGATCGAAAAAGCTTTTCTTGGTCTCCAGGTAATTTCTGAAGGTTTTGTGATAATCAAGATGATCGTGGGTGATGTTGGTAAATACACCACCTGCAAAATGCAGCCCTTCGGTGCGATGCTGGGCCAGGGCATGAGAACTCACTTCCATAAAGGCATACTCACAACCGGCTTCCACCATCTTGTTCAGCAACTGGTTGAGCGATACCGGATCGGGAGTGGTATATAGTGATGGCAACTCCTGATTGCCGATCAGGTTTCTGACCGTCGATAGCAGCCCGGTGGTATATCCCATCCGGGTAAACAGCTCATGAAGCAACGTAACAATGGTAGTCTTTCCATTGGTACCAGTGACTCCTACCAGTTTTAACCTGGCCGATGGCTGGTTGTAGAAGTTGGAAGCCATCATCCCAAGGGCTTTGGATGAATTCTGGACCCTTACATAGGTGATGGTGGGTAGGAGGCTGGCTGGCATTTCTTCGCATACGATGGCTACTGCACCGGTTGAAATGGCCTGGTCTATATAGAGGTGGCCGTCGGTTTGAAGCCCTCTGACAGCCACAAAAACCCCTTGTGAAGTGACCTTTCTGGAGTCGGAGGCTACGGAAGTAATCCCCAGGTCCAGGGTTCCGGCTACTTCCTGAAGTCCTGTCTTATATAGTATGTCACCTAAATTTTTCACTCTTTGGGCTTTTGAAAATTAATTCATTTCCAGATAAATGGTACTTGCCGGACTGATCCGGGTGCCTGCTCTCAGCGATTGCTTCCTGACAATGCCCCTGCCGGTAAACCGCACCCTGAGTCCTGCGTTTTCCAGAACGAAATAGGCATCTTTCAGGCTCATGCCCACCACATCGGGCACCAGATTCTCGATAAACTCCTTGCTGCTCAGGCTGACCGTGTCGCTTTTTACCGAGGCCGTGACCCAGATGCTCTGGCTCTCATCCTCCAGCCTGCAATCAAATTCCGAATAAATGGTCTTGATATCTTCTTTATAGGCATTGCGGAACGAAGGCAGATGCGTCAGCAAGGGTTGTTCTTCCCACCGTTGGTTGATGTTCATCTGTGTGGCAAAGATCTTGTCAGAGATTTCACGAAACACCGGGGCCGATATCTGGCTGCCAGTGTAGATCCATCCCTTAGGATTATGAACCATCACAATACAACTATATTGTGGATCATCGGCAGGAAAATATCCTGCGAAAGATGAGCGGTAGCTTACCCCCGAAGCATTGCGATAGCCATGACGCGTGTTGGCTACCTGGGCCGTTCCGGTTTTTCCGGCAATCTGGTAGGTTTCTGTATGAATATTTTGTGCTGTTCCGTTTTGAACCACTCCCACCAGCATTTCCTGTACCATTTTTAAGGTGGAGGTGCTGGCAATAGAGCGGTTGATCACCTGTGGTTCAAAATGTTTGTAAGTCTTTCCGGTCTGGCGGATTTCTTCTACAAACATCGGGCGCATCATACGACCATCATTGGCCACGGCATTGTAAAGGGAAAGGATTTGCAGCGGGGTCATTGACACCTCATATCCAATAGCCATCCAGGGGAGTGATACTCCCGACCACCCTTTGCTGTCCACTTCACGGATCAGGGGTTGCCCCTCACCATAGATTTCCAGACCCAGGGGTTCATGCAGGCCCATGGCTTTCAGACGGTCAACAAAACGCTGGGGATTGTCCTTGTAAGCTTCATAAATAATCTTTGATAAACCCACGTTCGAAGAGACTTCAAAAGCATGTTTTACCGTGATCACCCCATGCCCCCCTTTCTTTACGTCGCGCATGGTGCGGTTGAAATAGGTGATTTGTCCTTCCTCAGTATTGATCAGGTCTTCGGGATTAACGACTTTATCCTCCAGGGCGGCAATCATCGATGCCAGCTTAAAAGTAGAGCCTGGCTCCACGCTTTCGCCCACCGCAAAGTTGAAGGATTCCTCAAAATTTCCCGTGGCATTGCGGGTGAGGTTGGAGATGGCTTTGATCTTTCCTGTTTTTACCTCCATGAGGATGGCCGTGCCATAATCAGCGCCCGATTCCCTGAGTTTGCGGCGAAGGGCACTTTCTACCACATCCTGCATCTGTACGTTGATGGTGGTGATCAGATCCCTGCCATGCTGGGGTTGTATCTCGTTCTCATCGTTGATAGGCATCCAGTTGCCCCCACTGATCCGTTGCATCAGCCGTTTGCCGTGTATTCCTTCCAGCGATTCGCGGTAAGCTCCCTCAAGGCCTACAAAAATGCCTCCCCGTTCATAGCCGATGGTGCGGGCTGCCAGTGTCTTGTAAGGCATTTCACGGCGGGTGCTTTCTACCAGTACAAAGCCCCCTTTGAACCGTCCCAGGCGAAACAAGGGGAATTTTTTGGCCTCTTGCAGCTGGCTATAGCTGACATTGCGTTTTACCAGGAAATAGCGTTCCTGATTTCTGCGGGCATGGCTCAGGGCACTGCGGTATTGCGAAGTGGAGCGGTCTCTGAAAAGGTTCGACAGCAAGATGGATAAAGAATCTATACTGGAATAAAAAAGATCGTCTTTGATTACCTGCGCACTCAGGTCCATGCGGATTTCGTATCGGGGAACACTGGTGGCCAGCAGGCTGCCATCATCCGCGCAGATGTCTCCGCGGATGGCTTCGATATCCAGATAGCGCATGGTCGTATTTTGAGCCATCTCACGCCACTTCTCACCCTGAAAAACTTGTATCACCAGCACTTTACCCAATATCAGCAAAGCAAACAACACGGTGAAGAAATACACCACGTAAGCTCTTTTTAATATGTCGCTGTTTTCGTTTTTCAAACTAAAGTGTAGGTTTTATCTGCTGGTAAATAACCGGTAAAAGATATTCTTATCAGCGTCTATGTCTTCCACCAGCCGGGGTGGTTCGGTTGACTCAATGAAGCCTTGGCTCCTGAGTTTACGTGCTATTTCCGACTGGTTGCTCAGGAACATGAGATCTGATTTGGTATTGATATATCTGGTGCGCAATTCAACCACTTCTTTTCGGGTCTTTTCGATCTGCCGTGCCTGTTTCTCGGCATAATAAGTGTTGAAGATCACCAGCAGGGCCAGCCCCGTGAGGTACAAAAAGAAAGGCAAAAGCACGGTCACGTTTTCGCGCGCCAGGATGCTGCCATCCAGCAACGACTGCACAAAGGCGGTCAGGGCCCCTTTTTTGCTCCCGTTATTTCCTTCTTGTTGCTTTTTATATTTATTTGCTGACATGATCCTCCCGTCTTTTTTCAGCAACCCGCAGCCTGGCACTGCGGGCCCTGCTGTTGATGGCTTTTTCCGCTTCACTGGCACCGATGGCTTTACCTACCGGCACCAGGGGGGTTAAAGGGTTGCCGTAAAAATCCTTTACAATTTCTCCCTTAAAATTTCCTGAACGCATGAAGTTCTTTACCAAACGATCTTCCAGCGAATGGTAGGAAATCACCACCAGTCTGCCTCCTGGTTTTAATACTTCCTGACTTTGTAGCAGCATTTCCTTCAGGGCATCCAGTTCCTGGTTGACCACGATGCGGATGGCCTGGAATATCTGTGCAAAAAACTTGTTCTCCTTACCCCGCGGAGCGATGGGTTCGAGTATACGCATCAGGTCGGTGGTAGATGCAATGGGCTGGAGCTGGCGTTCGCGAACAATCCGGGCAGCAATTTTCCGTGCCTGACGCAACTCGCCATATAGAAAGAACATGTTGGATAACTCTTCCTCCTGATGTTCATTAATCACTTCCCGAGCTGACACTCCGGCGCTACGGTCCATACGCATATCCAGGGGTCCCGCAAAGCGCGTAGAAAATCCTCGTTCACTCTGATCAAATTGCCAGGATGAAACGCCCAGGTCGGCCAAAATGCCATCTACGGGCAGTATGCCATGCAGCTTTAAAAAGTTATGCAGGTATCTGAAGTTATAGTTCAAAAAGGTGATCCTTGGGTCATCGGGAAGATTCTGTTCGGCATCCTTATCCTGGTCGAAGGCCACCAAACGGCCATCATCAAGATGCTGCAGGATGGCCCTGGAATGCCCTCCACCCCCAAAGGTGACATCCACGTAGGTGCCGGCAGGGTCAATATTCAGACCCTGGATGCTTTCTTCCAACATGACCGGATTATGATACATGATCACCTCCTGTTGTATTATTTGCCTTCCCCATTACTTCCTCGGCCAGGCTGGAGAAATCTTCAGGCTCCTGTTGCATCATGCTTACGTATTCTTCTTTTGCCCAGATCTCGATGCGCTGGCCATAGGCAAAAAGAATGAGCTCTTTCTGGATGCCGGGATAATCCAGAAGGGCTTTGGGCAGCAGGATGCGGTTGGCTGCATCTACTGATAATTCGGTGGCACCACGAAAAAAGTAGCGCACAAAATCCCGGTTTTTCTTGGTGTACAGGTTTAAAGAATTAATTTCACGGGAAATTTTCTGCCATTCACTCTCGGGATATAATGTCAGGTTTTTCTCAAAACCACGGTTCACCACGAACCGTTCCTGGTCGCCGGCGGAAAGCTGCTTTTTTAAACCCGCTGGCAGAACAAAA
Organism: Bacteroidales bacterium; assembly: GCA_046483935.1. GTDB lineage: Bacteria > Bacteroidota > Bacteroidia > Bacteroidales > UBA7960 > JAWOCF01. The sequence continues at coordinate 24,830 of JAWOCF010000114.1, read as the reverse complement.
CGGCCCTTGGAATCAACCTTACATTCATATTCTCCAAGTAGTTGTGTCATGAGCCCACTTATTGTTTTTAATTTGTAAATATAAGTCAAAATTTACCACTTCCTACCACTTTCTACCACATTGTTGATAACTTTTACTGGCAGCTGGTTCCTTATTCTTTTGAATTTTCTAGTTAAGAGACTGAAAATCAATCAATAACAATAATAACGTCAAAATCTATACTCTTTAGAATCAGGATGTTTTATTCCCACTATTCCCTGTAAACATGACAATTGGAGGTGAGTACCAGCAACTGCCTTTAGCATTATCTCCTGGCCATTGCCCCAGAGGGAAAGTTGTTCTTTTTGAATTTTTCCGCTTATTATAATTATTTTTGTTTGTTGAAAAGGGTTTTCTCATGCTTTCAGTAGCACAAAGCCTGTTTAATATATTAACCACGTCTTTTGTAATTTCATGGAAACTCAGCCTATAAATAAACCTCATGATCTGATAAATGTTGATGAAATTTTCCGTCGGAGGGGCCAGAAAATTTATCCCTTCATTCCGGGTTTTCTGATTCGTTATCTGGAAAATGTAGTTCATCAGGACGAGGTGAATGAGGCCTTGAATCGTTTGGGCCATCTTCAGGGACTGGAATTTGTGAATACCATTCTTGCCGAAGAGTTTCGGCCTGATATCCGGATTGTCAATCCTGAGAATGTTCCTTATACTGGTCGTTACATCTTAGCATCCAATCATCCCCTGGGAGGTCTGGATGGTCTGGCCCTGATGCACGTGTTGGGAAAGAAAAGAAAAGATCTGAAGTTTCTCTCCAATGACCTGCTGATGGAAATCGACAGCCTTAGGGAGTTGTTTGTGCCAGTCAACAAGCATGGGCGCAATTCACGCCAGGCGGTCACCTTGCTGGAGCAGCTGTATGAATCAGACTCCCTGGTGCTGGTTTTTCCTGCCGGGCTGGTCTCCCGCCGCCAGAAAGGTGAAATCAGGGACCTGCAATGGCAGAAGAGTTTTGTGACCAAGGCAGTGAAATATCATCGGGATATCATCCCGGTACATATTGATGGCCACAATTCTGATTTCTTCTATTCACTGGCCAACTGGAGAAAAAGACTGGGCATAAAGATGAACATCGAGATGTTGTATCTGCCCAATGAAATGTTCAAACAACGCAATAAAAAAATTACCATTACTTTTGGCAAACCAATCTCCTGTACTACCTTTACAGGTGAGTTGTCGCACCTGCAATGGGCGCAAAAAATTAAGGATCATGTTTATACTTTGCCCCAGGGTAATCTGATTTTTAAGCCTAAGTAAATCAGTAGAACAATAACCACCTGACAGAAATGAAAGAGATTAATATTATTCCTCCTGTGGATCGGGCTCTGCTGAAAGGAGAATTGACCCCGGACAGGTTTTTACGGCATACCAATAATGCCGACAATCTTATTTACGTGATCAATAATCATAATGCACCCAATGTCATGGCAGAGATTGGGCGTTTGCGCGAACTGTCGTTCCGGATGGCCGGAGGGGGAACGGGCAAATCGGTGGATGTTGATCAGTATGATACTGCCCCGGTGCCTTATGAGCAGCTGATTGTGTGGGACCCCCAGGCTGAAGAGATTCTTGGAGGATACCGCTTTATCTTCTGCCCGAAAGCCGAAAAAGGACCCGACAATACTCCCAAACTCGCTACCAGGGGCTTGTTTCATTTTTCCGACACATTTATCAAAGATTACCTGCCCGATACCATTGAACTGGGCCGCTCGTTCGTACAACCCGCTTATCAGCCCTCGCGCGACAACCGCAAGAGCATCTATTCGTTGGATAACCTGTGGGATGGCCTGGGGGCGCTGATTATTGATTATCCGCAGGTGAAATATTTTTTTGGGAAGGTGACCATGTACACCAGTTATAATCAAAAGGCGCGTGACCTGATCCTGTATTTCCTGAACTGTTTTTTCCCGGATCCTGATAACCTGGTTCGGCCCATCGAGCCATTGCCTTATCATTATCCCCTCGGGGAGCTCGAGCAGGTGTTTACAGGACAGACAGTAGAAGAAAACCTCAAGATCCTTTCACAGACAGTAAGAAGCCTGAAGGAAAATATTCCCCCACTGATCAATTCCTATATGGGGCTCAGCCCCTCTATGAAGACCTTCGGTACCGCCCTGAATAATAATTTTGGAGGGGTAGAGGAAACAGGTATCCTGGTGACTATAGATGACATTTTCCCCTGGAAGAAGGAGCGCCATGTGAATACCTATTTAGATCAAAAATAAAAGTTTAAACTTTTTGAGATCAGGTCGGATTGATGACTGGCTGATTTCCTGTTAAAAGACCTAATCTTATGGTAATCCATTCTGCAGAATTTATAAAAAGTTCAGCTACTTATCTGGCCTGCCCTAATGAAGCATACCCGGAGTATGCTTTTTTGGGACGTTCAAATGTTGGTAAATCCTCGCTGATCAATATGTTGACCAATGTAGCAAAACTGGCCAAGATCTCCTCAAGGCCAGGAAAAACTCAGTTGATCAACCATTTCCTGATCAATCAGGCATGGTTTTTAACCGACCTGCCCGGGTTCGGTTTTGCCAAAGTACCTGTTGCAATCAAGAAAAAGTGGGAAGGGCTGATCAAAAATTACCTGCTTCAACGGGAAAATCTGGTTTGTTCCTTTGTGTTGATCGACATTCGTCATGAACCCCTGAAGAATGACCTTGAGTTTCTGGAATGGTGTGGCAGCAATCATGTTCCTTTCTACATCGTTTTCACAAAAGCTGATAAGCTGACCCATGGGCAGCAGAAGGCCGCTGTTCAGAAATACATGTCGGTACTGGCTAAACAATGGGATCCGGTGCCCCCTTATGTGCTCAGCAGTAGCCAAACAAGCCAGGGGCGCGATGAGATACTACAGATTATTGAAGATTCCAACCACCTGGTACAATCCTGATCAGCGGCCAGGCCTGTATCCTGATTCATTCAGAATCTTGCGGGCATCCTGTTGCTGAAGCAACTCCTGGAGGGTCACCTGCGAGTGACGATCCATATATTTCCTGACGATCTGCCATCCCAGCCAGGCACCGGTTCGGGGTGCCGACTGCTCGGAAAAGGCTGTCGTAAAGGGTGCTGGTCCTACATGCTTGTTAATCATCTGCCGATCGGTTGAGTAGAACATGTCATTTTCGATGTAATAAGCCCATACGGGGCCTGCATTGTTCTGTATCCATTTAAGCTGAGACTCAGTGTACGGCATCTTGAGGGTGTCATGATGCAGGGGAAACATGCTGTCAAGGAAATACAATAATTTACCTTCATAGATGATAAAATCCAGAAGGGTTTCCGGGCTGGAATCGTGCTGTTGGAGGTGGCTTTGTGCAATTCTTCTGATGGCATCAACAGGAGCATGTGCAGGAGTGAGCCGGTGCTTCATGTATTGGGGGACACCAATGCGTTCATAATTCTCATAGTCCTCTCCCAGGTAGTTGTCCAGCCCGATAACCAGGTGATCGTTGGCAAACAGTACCGGCATGTCATAGTCTATTCCTGAAACATAAGTGAAGATCTCAGGGATGTTCTCCTGAGGGAAATGAAAACGATAGTAGCGGAAGGCTTCACTCAGGGCGTCCTCCAGGCTCCGGGTGTCGGGCCACTGTGCCTGAACATCCAGGTACAGTTCCCTGAGGAAGGGGTCGGTAACATACTCAAACAGCTGTTGCTGGCCCTCAGGGGTATCAATGGCTTCGCCCAGAAAGAAGTAGTACTTTTCGATGAAAGGCTCGATGTCCTGACGAAGGGTATAAGGGTTGAGGGTGAAAAGTACCTGTTCGTAGCGGCTCACGGTGAGCTGCGGCCTGCTGATGTCCGATACATCGGCCTGCCACTGTGGTTTTTGCCTGCACCCGGACAAAATCAGTAAAAAAAACATCAAAAAGAGGATGCCTCTGTGAATAAAATATTTAATACAGCAATAATGATTCATTTTTAATTATTTTTGTCATGATGAACAACAGGCTGATTCATACGTTAAATATGAAATAGGCGCATTCTTTGTTATTCCTCAAGGTACGTACATTAAAGGTCAAAATTATGAAAAAAATTGTGTTGTTCTCGTTAATTGCCCTCTTGCTGATCCCGGCAGGGGTTGCCAACAACGGACCTTTTCGTTTTGGATTGAAAGCTTCTCCCTCCATTGCATGGTTGCGTCCTGAAACACGGGGCTACGAGTCGGAAGGAATCAGGATTGGACTATCCTATGGGATAGTGGGTGAATACAGCCTGGGTGAATTTTATGCCCTCGCCGGGGGGTTACAGATCTCCAGTTTCGGGGGATCTCTGTCTTATCAGCATGTAAATGAGGAGGGGCAGGAAGGATTCCTGGAAAGAGTTTACAGGCTTCGCTACCTGGAAATCCCGGTTGCCCTGAAGATGCATACTCAGGAAATCGGCTATTTAACTTATTACGGGAAGTTTGGCTTCAGCCCGGGGATGAACATCAGAGCCCGTGGTGACGACACTTTCCGCCCTGGAGAAGAGCCGGATCAGGAAGATGTGGATATCAAAAGCGACGTGACCTTTTTCCGGCTGGCACTGGTGATCGGTGTGGGTGCTGAGTATTCACTGGGAGGACGTACCGCCCTGGTGGGCGGCCTGACGTTCAATAATGGTTTTACCAATGTTCTGAGTGGAAGAAATCAGGTCACAAACGCGAAGCACAGTGCTGTTTCCAACTATCTGGAGCTGACCCTTGGCGTGATGTTTTAAGACTGATAATTTATGCGGATTGCTTTAGCCCAGATAAATTTACATGTAGGGCATTTTGAAGAAAACACCAGGCAGATTATTCAAACCATCCGCCAGGCAGAGTCGGCGGGTGCTGATTTGGTCGTGTTTTCCGAACTCACCATATGCGGTTATCCCCCAAAGGATTTGCTGTATTATGAGGAGTTTTTGCAGCAATGCCGGGATGGAATAGAGGAAATAGCCACTTATTGTAAGAATATTGCCGCCATTGTTGGCGGACCTGATCCAAATCCCCGCCCGCAGGGAAACAGACTGTATAATGCCGCTTTTTTTCTTGAGAAGGGACGCATTGCTCACACTTACCATAAAGGGTTGCTGCCCACCTACAACGTATTTGATGAGGGCCGGTATTTTGAGCCTGCTATCTCTTTCCAGACCATCCCTTTTATGGGGCATAAAATTGCCCTGACCATCTGCGAGGATATCTGGAACCTAAACCAACAGCCACTGTACGATCATAATCCGATGGATTTCATGATGACGGAGCAGCCCGATCTGATGATCAATATCTCGGCATCACCATTCTCATGGAACCGGGTAGTTGAACGAATGGCCACCGTATCAGAAAATGCCCGCAATTACAAACTTCCTTTGTTTTATGTCAATCAATACGGGGCACAGGCTGAACTGATCTTCGATGGCGGATCGGCAGTATTTGATCCCTCTGGAAACCTGGTTGAAGCCTTCGAGCCTTTCAGCCCGGGGCTGAAGATCTATGACCTGCAACAGGTAATTCAGGGCAAAGGCACTACGGTGCCATCCACCATTTCTGCTGAACAAAAGAACAGGTTGATACACCAGGCCCTGGTGCTGGGTATCCGGAATTATTTCAGCAAGCTGGGGATCAGGCAAGCAATCGTGGGTTTATCCGGCGGGCTGGATTCAGCCCTGGTGCTGGTGCTGGCCGTGCAGGCCCTGGGAAATGATAATGTACGTGCCGTGCTGATGCCAGGGCCCTTTAGTACCGACCATTCGGTGAAGGATGCACTCCAGCTGGCAGAAAATCTGGGAGTGAAACATGATACCATATCCATCGATCCCATTGTTTCAACCCTCGAACAGACCCTGGAGCCCTGGTTTAAAGAAACACCCTTCGGCATTGCCGAAGAAAACCTGCAGGCCCGGGCGCGGGCTGTGGTGCTGATGGGGTTATCCAATAAGTTTGGCCCCATGGTGTTGAATACCAGCAACAAGAGCGAGGCTGCTGTTGGGTATGGAACCTTATATGGTGATATGGCAGGAGGCCTCTCGGTGATTGGTGATGTCTACAAAACTGAGGCTTACGATCTGGCCAGGTATATCAATACCTTGCAACCGCTGATCCCTGAGAATATTTTAACGAAACCTCCCTCGGCCGAACTACGGCCCGATCAGAAAGATACTGATTCACTGCCCGAGTATGAGGTGCTGGATGCCATCTTGTTCAGGTATATTGAACAGCACATGGGGCCCGGGCAGATTGTGGCTGCGGGCTATGATTCCGGCCTGGTGGCCAGGGTAATTCGTATGGTCAATGCCAGCGAATATAAGAGAATGCAGGCTCCGCCAATCCTCAGAGTCTCATCCAGGGCTTTCGGTTCAGGGCGGCTGATGCCCCTGGCAGCAAAATATTTTTGATCCTGGGCCTGTCTTTCCCTCCTATAAAATCCTTCAGGATTCTTCTTAGCTGTTTTTTTTGATAAAAAAAAAGGTTGCCCCGGACACAAAAGCCGGGGCAACCTTTTGCTGAACCCTACAACCTGTTACTGCAGGTTAATGGCTTCTACTGATTTGATTTCAGGGATGGCTTTCTTCATGGCTTGCTCAACACCCGACTTCAGGGTCATGGTGCTCATAGGGCAAGAGCCACAGGCTCCCAGCAATTCAACATTAACAACAAAATCATCGGTCAGGTTCACAAAACGGATGTTCCCTCCGTCTGCTTCAAGATATGGACGAATTTGGTCGATTACGTTTTCTACTTTTTTAATTATTTCGGCATTTGCTGTATTAGACATGGTTGTAGTGATTTTGATATGTGAGAATTTGCTTGTTTTGATTATTGTAGGGGAGCATGCTCCCGGGCATTTACGATCGAAACCTGCCTGGCGGTTTGTTCTGCCAGAGTCTGGAAAAACGGTTGCGCCGGGCTGTTATTGTCCAGAACACCTGGTTTGCCATTGTCGCCCGATTCGCGGACTCCCTGGATCAGCGGGATCTGTGCCAGCAAGGGCAGGTCCAGTTCCTCCGACAGCCTTTTTCCGCCATCTTTTCCGAACAGGTAATACTTATTGTCGGGCAGCTCAGCAGGAGTAAACCACGACATATTTTCAACGATCCCCAGGATGGGGACCTTGATCTTCTCATTGGAGAACATGTTGACTGCCTTGCGGGCATCGGCCAGGGCTACTTCCTGAGGTGTCGTTACAATAACGACTCCTGTTAAAGGCACCGACTGAACCAGCGAGAGGTGAATGTCGCCGGTGCCAGGGGGCAGATCAATGATCATGTAATCCAGTTCTCCCCAGGCAGCATCCGTTAGAAGCTGTTTGAGAGCTCCTGAAGCCATCGGCCCGCGCCAGATCAATGCACTGGAGGGATCTACAAAGAAGCCGATGGATAACAGATCCACTCCATACTTGTGGATGGGGGCAACCTTTGTTTTCCCATTTTCTTCAACAGGTTCCAGCCGGGGTTCATGAATGTCGAACATCAAAGGGACCGAGGGCCCATAAATGTCAGCATCAATGAGCCCCGTGCGGGCTCCGGTGGCCGCCAGGCTAACAGCCAGGTTGGCCGCGATGGTAGATTTACCCACCCCACCTTTGCCGCTGGCCACGGCGATGATGTTTTTTACCCCGGGAAGAAGCGGTTCCTGCGTTTCGCGATGGGAAGTCACCTTTGAAGTAACATTCACCTCCACAGTTGACTGCGCATCAACCATATCATGAATGGCGCGGATACAGGCTTTCTTCAGGCTCTCTTTCAGCGGACAGGCCGGGGTGGTCAGCACCAGCGAAAAGGAAACGTGGTTTCCCTTTATCTCCAGATCCTGGATCATGCCCAGGCTTACCAGATCTTTTTTCAGATCAGGATCAATAACATTACTTAATGCTGCTAGAACATTATCAACAGTTACAGACATTACTATCTTTATTTAGTTTTGGTAAAAATAATACTTTTTTACCGTTTGGCAATGGCAGGAGGTTTATTCAGGTATTCTAATGCTTTAATTCGGTGGCCGGATCCCACAAATGCTTGTTAAAAGCCTGGATCTTATCATTCTTTATTTCGATGCCTTCATTTTCAAGAAGTTGTTGCATTACATGGGGACCATCGAAAAAATGCTTTCCGGTGAGCAACCCATTGCGGTTTACAACCCTGTGAGCGGGTACATAAAACTGGTGGGTATGACATTGATTCATGGCCCAGCCAACCATTCTTGCCGAACGGGCAGAACCCAGATACCGTGCGATGGCACCATAGGTAGTAACGCGGCCGGCAGGCACCTGCCGCACTACCTGATAGACTTTTTCGAAGAAACCGGGTTCCATGATTTTTTCAGTCTTTCAGACGAAATTGCAGGTAATGGATGGGCAATCCTTCCTCAAGATATTTGCCCTCATAATAGGTCTGAATATCCTTAACGCCATGTTCCTCAATGGCCGGATCATGATAAAGATCGAAGGAGTGTTGCAGCAACTTGTGGCCTTCCTGTTCAATAACCTGTAAAGCATATTCGAACAAAAACCTGCTGTCGGTCTTCAGATGAATCAGGCCATTGGGTTGCAGGATGTGGCGATATCTTTTCAGGAAGGCCGGATACATCAGTCGCTTACGTATTCTGGATTCCTGTGGTTGAGGATCCGGAAAGGTGAGCCATATTTCTGACACTTCCTGTTCGGCAAAGAAATGATTGATGCGTTCGGCCTGGATTCTCAGGAATGCTACGTTCTGCAGACCTTGCTCCAGGGCGCTTTTGGCGCCTTTCCACAGCCGGTCGCCCTTGATGTCAATACCTATGAAGTTGCGTTCGGGAAAAGCTTTGGCAAGGCCAAGGGTATATTCTCCTTTGCCGCACCCTATTTCCAAGATGATGGGATGATCATTGTAAAAAAAGTCCTCGTTCCATTGTCCCCGCATGGGATGATCCGGACAGGGATAGTGATCGCCTGGCTGCACCACATTTGAAAAGGTATGTATCTGCGAAAAACGATGCAATTTATTCTTAGCCACGGAAATTGATAAATAATATTCAGTACATTGGATTATCGATGCAGGATCCAGGCATTTGAATTCACCTTTGTCTGCACTTCTTGTAATTGTTCTTCGGCCTGTTGCAGGTCGTAGTAATATCCATAGGCCACCCTGTAAAACCCTGAAGGGGTTTGCATGAAAATGCTTGCCAGAGGAGCCCCTTCTTTTCGCAGGTCTTCTGCAAGAGCTTGCGCCTGGTGATGATTCTCAAAACTTCCTACCACAATATAATATACCGGGCGCCCTGCTTCAGGCCTGGGAGGCTCAGCTGCAGGATCAATGGCCTCTGGCTGTTCTTCTTCCTGTAATGCAGCCTGCGGCTCCTGCGCTTCGGGCTCAGGCTCTGCAGGATCCTGTGTCAGGGGGGTGGCCACCTGTTCTACCGGTGCAACCTGATTGCTCCCACCGAACAACCCGCCTTCCCCAAAAAAGAACCGGAAGTTGAAGGCCAGGATAATAATGATGATCAATAATGGCACAACAGTATATGCCAGCCACTTCATGGCGGGTGGAAGGCCTTGTTTGTGTTTAGCCTTTGCTGGTTCCCTGTCAGCTGATGGGGGAGGGCTCTGTGTTTCCTCTGCCCCGGAAACGGGTGCTGGCTGTGAACCATTGCCTTCTGATTGATCGGGTTGGGGTTGCTGAGGTCCTGCCGGAGGCACTACCGGAGCAATAAAAATATTGTCTTCATCTGTTTTACCTGGTTCTTTCACGCTGCTCATGCCGGAAGCATCACTCAGGTAATTGATGGAGGTGTCGGGCCTGAACAGCAGCAGCCCATCAGGGTCTTTGCTGAAGATGCCTACCTTTTCCAACTCTACCTTGCTGCCTGCATTCAGCGACTTTTCCATCTGCTCTACGAAATTACGCACGAACTTCCAGACCTCTTCCTTGTCCATGGCTTCACGACGGGCAATATGATCAATAAGCGGGGTTTCTCCTTTGCTGATCTTTTCGTTAAATGTAATGACCTTGGAGGGAGATTCCACTTTCTTCTCCTCAGGGATAAACCGTGCGGGGATGTATTCGGTAGAAAAGATCCCAAATCCAGGGAGGATCACATTTTCATGATCAAAAAGCAGTTCGCTGATGTAAATGCCTATTTTCATTTTCTCGTGTTTTGGTTTGTAAGACAGAAAAGGCGGCCCGTTCCTGCTCAGAGGCTTGATAGGCAGGATCCTGAAAAAAGCTTCCGGGCAGGTGAACGCCAGATATGTTTAACTTCTACGGAATTATGACCATTTGGTTATCCTTTTGCTGCATTATTTACCGCGTCGACATGCTTTCAGTGCCCCTGACCTGGTGGTTCACCTCCACTTGTTGCAGTGCAGATGATTGCCTGGCCTGCACTGAAACCCGGAGTATCATGTGCCTGCAGCTTATCAGGTTTTGAATAATCCGTGGATCTCGGCATCTATTTTCTGGATCACCTGCCCCAGATCGGACTGGTTCTCGCTGAACTTGATGGTATCTACATTCACCACCAGCAATTTTCCCAGGGTATAGCGGTTGATCCACTCATCGTATCTCTCGTTGAGGCTCTTGAGATAGTCCAGCCTGATGGAATTCTCATAGTCACGGCCCCGTTTCTGAATCTGGCTGACCAAAGTAGGCACCCCGGCCTTGAGATATATCAGCAGGTCAGGCGGCTGAATAAAGGAGCTCATCAACTCGAAAAGGCTGGCATAGTTGTCGTAATCACGTGATGACATCAGCCCCATGTCGTGCAGGTTGGGGGCAAAGATGTTGGCATCTTCATAAATGGTACGATCCTGGATCACCGTGCTGTTTCCATTGCGGATATCAACGATCTGGCGGAAGCGGCTGTTCAGAAAATAGATCTGCAGGTTGAAAGACCAGCGCTGCATGTCTTCGTAAAAATTATTCAGGTAAGGGTTGGTTTCCACATCCTCATAATGGGCTTCCCAGCCATAATGTTTGGAAAGCAAGGCGGCCAGTGTTGTTTTCCCCGAACCGATGTTTCCGGCGATGGCAATATGCATACTGTAGTGCTTTGAAAAATTAATAGTTACCGAACAGGAATCAGAACAAGCTCATGGGCAGCAAGTACTTATTGATGCTGTTACTGGTTTGCAACAACAGAGACGCTCCTCTGATAAAACCCTGCTGAATGTTTCCTTCAGGGAGCAAATATACTGTTTCCGAGCTTTTGATGAAATTAAAAATGCGCATCTTATTGCCTGAAAAAGATACCAGGTTGTTTCCAACCACCTGAAAGCGATCAGATTCAGGGCCTTTCAAGGTAAAAAGAAAATTTCCGAAACTGTCAAAAACAAAGAGGTTATGATTGGTGGTTGCCACAAATAGTTGTCCTTGTGCTTCAACCATAAAAAGGGGTTCTGCGAATTGTGGCAACTGTTGCTGAAGGTTTTCATTTTCAGCCTGAAGGTTCATTCTTGAATCGTACCGTTTCAGGCTCATGGTTTGTGGAAAGAAGGCCCAGAAGCCCTGCTGAACAGAGGTTGTTACCAGTGAAGGAGGATCGGCCTGCATCCAGGCAGGAGGGAAGCCAGGGATATCTTTGGGAGCCAGGTTCTTGTCAAGAAACTCTATCATCCCGCTGTGCTGATAAAATACCAGGATATGCAAGGGGTCGGATACATCAACATGACTAATAGGGCCATAACGCAGATTGCTGTAATGCCTGGGTTCGCTCCTGAGGTCATCCTGCCGGTTGAGCCCGTTATCATCTACCCAGTAAATGGCCCCAAAAGCATCAAGCATCGAGAATCTGGCTTCCACTGGAAGAGTCAGTACCCGTTGGGCAGCAAGAGGAACAGGATCAGAAAAAAGAAGAAGCCATCCCGCAAGAAATGAAACAAAAAAAACCACAGTGGATTTTATTGATGAATAAACTGTAAAATCTCTTCTACATATTTGCGCCCGTTAAAAAGCCGGGGCACTTTATTTTGTCCGCCTATCTTTCCTTTCGACTTCAGCCAGTTGAAGAAAGTGTCTTTCGGAGCAACAGTAATCTTGGGCATCTTAAGCATCAGATCGGAAGTCCTTTTTGCTTCATAATCAGAATTCAGATTCTGAAGTTCTTTATCCATGACCCGGGTAAAAGTTTCCAGGGAGTCGGGCATGACTTCAAACTCAATGATATATTCGTGGGCGGCAGCATCTTTCTGATCCAGAAAAATGGGCGCAGCAGTATATTCACTGATGATGGCCCCGGTATGGCGGCAGGCCGCATCCAATGCTTTATCGGAGTTCTCTACGATAACTTCCTCGCCGAAGGCATTGATAAAGTTACGGGTGCGTCCCGAAATCCGGATGTGAAAAGGGGAAGTGCTGGTAAATTGTACCGTATCGCCAATCAGGTACCGCCACAACCCCCCGTTGGTGGTGATTACCATGGCGTAGTTGGTTCCCACTTCTACTTCTTCCAGCGACAGCGCCCTGGGATGTTCATTCTCCAGCTCTTCCAGGGTGATAAACTCATAAAAGATCCCATAGTCCAGCATCAACAGCATGTCGTTGTCGCCGGGTTTCTCCTGGATGCCGAAGAATCCTTCAGAAGCATTATAGGTTTCCAGGTAATACATGCTGGAGGAAGGGATGATCTTCTCAAATTGCTCCCGGTAAGGCACAAAACTTACTCCTCCATGAATAAACAACTCAAGGTTGGGCCACACTTCCAGGATGTTTTTGCTTCGGGTGATTTCAAGGATCTTTTTCAACAGCAGCAGATTCCACGAAGGCACCCCGCTGATGGAGGTTACATTTTCCTGGCTGCTGGTATGCGCAATCCGGTCAAGCTTTTCTTCCCAGTTTTCCAATAAGGCCAGCTTCAGCTCGGGGGTCCGGAAAAACTCTCCCCAGAAGGGAAAATTCTGTAGCAGGATGGCCGACAGGTCACCAAAATAGGCATTGTTGCTGAACTCGCTGACTTTATGGCTTCCACCCATGATCAGGCCCTTGCCGCTGAAGATCTTGGTGTCGGGGTTGTTCTGGCAATAGATTGACATCACGTCTTTTCCCGCCTTGAAATGACAATCTTCCAGCGATTCCTCGCTTAAGGGAATAAACTTGCTTTTATCGCTGGTGGTGCCTGAGGATTTGGCGAACCATTTGATCTCTCCTGGCCAGATCAGATTTTTTTCTCCCTTGAGCAAACGGTCAACATAGGGTTTTACCTGCTCGTAATCCTGCAGGGGCACCCGCTGCCTGAACTCCTCATAATTGCTGATGCTCTTGAAGCCGTATTTTTTTCCCCATTCGGTGTTGCTTGCTGTTTGCAACAGATCCTTCAGCAATTCATTTTGTACCTCTATGGGGTTGTTCTTGAAGTTCTCGATCTGCGAATAGCGGCTCTTAAAATACCAGGATAAAACTGAATTTAGAAATGGCATGAGATAATGGGCCTTTTTATAAGTATTACTTATTTTAATTTGCAAATTTAGGGAATATGTACTCACATTCCGTTGCTTTGCAAATTTTTATGAACTGACCCGATTCGTTCTCCTTCCGGCAGGTGGTTTACAGATATGTTGTATCTTTGAGTTGACCGAAATATCCTCTTTCTATGAAAGAAAAACCCATGAATTTCCGAAAAGCCTTCCTGTACGACTCCCTGGGCACGTTGTCGGATCATGATCCTGCTTTTACAGGCTCCTACTCCGGGAAAAAGCAGATCAAGCCCTTGTTTAAAGATGGCCTGCGGCAGCTTCGCGAGTTGCAGGGCAAGCTGTATGCCCAGGGAAAACACGGCCTGGTGATCATTCTGCAGGCCATGGATGCCGGAGGCAAAGACGGGATCATCAAACATGTGATCTCAGGGGTGAACCCGCAGGGATGCCGCATCAGAAGCTTCTCGGCCCCTTCAGACCAGGAGCTGATGCATGATTTTATGTGGCGTTGTGTCAAGGAGCTGCCTGCCCGGGGCAATATTGGCATCTTCAACCGCTCGTATTACGAAGAGGTACTTATCGTCAGGGTGCATCCTCAGCTGCTGAACCACCAGAACCTGCCATTCCTGGAAAAGGATCAACCCCCGCAGGAAGATTTCTGGGAGCAGCGGTATCATGATATTGCCCATTTCGAGAAATATCTTTCTGTGAATGGCTTTCACGTGGTCAAGTTTTTTCTGAATGTTTCAAAAGAAGAACAGAAAAAAAGATTCCTCTCCAGGATAGAAAAGCCCTCCAAGAACTGGAAGTTTGCCCTCTCGGATATCGAAGAGCGCCAGCATTGGGATGATTATATGGAGGCCTATCAGAAGATGCTTTCACAAACCAGCCATACCTTTGCCCCCTGGTATGTGATCCCTGCCGACAAGAAGTGGTTTGCGCGCACGGCCGTCTGCCACATATTGGTGGATCATCTGGATCAGCTGCAGCTTGAATATCCCCGGGTCGGAAAGGAACATCAACAATTGCTGGAGAAGGGCCGCAGGATGCTGGATCAGGAGTGATGAAAGATAATAATATGAAAAGCCTGTCGTTTTATTTCTGCACTAAAGATCAGGTGACTGGCCTGAAATTCATTAGTTTTGCAAAAAAAACATTGAAATTAACTCCCCTTGAACATTGAGTATTTCCGGAAGCGTTAAAAGTCTTGAGATCCATTCGCGCAAACAACGCTGGAAGCTGTTCCTGTTGATCTTTGCGGCCCTGATTGTGGGCGCTTCACTTTATTACACCAATATCCTGGTGAAGAAAATTGCTGAAGACGAACATCAGAAAGTATCCCTGTGGGTCGATGCCATTCAGGCCAGGGCACGCCTGATGAAGGATACCGAGGAATTTTACCGCGACATCCAGCGCGAGGAACGCAAACGCGTGGAGTTGCTTACAATGGCTTACCAGCGCATTATCGACCACGACGGCAATGATGCTGAGCTCACCTTTTATTCGCAGATTATCGCTTCCAACACCACAATTCCCATTATTATTGTGAATGATGAACAGCAGATAGAGTTTCACCGCAACCTGGATGAAGAGTTCGGAACTCCTGAAGAATTTACCCCGCGGCTGAAAGAATACTTCTCGGTATATCCTCCTTTGTTATTCACCTTTGGAGAGCCCTTTGCCAACGAAACCCAGAGAATTTATTACCAGGATTCGCGGGTGTTCAATCAGCTCAGGGAGGTGATGGACGAGCTGATCAACTCCTTCTTTTCCGAAATTGTCATCAACTCGGCCAATGTGCCGGTCATTATCACCGACAGCCTGCGCACCCAGATCATCGATTATGGAAACATCCACGATTTTGATCCTTCCCTCCCTGAGCAGGAGCAGGCCCTGATTGCCTCCATGGAAGGGCGCAACCCGGCCATCACCATCGACCTGCCCATTTATGGTACCTGCCATGTATTCTATACCAACTCCTTTCTGCTGACCCAGCTGCGGTATTTCCCTTTCTTTCAGTTCCTGGTAATCGGGATTTTCCTGGTGGTCTCTTATGTGCTGTTCAGCATGGCCCGCAACTCTGAGCAGAACCAGGTGTGGGTAGGCATGTCGCGCGAAACGGCACATCAGCTGGGCACCCCGCTGTCTTCGCTGATGGCATGGGTAGAATTGCTGAAGATGAAGGGAGTGGATGAGGAAACCATTACGGAAATCTCAAAAGATGTAAAACGTCTTGAGAATATAACAGCCCGGTTCTCAAAAATCGGCTCTGCACCCAGGCTGGTGCCCGAAGATGTGGTAAGCCATATGGAAGAAGCCGTGGAGTACATGAAAAAAAGAACCTCCCGCAAGGTGCATTTCCAAATCAATGCTTCTCATCCCCAGGTAATGGTGCCTTTGAATGCCAACCTTTTTGAATGGGTCGTTGAGAATCTTTTCAAGAATGCCATTGATGCCATGGAAGGCCAGGGAACCATCACCATTCATATCGAAGACCAGGCACGTGACGTAATTATCGATATCAGCGATACCGGGAAAGGAATTCCTTCGTCACGGTTCAAGACGATCTTTAACCCCGGGTATACCAGCAAACAAAGGGGTTGGGGCCTGGGCCTGTCGTTAAGCAAGCGGATTATCCGTAATTATCATAAAGGCAAAATATTCGTAAAGTCTTCTACCATCAACCAGGGCACCACTTTCCGGCTGGTGCTGCGCAAGTAATCTTTTTGCGCGATGCACGCAATTTCTTTCCCTGATAATTATAGTATTTTTACCGGCTGAATGTTGAAAAGAATGTTGATGAAGCTGATAAAAAAGACCCTGGTCATTTTTTTGTTGCCGGCCATCATGGCCGGTATGTCTTACCCTGCAAAGGCCGGCTCCACAAAGCAGGCCCGTGAGGTGCATCTTGAAGGTCTTTTTAATCAGACCATGCATGCATTGTATGACTTTGATTTTCAGCGCGCCGACGCTATCTCCACAGGGATGCTGCAGCTCGATTCAACCCACTATATCAGCCATTTCGCGCGTGCCAGTTACCTGTGGTGGATGATTATTACCCATCCCCTGAACCAGCACCTCGAACAGCAATATGCAGCCACCATTGCCCGGGCACAGGATGGCCTGCCGCAAGGGGAAGACCAGCCGCAACTGAATGTTGTTTTTTATCACATCAGCATCTATGCCATGGAGGCCCAGATGAGCCTGCGCCAGAAGGAATACCTGCGTATCATGAAAAACCTGCGTGCCTGCACCTGGCAGGTGAAATATTCGATGGGCAAAGAGCGGCAGCACCAGGGTTTCATGCTTACCTCGGGGTTGTATAACTACATGACGGGGTATGCACAGGTGAGATTTCCGGTGCTGAGTGTCTTCAAAAATATCTTCCCTGAGGGTGATATGCAGCTGGGGCTCGATCAGCTGCAACTGGCAGCCCTCAGCGACAATCTGACCTGGAAAACGGAAGCCCGGTTTCTGCTAATGAAAATATATCTGGAGATGGAAAAACAGCCTCTCAAGGCCCTTGATTGGGTAAATTGGCTGATTGAAACATACCCACGGAACCTCACCTATCGTTATTATCACTACATGATTCTTAAAGCCATGAAAGATCCCGGGGGTATGGCAAGGGTAAAAAACACCATAAAAAAGCTGGCCCTGACTCACCAGGGGTTGAGCCAGGACCAGCGCGAATACTTCCTGCAGTTGGCTGCAGATTAGATGATTAGCAGATTAGCAGATTAGCGGATTAGCAGATGAGCAGTTGTGGTGATAATCAACTGCCTCACGTATGCCAAAAGCTAAAAGCCAAACGCCAACAGCCCTATTATTTCTTTTCTCTCCTGAAGCACAGGAACCAGTCCAGGCAGTAGGTGTCATCGTCCAGGTTTTGCATCCTGTCGCGGGCCGTGCCACATGATCCGGGAGGAGGGATGATCACATCATCGCCGGGCTGCCAGTTGGCAGGGGTGGCAATTTGTTCTTTTTCAGCCTTCTGCATGGCGATGATCATGCGTTTGATCTCGTCCATGTTGCGTCCTGTGCTGAGCGGATAATAAAGCACCGCCTTGACTTTTGACTTGGGATCGATGATAAATACGGCACGCACCGCCTGGGTGCTGGAAGCATTGGGCTGCAACATGCCATATTTGCGCGACACATCCATCTTGATATCTTCAATGACCGGGAAGTTCACCTCAATGTTTTTCATCCCGTTAAATTCGATCTTCTCCTTGATGGTGCGCAGCCAGGCAATATGTGCAAAGATGCTGTCGATTGAAAGGCCAACCAGCTCGGTGTTCAGTTCCCTGAATTCTTCCTGCATGTGCGCAAAAGTCATAAACTCGGTGGTGCACACCGGGGTGAAGTCGGCCGGATGGCTGAACAAAATGACCCACTTGCCTTCATAATCTTCCGGAAAGTTGATCGGGCCCATGGTGGTCTTTGCCTGGAATGACGGGGCATGATCGCCGATCAAAGGCATTCGTACGATTTCCTGATTTTCTGTTATTTCTTGCATGTTAATTTATTTTTATTGTATAAATAGTTTAACAGGAAACAATTTTCAACAGAGATTGTTCTGCCGGAACAGATATTATGTAACAAGTCATTATGCGAAATGATTTAAAGGGCAGATTTGCGAAACAACCGGCCCAGGTGAACCATTCACTAAAAGTGTCATTTTCAACTTTAAAGTTGATATTTCTCTTTTGTAACGCGAAAAAAAATGTGCTTTTCAGCGCATCATCCGCATTTTGTTTTTACTGGTTTTGAAATATGTTGCCTGGTTGCTTTATTATGTAACAGTAAGAGAAAAGAGTGTGTTACGAAAAACAGGCTACTTTTTAATCCACTTTGACTTCTCCCTATCAGGGCCGTACCAACTCCGAGACAAGGCTTATTCAAGGTTTGCTTTGGGTGGTCTGGGGCAAACCGTGCTCAGGGGATGTATAGAATTTATACAAAACTTCAATAAGGGGAAATCACTTTTTAGTTGGTATGTTAATTAGGGTCATATTGAATTGGTGAGGAAGCAGAAGAAGAGATTTGCTGCCAGGCAAAGAACATCAAGCTGATGCAAAAACTCTGTATTTCAATGTTGTAATAGCTAAAAATTATTATTTTTGTTGTATGACCAGGCGCGAAACAGTAATTCATAAGATATTGGAACTTTCTAAAAAAAAGTATCCTGATGCCGAGATTTACCTTTATGGATCTCAGGCGCGTGGGGATGCAAGTGCTGGGTCTGACTGGGACGTGTTAATCCTGCTGAATACTGATACCATCCCTTTTGAGCTTGAGACAGAAATAATGGATGATTTTTACAATATTGAATTGGAAACAGGGCAAATCATCTCACCGCTCATTTATCCCAAAGAAGAATGGATTAATAAATATAATATCACTCCGCTTTTTGAGAATATTGATAAAGAAGGTATCCGGTTAAAATGAACGGAAGCAGAAAAGATTTGATTAACTATCGTTTGCAAAGAGCCAAAGAAACGCTGGAGGACGCCAGACTATTAGCTGAGAATCACCGTTGGAATTCTGCAATTAACAGGCTTTACTATTCAGCTTATTATGCCGTAATGGCATTGCTTTTAAATGAGAATTTCAGGACAACTACGCATAATGGGGTAAAAATAAAGTTTTCTGAAAACTATATACGGAAAGGATTATTCCCTGCGGAATTGGGTAGGATGTATTCTCAGCTGTTCACCTGGAGACAAAAAGGGGATTATGCTGATTTGTTTGACTTCACTGAAGAAAAGGTCACTCCCTATTTTGGTCCGGTCGAAACTTTGATAAAAATGGTTGAACAGGCTCTTAAGTGATCGGGTTATATTTCCTGCTTCTTTGCAGATTAATGCTATTTTGTATTATGCTAAGCAACAAGGCAGATTTCAGATCATGCTCATATCACGATGCCTGGCTTTTACTATTAAGAATACGCCATACATGATGAGACCAGCCGCAATGATTGCCATCACAATGGTTCCGAATTGATCCTGCAGGTAACCAAAAGCATCGCTGGTGCCTCCTGCCTGGTCAGAGTTGTAGGTCAGGGCGGCCTTATAGAATAAAAAGGCAATGACCCCGATCACTATTCCGCGGGCGGTATAACCCAACTTGCCCAGGGTTAATACCAGCTTCTGGGTTTTGTCCGACAAGCCTTGTTCTTTGAGTTTCTTTCTGTACTTTTCGGTGTATGCCCTGTACATCTGATACAGGGCCTTTCCCAGAAAACCGGTAGCAATCACTGCAACCAGGATCTGTCCAAAAGGCTGACTGAGTGCCCTGGCCGCTATCGTTTCCTGGCTATTTCCCGAGCCACCACCGCCACCCCCAAGGCCCAACAGCATATCAACAGCTGTGAATGCCAGAAAGCTGTAAAAGATACCACTGGCCAGGTAGCCTGCTCGTTTGGCCAGCCCTTTGGTGTCATTTCCTTTTTCTTCCGGGTCCTTGATGGCCTGATAAAACCGCCAGAACACATAGGCCAGAATTCCAGCTGTGGTAGCTCCCAGCAGAATCATTCCGAAGGGATTGCTTCTTAAAAATTCCAGGGCTCCGCCACTGTCTGATTTGGACCCTCCCTGGCCTAAGGCTGCCATTAATGTCAAACCACCGATCAGGCAATAAACAAATCCCTTGGTACCTATGCCAAAGCGCATTATTTTTTCCTTTTTTTCCTCCATGGCTTTCATTTAATAATATAACCATTGTGTCATATGCAAGGTTTAGCTGCTGTCTATTTTTTTGCTTGTGGTTTCGACAGGCTACCCCACTTTTCTGTGATTTCGACAGGCTCAGCCACCGGGGGTGCATCCAGTGGAGAAACAGGGCTCAGGAGGGATTTTAAGGGTTGTTTTAAGGGCGAAATCTTACAGGGTGGGGTAGAAGGCGTCTTCAATATGGCTCACCTGGTGGCGCTCCCCTTGCAATAATACCGATACAATATCAAAACGCACTTCCAGATCCAGCTCGTTCCTGATAAGGTATTGATTGGCCGCTTTGATCAGCAGGCGCTGTTTGGTGCGGGTCACAAATTCTTCGGGTTCGCCAAAGAACCTGGTACGCCGGGTTTTTACCTCGGCAATGATCAGCAGATCGTCTTTACGGGCTATGATGTCTATTTCCTGGTGGCCCGATTGCCAGTTGGTTTCCAGCACCTGGTATCCTTTTTGTTCAAGATACTTGCTGGCAATCTGTTCGCCGGTTTTCCCGGTTTCGTGAATTTCGGCCACAGGACAAGGGGGTTAAGGAGTGTGCGTTGTCCTGCAAGTTACCACTTTATTATTGACATTCAAATACCTGGAATTCAAAAAATTCCATGATGGGATTGGCCAGGAGTTTCTTGCAGGCCATCTCCACTTTGCGGGTGGCTTCCTGCTGATCGGCGGCCTCTACTTCAAGGGTAATGTGCTTGCCCATCCTTACATTCTCTATTTCAGGAAGGCCCAGGTTTTTCATGCTGGCAGTAATGGCTTTTCCCTGGGGATCCAGCAGGGCTTTCAGGGGCATCACGTTGATCTCGGCACGGTACATCATCAGATTATATCTTTTTTTTGGGCGGTGTTTCAGCCGCAGGGATTTGAAAAACAGGTTTGTGCGACAGCATTATGAGCGTTGCATGGCAAAATGCTGAATCACGGACAAAATTATGTAAAAAATTAGTACCAGCGGTATTGAACTGATCTGAAAGATCAGAAACAACAACAGGGAGCCGGCCAGGAAGACAAACCTGACCTGATTGCCGGGCCACTTCAGGGAGGTAAACTTCAGTGAAAACATCCGGATGGGCGATACCAGCAGCCATGAAAACAGCAGCACCAGGGCCAGCATCATCCACAGGTTGGTGGTCAGGGTTTCCACCATCTGCGAGATGATGGTCTGCCACCCGGGAAAGGCCATCACCAGGGGAAAAGACACCAGAAACAATGCATTGGCAGGTGTGGGAAGGCCCACGAAGAACGTGCGCTGGCGGGTGTCGACATTAAAGATGGCCAGGCGCAGGCCCGAAAAAACAGTAATCAGGAACGCCAGGTAAGGAATCAGTGCCAACACCTGGTTGCCGTTGATCTGCGCAGCACCCGCCATGTATTGATACATGATGGCTGCCGGGGCCATCCCAAAACTGATCAGGTCGGCCAGGCTGTCGAGCTGCTCACCCAACACAGAGCCTGCCTTGAGAATCCGGGCCAGAAACCCATCTACAAAATCCAGCAGGGAACCAATAACCACAAATATCGCGGCCAAAACCAGCTGCTCCTGAAAAGCCATCACCACCGCCAGGCAGCCAAGAAAAAGATTTATCAGGGTGACGACATTGGGAATGTATTTTTTCATTATGATCTTTTTACTTTAAAAATAAAAAAAGTTCAGAATTTGATATTTGTCTTATGAAATTTATAATTTTGTAGAAAAAAAAGCAGGTGTATGACCAAGTCGGAATTTCACCAATTGCCCGTCAAGGAGAAAGTTTACCTGATCTTTGAATATGGACAGGAAATCACTTCCCGGCAATTCCTTTATTTTAATATCAAACTCTACCATGTGTACAACTTCTTTGCTGAGGTTTGGTATATCCCTTCAGGAAATAAGATTGAAAAGGTGGAACCCCTGAACCTGGATGAGGTATTGCATTTATATAAAAACTACTTTGATATTTCTGAACTGCTAAAATAAGTAGTTTTTAGGGTTTGCCCGCCCTGACTGGTAAAATTATTTCCCCCCGACAGCTTCCTTACAATAATATCTCCTGAATTGCTTTTATATAAAAAAAGCGGTTGGAATATTATTTATAATGATATTTTTGTGCTTCATGACAGTGGCTCAAAAGAAAACCCTTTTATAAAATTTAAATGATGAATAATAATAGCATAGAAACAGGAACATGTCTTCAGGCGGTGAAGACATCAACAATGAACGGGTACTCACAGGTGCGGCGGCTTTTTATTGCCTGCTTTGTTCTGATGATGATCTTTTTGCCCCATGCCCTGAAAGCTCAGGACAAGCCCATTACCCTGGAACAAGTATGGAGCCAGCGGTATTTCAGCCCCAAAGGTATTCGTATGGGACAATCCCTGAATGATGGCAAAAGGTATTCGATCGTGGAGCGCAATACCGATCTGAATGTTTATGAATATGAAACCGGCCAATTGCTGGAGACTCTTTTCACAACCCGCGAGCTGCTGACCGATGAAAATCAGAAGCCCCTGGCCATCAATACCTATTCCTTCAGCGATGATGAAAAGAAATTGCTGATCGGAGTCCGGCAGGAGGCGATCTTCAGGCATTCGCGCATGGCTGAGTATTACATCTGGGATTTTGAGAGGCAGCATCTGGAGGCCTTGTCGGAAGGCGGCAAACAGCGGCTGCCGCAGTTCTCGCCCGATGGCTCGATGGTAGCCTTCGTGAGGGATAACAATATCTTCCTGAAAAACCTGAACACCGGCCACGAGCAGGCCATCACCACCGATGGGGTGTACAACCAGGTAATCAATGGGACCACCGACTGGGTGTATGAAGAAGAATTCGGATTCACCCAGGGTTTCTACTGGGCTCCCGACGGGGCGAACCTGGCCTTCTACCGTTTTGATGAGTCACAGGTGAAAGAGTTTACCATGCTGTTGTATGGAGAGCTCTATCCCAATGAGCACCGTTTTAAATATCCCAAGGCGGGAGAGGACAACTCAGTAGTAACCATCCACATCTATAATGTTGAAACCGGTAAGACCCTGCAGGTTGATACCGGCGAGGAAACCGATCAGTACATTCCCCGCATCAAATGGACTGCCGACCCTGAAAAGCTTGCTGTGCTGCGATTGAACCGCCATCAGAACCAGCTGGAGATATTGCTTGCTGAGGCTGCCTCAGGTGCCACCTCTTTGCTTTACATGGAGAATAACATGTATTATGTTGACATCACTGATGACCTGACCTTCCTGAAAGATGAAAAACACTTTATCATCAGCAGCGAGAAAAGTGGATACAACCACCTGTACCTTTATGACATGCAGGGCAACCAGGTGCGTGCACTCACCTCGGGCGAATGGGATGTGCAGCGTTTCCTGGGAGTAGATGAAGATAATAAAAGGATCTTCTACCTCTCGCACGAGGAGTCTCCTCTGGGAAACAACCTCTATTCGGTAAGGCTCAATGGCCGCCGCAAAACCCAGCTTACACAGGGAGAGGGCACCAATAGTCCTTCTTTCAGCAAAGGATTCAGGTATTATATTAATAACTACTCTACAGCCAACACCCCGCCGGTATATTCAATACACCGTGCCGACGGTACACTGATCAACGTGCTGGAAGACAACCAGCAGCTGGCTGCCCGCCTGGCTGACCATTCGTATATCAACAAGGAATTTTTTACCATTACCACCTCCGACAGTATTGACCTGAATGCCTGGATGATCAAGCCATCCAACTTTGATGAGAATAAGCAGTATCCGGTGTTGATGTATGTATATGGGGGCCCCGGATCGCAGACCGTTACCCAGCGCTTTGATGCATCCAATGGCTTGTGGTACCAGATGCTGGCGCAGATGGGCTACGTGGTGGTGTCGGTCGACAACCGCGGAACAGGGGCCCGTGGTGAATATTTCAGGAAGATGACCTATCAGCAGCTGGGCAAATATGAATCGGCTGATCTGATTGAGTCGGCCGAAAAACTCGGAGAGATGGCCTTTATCGATGCCCGCCGCATCGGCATCTTTGGCTGGAGCTATGGGGGATATCTTTCATCATTATGCCTGGCAAAAGGTGCTGATCAGTTTGCTGCTGCCATTGCCGTGGCTCCCGTTACCAACTGGAGGTTTTATGATACAGTGTATACCGAACGGTATATGCGCACGCCCCAGGAGAACCCTGATGGTTATGATGACAATTCACCGGTGAATCATGTTGACAAAATCAAGGGAAGCCTGTTCCTGGTGCATGGTTCGGCCGATGATAATGTGCATTATCAGAATAGCATGGAAATGACCACCGCCCTGGTGGAGGCCGATGTCCCCTTCCAGATGATGATTTATCCCAATCATAATCATGGCATTGGCGGAGGCAATGCACGATTGCACCTGTTCAGGGAGTTGACCCGTTTTCTGGAAGACAACCTGAAGAACAAGAAGAATAGTGTAGCCACTATCAATGGCCTGAATGACCTGAAATAGCGGGCTGGATGAGATCAATAGCCAGAGAGTAAGAAATTGAGGCTGAAGAATATTTTTTAGGTTTTGGAAAATTAAAAACTCTTTGTACCTTTGCATCCCGATTTAAACCCGGCAGGTAAAAATAAAGAACAGAAACCCCATATAAAAAGGAAGCGTTTATGATTATTATCCCAGTAAAAGAAGGCGAGAATATCGACAGGGTCCTGAAGAAATTGAAACGTAAATTCGAGAAAACCGGCAC